>NZ_JAXCIL010000002.1:618933-928399 GCF_034387475.1 Pseudomonas sp. Teo4
GCGCACTCGATCGCAATTTCATACCCTGCATCGGCATGGCGCATCACGCCGGTGGCCGGGTCGTTGGTCAGCACGCGGGCGATACGCTCGGCGGCTTCGTCGGTGCCGTCACATACAATCACCATGCCCGAGTGCTGCGAGAAGCCCATGCCCACGCCGCCGCCGTGGTGCAGCGAGACCCAGGTGGCGCCGCTGGCGGTGTTGAGCAGGGCGTTGAGCAGTGGCCAGTCGGAGACCGCATCCGAACCGTCGCGCATGGCTTCGGTTTCGCGGTTGGGGCTGGATACCGAGCCCGAGTCCAGGTGGTCGCGACCGATCACGATCGGCGCCGACAGCTCGCCGCTGCGCACCATTTCGTTGAAGGCCAGGCCCAGCTTGGCACGCAGGCCCAGGCCAACCCAGCAGATACGCGCCGGCAGGCCTTGGAAGCTGATGCGCTCGCGGGCCATGTCCAACCAGCGATGCAGGTGGGCGTCGTCGGGGATCAGTTCCTTGACCTTGGCGTCGGTCTTGTAGATGTCCTCGGCGTCACCGGACAGCGCCGCCCAACGGAACGGGCCGATGCCACGGCAGAACAGCGGGCGGATGTACGCCGGCACGAAGCCTGGGAAGTCGAAGGCATTGCTCACGCCCTCTTCCTTGGCCATCTGGCGAATGTTGTTGCCATAGTCGAAGGTCGGAACGCCCTGCTTCTGGAAGTCGAGCATGGCCTGCACGTGCACGGCCATCGACTGCTTGGCGGCCTTGACCACGGCAGCTGGCTCGGTCTGGGCGCGGTCGCGGTACTGTTCCCAGGTCCAACCGGCCGGCAGGTAGCCGTTGAGCGGGTCGTGGGCGCTGGTCTGGTCGGTGACCATGTCCGGGCGCACACCACGGCGCACCAGCTCGGGCAGGATTTCAGCGGCGTTGCCGTGCAGGGCGATGGAGATGGCCTTGCCTTCGGCGGTGTACTTGGCGATGCGCGCCAGGGCGTCATCCAGGTCGGTGGCCTGCTCGTCGACGTAGCGAGTCTGCAGGCGGAAGTCGATGCGGCTCTGCTGGCATTCGATGTTCAACGAGCAGGCACCGGCCAGGGTTGCTGCCAGCGGTTGGGCGCCGCCCATGCCGCCCAGACCGGCGGTCAGTACCCACTTGCCCTTGAGGCTGCCGTTGTAGTGCTGGCGGCCAGCCTCGACGAAGGTTTCATAGGTGCCCTGGACGATGCCTTGGCTGCCGATGTAGATCCAGCTGCCGGCGGTCATCTGGCCGTACATGGCCAGGCCCTTGGCATCCAGTTCGTTGAAGTGTTCCCAATTGGCCCAGTGCGGCACCAGGTTGGAGTTGGCGATCAGCACACGCGGGGCGTTTGCATGGGTCTTGAACACGCCGACCGGCTTGCCCGACTGCACCAGCAGGGTTTCATCGTCGTTAAGGTTGGTCAGGCTCTCGACGATCTTGTCGTAGCACGCCCAGTTGCGGGCGGCGCGGCCAATGCCGCCGTACACCACCAGCTCTTTCGGGTTTTCAGCAACCTGCGGGTCGAGGTTGTTCATCAGCATGCGCAGCGGCGCTTCGGTCAGCCAGCTTTTGGCGGTCAACTTGTTGCCACGCGGGGCGCGGATCTCGACGTCACGGAATTTGTTCAAGTTGTTGTCAGTCACGAAAAGTGCTCCTTGAGCGATCTATCCAAACCCGACGCGATCGGCGGGCCAGTGGTGCGTTGTGTCAAACGCGAAAGGGACGGCCTATCCACTTTCGCGCACTTGGCTTTACTTGTACATACAAGCATATGCAATTGAATTGCCAAGTCGTCTTTTCGACCACGCACCAGCCGCCTGCGGAGCGGTTGAAGGCCACGTTATTCAAGGGATACGGGGTTTATGAAAATTCTGAGAAGGCGTTGCGAGGGAGAATTCAGGCCAAGGCGGCATTGCGCCACCTTGGGGCATTCGGTAACAAATTGTGCGATAGCGGTGCGTTACCGGGAAACGTCGCTCAGTTCGATGACACAGCACAGCCCGGTGACTTCCAGCTCCACCAGGCGATCGTTACCGCTCAAGTGCACGCAGTCGTAGCGGTCCAGGTTATCCACAGGCTGCCCGCCGACACGAAGCTGCAATTGTGCCTGCCCACTGAAGACCAGCACGGTGCCTGCGGCGCTGAACAGCCGGGTACTGCCGTTGAACCACTGCAGGCGCGCACGGTAACGCTCGGGGGCATAGATGAGGTTGAAGTCGCGGATCGGGCCACCCAGCAGGTGACAATTCACCTGGCTCTGGCCATCGAAGGCGAATGCATCGAACGGCAACAACGGCCGCGACGCCACACCATCGACACTCAGGCGCATGCCGTCCCCTTGCAAGACGGTGATGATCCGCTGATAGCCGACGAAGCTGGAGAAGCCGCCGGAAGCCTCGATATCGGCAATGGAAAGACGCCAGCCGAAACCGTCCAGTCCATCACCCGCGTCGCGCGTGATTTCTTCGGTGTAACCGCCACCGTTCTTCCAGGGCATGCGTGGGTAATCCCGCGCACGTAACACATGCAGGTGGCTCATTTGCTGAAGCGTCCTTCCAGGCGATGACGGGAACCCGGGTGAATCAACCGAGCGGCAGTAACTGGCAGGCGACCAGACCAGGTACGGCGACGGATCAGCAGGCAAGGCTCGCCACGCTCGATCTGCAGCAGTTCGCATTCATCGGGCTCGGCGAGGATGGCCTCGACCACGTGCTCACCCTCTGTCAGCGGTGCAACCTGAGACAGATAGGCATACGGCGTCTGGCGGGTGAAGTCCTGCTTGAGGTAGTCCGGCGCGATGGCGGCGTTGACGTAGCGGTCCTCGATCTGCACCGGTACGCCATTCTCGTAATGCACGATCAGCGAGTGGAACACCCGCTGGCCTTCGCGCATGTCCAGGGCCAAAGCGCGCTCGGAGCCGGCCGCTTCCTCGGTAAGGGTGATGACCTGGCAGCTATGCTGGTGGCCACGGGC
This sequence comes from Pseudomonas sp. Teo4, assembly GCF_034387475.1. Taxonomy (NCBI): domain Bacteria; kingdom Pseudomonadati; phylum Pseudomonadota; class Gammaproteobacteria; order Pseudomonadales; family Pseudomonadaceae; genus Pseudomonas; species Pseudomonas sp. Teo4. The sequence continues at coordinate 621,904 of NZ_JAXCIL010000002.1, forward strand.
GGCAATCTCGTCTGCGATGTTGTGGACCTCGAACAGCGCCGAGCGGGTCTTGGGCTCGGCGACGAAGGTCCCCACGCCTTGCATGCGTACCAGCAGGCCCTCTGCCGTGAGTTCGCGCAGGGCGCGGTTGATGGTCATGCGGCTGAAGCCCAGCTCGCTGACCAGTTCGCTTTCCGAGGGCACCCGGTGATGCGGTGGCCAGCTGCCGTTTTCGATCTGCTGGACGATCATCTGCTTGACCCGGGCATACAGCGGCGCCGGCCCTTCGCCCATCTGGGCGACCAGCGTGGAGACAGGAGGTGTCGGCACGGCGTTTGGTCCTTGTGCGAATTGATTGAGCGGTAGCTTGCCGGAGTTTACCCGGCAGGCAAACGGCTGTATATGTATATACAAGCTGAACAATAACAGGATAGACCCATGCCCGCCTACTTCGCCGAACGTGCCCTCCTACCCAGCGGTTGGGCTAGAAATGTCCGTCTGGAGATCGCCGCCGACGGCTATCTGACGGGCGTGCAAGCCGATGCCAGTGCAGAAGACGCCGAGCGGTTGAGCGGGCCTGTGCTGCCAGGCATGCCCAACCTGCATTCCCATGCGTTCCAGCGTGCCATGGCTGGCCTGGCGGAGGTCGCAGGCAACCCCAACGACAGCTTCTGGACCTGGCGTGAGCTGATGTACCGCATGGTCGGCAAGATCTCCCCGGAGCAACTGCAGGTCATCGCCCGTCAGCTCTACATCGAGATGCTCAAGGCCGGTTACACCTCGGTGGCCGAGTTCCACTACGTACACCACGATCAGGCTGGCAACGCTTACGCCGACCCCGCCGAGCTATCCCGACGCATCAGCGCAGCCGCCACCAGCAGCGGCATCGGCCTGACCTTGCTGCCCGTGCTGTACAGCCATGCCGGTTTCGGCGGCCAAGCGCCCAATGATGGCCAGCGACGCTTCATCAACACCACGGAGCAGTACCTGAACCTGCAGGCGCAGCTTGCACCGATCCTGGCCGCGGAACCTGCGCAAGCGCTGGGCCTGTGCTTCCACTCCTTGCGTGCGGTCACCCCAGGGCAGATCGACCAGGTGCTGACAGCGTCGAACCCTCACTGCCCGATTCATATCCACATCGCCGAACAGCAGAAGGAAGTGGATGACTGCCTGGCCTGGAGCGGCCTGCGCCCGCTGCAGTGGCTGTACGAGCATGTTCAGGTGGACCCGCGCTGGTGCCTGGTCCATGCCACCCATGCCAATGCCGATGAGGTGACCGCGATGGCTCGCAGCGGCGCCGTCGCGGGCCTGTGCCTGACCACGGAAGCCAACCTGGGTGATGGCATCTTCCCGGCGGTGGACTACCTGGCTCAAGGCGGGCGTATGGGGATTGGCTCGGACAGCCATGTTTCGCTGAGCGTGGTGGAAGAGTTGCGCTGGCTGGAATATGGACAGCGCCTGCGAGATCAGCGGCGCAATCGGCTGTATGGCAAGGACCAGCCGATGGTCGGACGCACCTTGTACGACGCAGCGCTAAGAGGTGGAGCCCAGGCGTTGGGCCAAGCCATCGGCACTCTGGAAGTGGGCAAGCGGGCTGACTGGCTTGTGCTCGACGGGCAGGATCCGTACATCGCAACCGCCGATGGCGATGCCATTCTCAACCGCTGGCTGTTCGCTGGCACAGACCGTCAGGTACGGGATGTGATGGTGAATGGGCAGTGGGTGGTGCGCCAGGGGCGGCATGCGCAGGAGGAAGAAAGTGCGCGGGCGTTTGCTGGGGTGTTGAGGCAGTTGCTGGGGTGATGGGTTGCCTGCACTGGCCCTATCGCCGGCAAGCCGGCTCCTACAAAGAGCGGGCTGTCGGCGAAGGGGCCGGAGCAGACTGGCATCAATGCATCTGCACGATCTGCTTGTCGGCCGTACGCCAGATCAAACGGCTGGTGTCATAACCCTGCTGCCGAGCCTTGGACATCAGGCTCTCGCGTTCCCAGGCCGGCAAGGTCGGCGTGCGCGAAAGAATCCACAGGTATTTGCGGTCCGGGCTGCCGACGATGGCTGTGCGGTAACGGTCATCCACGTACAAGATCCAGTATTCGCCCTTGGTCAAACCCGGTACCAGGCGGGTGAACCAGTTGTCGAACTCCACCCACAGCCTGTCGGTATGCCCCGGCTCCTGAATGTTGGCATGCCCTTCAGCGCGCAACCATTCGTCGCCCATCGTCCGGCACCGGTTGAGCACGCCGTACGAGCCATCCGGTTTGAGGTTGTAATGCGCCTCCGACTGGGCACACTCGCTCTGGTAAGGCATCGGCAGCCGGGCCAGTTCGTACCACTTGCCCTGGTAACGCTTGAGGTCGACGTTGCCAGCTGTCTTGGGCGCCAGCGGGTCATTGGCCGACGTGGCGCAACCACCGAGCAGAATCACCAGGCACAGGCCCAGCAGCAGGTGCAGACGTTTCATTTGAGACCCTGCCCTGAGTACATCAGTACCCTGTCAGCCGCGTATTGCACGCTGATAAAGCTCTTCTCGTCCCCCCAGGTGCAACTGCTCATGCCCAGTGCGCCAGAGCACTCGGTGGGCATGCCGAGCAATTGCTCGACCTCGGCCTTGTTCATGCCGGCCTTGAGCTTGGAATAGTTTTCCTGATTGATCTTGCTGCACGCAGTCAGGACGACGCACAAGGACAACAGGGCGAGGGAACGCAACGACATGAAGGGACACTCCTGGACAGTTAGATGCAGGCGAGTGGCCTGCAGTGACCTTCGACGGGAAAAAGCCTTGCTGGTTCCCTGAATGCCACCATTTACGCCCCCACCATTGGTCGGTTGCCCCTGCGCAAACGATTAAGGTTTCCGCGCGCCGTGACGACATAGCAAGCGGCGCTGTGGCGTATTGCCACACCCTCTCCCTCCGACTTGCCTTGCGCAGACCGCATTCATGACCAAGAACCTGAAGTTCAGCCACAAGATTCTGCTGGCCGCCGCCCTCGTGGTAGCGGTCGCTTTCACCTGTTTTGTCCTGTTCAACGACTACCGACAACGTCAGTCGCTGCGCAGCGATACGCAAGCTACCCTGAGGGACCTGGGTAATCTCACTGCAGGCAACATCCGCAACTGGCTCGACAGCCGTATCCAATTGCTCGACTCGCTGGCCCAGCAGGTCGCGGTGGACGGCCCAAACAAGGCCAGCCTCGACCGCAGCCTGTCGCTGCCGGTGTATGGCAGCAATTTCCAGCTCACCTACTTCGGCGGCCAGGACGGCAGCATGCAATCGGTGCCGGTCGGCAACCGTGCCGCTGACTATGACCCTCGTGCAAGAGGCTGGTACAAGGCCGCCAGCGCCGCCAACCGGACGATCGTTACCGAACCCTATATCTCGGCATCCGCCGGCAAGCTGGTGATCACCCTGGCCACCCCGGTGCAGCAGGCTGGCAGGCTGATCGGCGTCAGCGGCGTCGACACCGACCTGCAAACCATCAGCAACCTGATCAACACCCTGGACTTCAACGGCCGGGGCCACGCGTTCATCGTCAATGGCGAAGGCAAGATCCTCATCCACCCCAAGGCCGAACTTGCGCTGAAGACCTTGGCCGATCTCTACCCTGGCACCCCACCGCGCACCGCCAGCGGCCTGCAGGAAGTCGAACTGGACGGACGCAAGCAGTTCATCAGTTTCACCCACGTCGACGGCGTGCCGTCGGCGGACTGGTACGTGGCGCTGGTGCTCGACCAGGACGCGGCCTTCGCCATGCTGGGCGAGCTGCGTACCTCGGCCATTGTCGCGACCCTGATCGCCGTGGTGGTGATCATTGCCCTGCTGAGCCTGCTGATTCGTGTGCTGATGGAACCGCTGCACCTGATGGGCCGAGCCATGCATGACATCGCCGAAGGTGAAGGCGACCTGACCCGTCGCCTGACCATTCATGCCCAGGATGAATTCGGCAGCCTTGGCCAGTCGTTCAACCGCTTCGTCGAGCGAATTCACGAGTCGATTCGCGAAGTGGCCTCGGCCACCGGCCAGGTGAACGCGGTGGCCGCGCAGGTGGTGACGGCCTCCAATGCGTCGATCAACAACGCCGACCAGCAGTCCAGCCGTACCAGCAGCGTGGCCGCAGCCATCAACCAGCTCGGCGCCGCAGCCCAGGAAATCGCCCAGAACGCAGCGCTGGCTTCGCAACACTCCAGCGAAGCACGGGGGCTTGCCGAAGATGGCCAGCAGGTGGTCGGGCGTACGATCGATGTGATGAACCAGTTGTCGGCGCGCATCAGCGACTCGTGCGGCAACATCGAAACGCTCAATGCGCACACGGCAAACATCGGCCAGATCCTCGATGTGATCAGCGGTATTTCCCAGCAGACCAACCTGCTGGCGCTCAATGCCGCAATCGAAGCCGCCCGTGCAGGCGAGGCCGGACGAGGCTTTGCCGTAGTTGCCGATGAAGTGCGCAACCTGGCCCACCGCACCCAGGAATCGGCGCAACAGGTGCAGCGCCTGATCGAAGAGCTGCAGGCCGGCGCACAGGTGGCGGTCAGCACCATGAACCAGAGCCGGCAGCACAGTGACCACAGCGTAGGCATTGCCAACCAGGCCGGTGAGCGTCTGGGCAGCGTCACCCAGCGTATCGGTGAAATCGATGGCATGAACCAGTCAGTGGCCACCGCCACCGAAGAACAGACCGCCGTGGTGGAGTCGATCAATGTCGACATCACCGAAATCAATACGCTGAATCAGGAAGGGGTGCAAAACCTGCAGAGCACCTTGCGTGCCTGCACCGACCTGGAGCACCAGGTCGAGCGGTTGAAGCATCTGGTGGGGAGTTTCAGGATCTGAAACAGCCGGGGCCGCTCTGCGGCCCATAGCAGCGGTTCGGCAGCCCCGACTTAGCCAGAGCCAGCTCCCACGGCGCCAACCCAACCCTTTCCGTGGGAGCTGGCGAAGCCTGCGATGGGCTGCATAGCAGCCCCACTGCATTCAGAACCTGGACCCAGGCTCCAGCAAAAAGTCCATCTCTTCACTGGTGCTCGGCCGGCCAAGCATCAGGTTGCGATGCGGGAAGCGCCCGAATCGGGCAATTACCCGTTGATGCTGCTCGGCATAGTCGAGGAAGCCCTCGAACAACCGGCGGTTCGCCTCCGGTTGTTCATCGAGCAGAATCTGGTAACGCTCGACACTCAGGTTCTGCCAGTCCAGCACCTCGGCATGCTCCAGCACCAGCAGCACGAACACCCGCTGGATCGGCAGCAACTGGTAATCCCAGCCTTTCTGCAGCCCTTGCATGGCGACCACCTGGGCACGCCGGTCACCTTCAAAGGCGCGCGGCGTGTCGCGGTGGATCATGCGCGGCAACTGGTCCAGCAGAATCAACAGCCCCAGCCAGCCTTGCGGGCTCTGCTGCCATTCCTCGAGGCCACCGGCCAAGGCGTGCTCGACCAGCTCGCCAAACAGCGCCTGGGCCTCGGCATCATGGTGCTTGCCGAACCACAGCGTGCTCTTCTCGTCAGCCACGGCCTGGGGACTGGTGCCCCAACCGAACCACCATTCCAGCAACGGCTGCCAAGGTGCGAGCATGACTTACTCCTTGTGGTAGGCGGTTACGCGCTCGACCTCTTCCTTCGAGCCAAGGATGACCGACACGCGCTGGTGCAGGCTTTCTGGCTGGATATCGAGGATGCGGTCGTAACCGTTGGTGGAGGCGCCACCGGCCTGTTCGATGATGAACGACATCGGGTTGGCTTCGTACATCAGACGCAGCTTGCCCGGCTTGCTCGGCTCGCGCGCGTCGCGCGGGTACATGAACAGGCCGCCACGGGTCAGGATGCGGTGTACGTCGGCCACCATCGAGGCGATCCAGCGCATGTTGTAGTTCTTTTTCAGCGGGCCGGTCTCACCTTCCAGCAGCTCGCCCACGTAGCGTTGCACCGGGGCTTCCCAGTGACGCTGGTTGGACATGTTGATGGCGAACTCGGCGGTGCTTTCCGGTACGCGGATGTTTTCGTGGGTCAGGACGAAGCTGCCCAGCTCGCGATCCAGGGTGAAGCCCTTGACGCCGTTACCCAGGGTCAGGATCAGCATGGTCTGCGGGCCGTAGATGGCATAACCGGCGGCGACCTGCTGGGTGCCTGGCTGCAGGAAGGCTTTTTCGTTGAGGGTTTCGTTCTGGCTCAGGTATTCGTTAGGGCAACGCAGTACCGAGAAGATGGTGCCGACCGAAACGTTTACGTCGATGTTCGACGAACCGTCCAGTGGGTCGAAGACCAGCAGGTAGGCACCTTTGGGGTACTTGCCCGGGATCTGGTAGGCGTTGTCCATTTCCTCGGAGGCCATGCCGGCCAGGTGGCCGCCCCACTCGTTGGCTTCGAGCAGGATCTCGTTGGAGATCACGTCGAGCTTCTTCTGCACTTCGCCCTGCACGTTTTCAGTGCCCATGCTGCCCAGCACACCGCCCAGGGCGCCCTTGGACACGTTGTGGCTGATTTCCTTGCACGCACGCGCCACCACTTCGATCAGGAAGCGCAGATCGGCAGGGGTATTGTTGCTGCGGGTCTGCTCAATCAGATAGCGACTCAGGGTAACGCGGGACATGTATGGCTCCGAAAGGATAGGGGGAGAAAAACCCCCGCAGTTTACAGGGAGAGTTCGATGCTAGCGAGTGATGAGACTCGCCTGGGCTGTCAGACGGCACAATAGGTCGGTAGTTCACCGGGCGCCAGGCCGACTGTCGGCAGTGCCTTGTTCGCGGGTAAACCCGCTCCCACAGGTATTCCACAGCCGTTGCAGGCGGTGGAGTACCTGTGGGAGCGGGTTTACCCGCGAATGCCTCACCTCAGTCCAACGCCTTCCAGATCTCCGTCGCATACTCGCGAATCGTCCGGTCCGACGAGAACCAGCCCATCCGCGCCGTATTCAGCACCGCCATGCGCCACCACTCCTCCGGCTTGTGCCACAACTCCTCGACCCGTCGCTGGGCATCCCAGTAGGCATCGAAGTCGGCGCACACCAGGAAGCGGTCATGGGCCACCAGGCCATCGACCAGCCCGGCGTAGCGGGATGGGTCGTCCGGCGAGAACACCCCGCTGCGAATCGCCTGGAGTACATCGCTAAGGCGCGTCGAGGCCGCAATGGCGGCACCGGCACCAAAGTCGCCAGCACGCCGCCGTGTTTCCACTTGCTGGGCCGTGAGGCCGAAGATGAACATGTTGTCGGCACCGACCTGCTCGCACATCTCCACGTTGGCACCGTCAAGGGTACCGATGGTCAGCGCGCCATTGAGGCCGAACTTCATGTTGCTGGTGCCCGAGGCCTCGTAGCCAGCAGTGGATATCTGCTCGGAAAGGTCGGCCGCCGGAATGATGCTTTCAGCCAGGCTGACGTTGTAGTTGGGCAGAAACACCACCTTGAGCAGGCCGCGCACGGTCGGGTCGTTGTTGACCACCCGGGCGATGTCGTTGGCCAATTTTATGATCAGCTTGGCCTGGTGATAACTGGCCGCGGCCTTGCCGGCGAAAATCTTCACCCGTGGCACCCAGTCGGTACCGGGTTCGGCACGAATGGCCTGATACAACGCCACGGTGTGCAGCAGGTTGAGCAACTGCCGCTTGTACTCGTGAATGCGTTTTACCTGCACATCGAACAGCGCCTCTGGGTTGACCGTCACCCCCAGGCGGTCCTGGATGATGCTGGCCAGCGCCCGCTTGCTGTGCAGGCGCTGGGCAGCGAACTGCTTGCGGAAGCTGCCCTTTTCGGCGAATGGCACCAGATTGGCCAGGCGGCCTTCCGGGTCATCCAGCAGCTCTGGGCCCAACGCCTCGACCAGCATCGCAGTCAGCTGTGGGTTGGACTGGTACAACCAACGGCGGAAGGTGATGCCGTTGGTCTTGTTGTTGATCCGCTGCGGGTAGAGCTTGTGCAGCTCGGCGAACACCGTACTTTTCATCAGCTTGCTGTGCAGCGCCGACACACCGTTGACGCTGTGCGAGCCGAGGAATGCGAGGTTGCCCATGCGCACTCGGCGGCCATTGTCCTCCTCGATCAGCGATACCGCCCGCAGCACATCGAAGTCATGCAGGCCTTTGGCGCGCAAGGCGTCGATATGGTAGGCGTTGATCAGGTAGATGATCTGCATGTGCCTTGGCAGCATGCGCTCCATCAAGGCCACCGGCCAGGTTTCCAGCGCCTCGGGCAACAGGGTGTGGTTGGTGTAGGCGAGCGTGCCGACGGTCAGCTCCCAGGCCTTGTCCCAAGGTACTTCGTGCTGGTCGACCAACAACCGCATCAGTTCGGCCACGGCGATCGAGGGGTGGGTGTCGTTGAGCTGGATCGCCGCCGCATCGGGCAGGTTGAGGAAGTCCTTGTGCATGTTCAGGTGGCGCCGCAGCAAATCCTGCAGCGAGGCGGAAACGAAGAAATATTCCTGCCTAAGGCGCAGCTCCTGACCCGCCTCGGTGCTGTCCGCCGGGTACAGCACCCGCGAAATGCTCTCGGCCCGCGCCACTTCGGCAACCGCGCCAAGGTGGTCGCCTGCGTTGAAGCGCTCCAGATGCAGGTCTTCCAGCGCCCGTGCACGCCACAGGCGCAAGGTGTTGACACTGGCACCGCGCCAGCCCACCACCGGTGTATCGTAGGCCACCGCCCGCACCGTTTCCGCCGGCGACCATACCTGGCGCTGCGCGCCGCTGGCATCGTGCACCGTCTCGACGCTGCCACCGAAGCTGATCGGGTAGATCACCTCGGCCCGCTCGAACTCCCAGGGGTTGCCGAAATCCAGCCAGTTCTCGGTCTGCTCCTGCTGCCAGCCATCGACCACCGCTTGGCGGAACAGGCCGTGCTCGTAGCGAATGCCGTAGCCATGGGCGGCAATGCCCAGGGTCGACATGCTCTCCATGAAGCACGCTGCCAGCCGGCCCAGGCCACCATTGCCCAGCGCCGCATCGGGCTCCAGCAGGCGAATACGCTCCAGGTCCACGTCCAACCCTTCCAGGGCATCACGGGCAATATCCAGCAGGCCCAGGTTGCTCAGGCTGTCATACAGCAGCCGACCAATGAGGAACTCCAGAGAGAGGTAATAAACCCGCTTCTGACTGCGCCGATAAGCCCGGCGGGTGTGATCCATCCAGTGGTCGACCATATGATCGCGGGCAGCCAGGGCAATGGCTTCGAACCAGTCATGGTCGAAGGCGTGCTCTGGGTCCTTGCCGACCGCATAGGTCAGTTTGGCCAGTACAGCGGCGCGAAACTCGGCCACCTCGGCGTCACGTGCTTTGGGTTCCTGAGACATGCGGCATCCTCGGGCAAGTTGACGAAAGCGGAGGGAGAGTGTTGAGACTAGACCCTTCGACAAGGAGTGACAGTAGCCGTTCGCAGTTTTCATGCCCGCTTTACGATTCCGGCAAAAGGTTGTTCACAATTTGAACAACTCCGGTATGATCGCGCGCCCCAAGACCGTGATTCACCTCTTATATAACGATGAAAACGACCCTGATTGCCGCGGCCGAAGTAGACCGCCTGGAAACCTGGCAGCGCTATGCCAGCCACATGTGCGGGGGCTGCCATTCGACCTGCTGCACCCTGCCGGTTGAAGTGAAGATCAAAGACCTGATCCGCATCGGCGTGGTAGACGAGTTCGAGAAGGACGAACCGCCGAAGAACATCGCCAAACGCCTGCAGAAAGACGGCATCATCGAGCGCTTCAACCAGAAGTCGGGGATCTTCACCCTGACCCGGATGAGCAACGACGATTGCCTCTATCTGGATCGTAAGAGCCGGCTGTGCACCATTTATGACAAGCGCCCGGATACCTGCCGCAACCATCCGAAGGTGGGGCCGCGTCCGGGGTATTGTGCTTATAAGCCGAAGGTGGTTGGGCGTTGAGTCTAATGTGGCTGTCGCCAGATTGGGTTGGGGCCGCTAGGCGCTAGCCTTGATTGTGATGGTGTGGCGCAGATCGAGCGCCGCCCCCGCGGCGCATCGCGAGCAAGGCTCGCTCCTACGTCTGTTTCGGGCCAGTCACGCCTACGACAGAGGTGCGCGACCGCCTTGTTTGCTCGACTCGAGACCAAGCCATGCGCCAAAAGCGGTCGCGCGCGGATCTCACAGGAATAATTGGCCAGAAACAGACGTAGGAGCGAGCCTTGCTCGCGATGCGCCGCGCGGGCGGCGCTCGATTTCATAGGCGCCGAAAATCTCGCGGCAAGCCTTGTAAAACAAAAACGCCCCCGGCCTTTCGACCGGGGGCGTTTTCGTTTCAGCTCAAGCTAGACGATCAAGCCTTGGCTTTCTTGGCAGCGCGGGTACGCTCGCCTTCGTCCAGGATCTTCTTGCGCAGACGGATCGACTTCGGAGTGACTTCGCACAGCTCGTCGTCCTGGATGAACTCCAGGGCCTGCTCGAGGGTGTGACGAACTGGCGGAACCAGAGCGATGACTTCGTCTTTGCCCGAAGCACGCATGTTGTCGAGCTTCTTGCCTTTGGTCGGGTTAACGCCCAGGTCGTTGTCACGGCTGTTCAGACCGATGATCTGACCGTTGTAGATGTCCTGGCCGTGCTCGATGAACAGCTTGCCGCGAGCCTGCAGGGTTTCCAGCGAGTAGGTCAGCGCCTTGCCGGTCTCGATCGAAACCAGAACACCGTTCAGACGGCCGGACATGCTGCCAGCTTTCATGGTGTCGTAGCGATCGAAGATCGAGGTCAGGATGCCTGCACCGTTGGTCAGGGTCAGGAACTGGTTACGGAAACCGATCAGACCGCGAGCAGGTACGTTGTACTCCAGACGTACACGGCCTTTGCCATCCGGCGCCATGTTGGTCAGGTCGCCCTTACGCAGGCCCATTTCTTCCATGACCTTGCCCTGGGATTCTTCAGGGATGTCGATGGTGACGTTTTCGAACGGTTCCTGCTTCACGCCGTTGACTTCACGGATGATCACTTCAGGACGGCCTACAGCCATCTCGAAGCCTTCGCGACGCATGGTTTCGATCAGAACCGACAGGTGCAGCTCACCACGGCCGGAAACCTTGAACTTGTCAGCCGAGTCGCCTTCTTCAACGCGCAGTGCAACGTTGTACAGCAGCTCTTTGTCCAGACGCTCTTTGATGTTACGGCTGGTGACGAACTTGCCTTCCTTACCGCAGAACGGCGAGTCGTTGACCTGGAAGGTCATCGAAACGGTCGGCTCGTCAACGGTCAGCGGCTTCATCGCTTCGACGTTGTTCATGTCGCACAGGGTGTCGGAGATGAACAGCTCATCGAAACCGCTGATGCAGACGATGTCGCCAGCCTGAGCTTCTTCGACGTCAACACGGTGCAGGCCGTGGTGACCCATCAGCTTCAGGATACGGCCGTTACGCTTCTTGCCGTCGACATCGATGGCAACAACCGGAGTGTTCGGCTTGACGCGACCACGTGCGATACGGCCAACGCCGATAACGCCCAGGAAGCTGTTGTAGTCCAGAGCGGAGATTTGCATCTGGAACGGGCCATCGACGTCAACGTTCGGCGCTGGAACGTTGTCGACGATCGACTGGTACAGCGGGGTCATGTCTTCAGCCATATCGGTGTGGTCCAGACCGGCGATGCCGTTCAGGGCCGAGGCGTAGACAACCTGGAAGTCCAGCTGGTCGTCGGTAGCACCGAGGTTGTCGAACAGGTCGAAGATCTGGTCCAGAACCCAGTCAGGACGTGCGCCCGGACGGTCGACCTTGTTGATCACGACGATCGGCTTCAGGCCAGCTTCGAAGGCCTTCTTGGTCACGAAGCGGGTTTGTGGCATCGGGCCGTCTTGGGCGTCGACCAGCAGCAGCACGGAGTCGACCATCGACATTACGCGCTCAACCTCGCCACCGAAGTCGGCGTGGCCGGGGGTGTCGACGATGTTGATGTGGTAGCCGTTCCAGTTGATGGCGGTGTTTTTCGCCAGAATGGTAATACCGCGCTCTTTTTCCTGGTCGTTGGAGTCCATGACGCGCTCGTCGTTGAGCTCGTTACGCTCCAGGGTGCCGGACTGGCGCAGGAGTTTGTCGACCAGGGTGGTTTTACCATGGTCAACGTGGGCGATGATGGCGATGTTACGCAGATTTTCGATCACAACTGTATCTCGATCAGAGGATTCGGTTGCCGCCCAGTCTAGGCGGCCAATATGAAGTTAAAAGGCTCAGCGGGCCCGGCGGTCGGGAGGGCGATGGCGGATGCTGCCGCCATACAGCCCTGGCGTCTTATGTCGGACGATAAACACGCACATTGGCATGTCCCTCACTGAGCAGGTGGTGTGCGTGCAGACGGCTCATCACACCCTTGTCGCAATACAGCAGGTACTGGCGGTTGGCATCCAGGTTCTTGAACTTGCTGTTGATCGCGTAGAACGGCAGCGTCTGGACTTCGACGCCTTCGATGACCAGGGGTTGGTCTTCCTGGGCATCGGGGTGACGAATGTCGATGACAATCTGGCCCGGCAACGCCTCGGCCACTTCCTCGATTTCGACGTCTTTGCCCAGCTCGTCGATCACATGGTCGATGGAGATGAACTTGGCGCGCTCCAGAGCGCGCTCAAGCACGGCCATGTCGAACTGCTTCTCTTCATGCTCCATGCGGTGACGCTTGGCATGAGTGGTCGGGTTCACCGAAATCACACCACAGTACTCTGGCATGTGTTTGGCGAACTCGGCAGTGCCGATCTGATAGGCGGTGTCGATGATGTCCTGCTTGTGGCTGGCCAGCAGCGGGCGCAGCACCAGCTTGTCGGTGGCCGAGTCGATGATCGACAGGTTTGGCAGGGTCTGGCTGGACACCTGGGAAATCGCCTCGCCGGTGACCAGCGCATCGATTTCCAGACGTTCGGCCATGCGCGCCGCGCCGCGCAGCATCATGCGCTTGAGGGTCACGCCCATGTAGCTGTTGTCGACCTTGTTGAGGATCTCGCCGACCACTTCCTCGAACGGTACGCTGATGAACAGCACGCGCTGGCTGCTGCCGAACTTCTTCCACAGGTAGTGGGCAACTTCCATCACGCCCAGTTCGTGGGCACGGCCACCGAGGTTGAAGAAGCAGAAGTGGGTCATCAGGCCGCGGCGCATCATCTGATAGGCCGCCACGGTGGAGTCGAAGCCACCGGACATCAGCACCAGGGTCTGTTCCAAAGCGCCGAGCGGGTAGCCGCCAATGCCGTTGTGCTGGTTGTGGATGACATACAGGCGCTGATCGCGGATTTCGATGCGCACCAGCACTTCCGGGGTCTTCAGGTCGATACCGGTGGCGCCACACTGCTGACGCAGCTGGCTGCCGACGTAGCGGTCGACGTCCATGGAAGTGAAGTCGTGGTGGCCACCACGCTTGCAGCGCACGGCGAAGCGCTTGCCGGCCAGCAGATGGCCGAAGTGGTGCTTGCACTTGGCGACGATATCGTCGAAGTCACCCAGCGGGTACTCCTCGACCTGCAGGAAGTGGGTGATACCCGGCGTGCAGGTGAGGCGCTCGATCATCTCGCGCTGGACCTTCTCGTCCTCGACGCGGGTGACCACTTCGAGATTGTCCCAGACACCATCGACCGCGAGCTCAGGATCGAGGTCCTTGAGCACGACACGGATGTTCTTGCCGAGCTGGCGGATGAAGCGCTTGCGCACCGGCCGGCTCTTGATGGTGATCTCTGGGAAGACTTTGACGATAAGTTTCATTGGGTTAACAGCGCGCGCAGGGCCTGCCGAAAATGAGGGGCGCGAATTATAGCGGAAATTGCTCAGGATTTGACCAACTTTTGTACAGAAGGTTGGAATTAGCTTGGCTGCACCGGCCTCATCGCCGGCAAGCCGGCTCCTACAGGGATATCGAGGGCACCACAGCTGTGGGAGCCAGCTTGCCGGCGATGAGGCCCCCAAAGGATGCACGCCCGTCCAAACATGCACACTATTGGTGCGCACAAGACGAAACTCGCATCTTAAGGGTGCATTTTTCTTCCGCGAACCGCCGCCAGATGCCCCTAAACGCCCCCTTTTATCCCGCTCTCGCCATTTTTGGGCACTGGCATGCAATTTGCTCTCTTGTGAGGCAGGTAAGCTTGGCCGACTATGCGCGCCCGGCGACACCCTTTTTCCAGGGCAGCGGCTAAGCGCCCTAGACCATCCGGAGGACAACATGTCGAAGTCGGTTCAACTCATCAAAGATCATGACGTCAAGTGGATTGATCTGCGTTTCACGGACACCAAAGGCAAACAGCACCACGTCACCATGCCCGCTCGCGACGCGCTGGATGACGACTTCTTCGAAGCTGGCAAAATGTTCGACGGCTCGTCGATCGAAGGCTGGAAAGGCATCGAAGCTTCCGACATGATCCTGCTGCCGGACGACTCCTCCGCCGTCCTGGACCCGTTCACCGAAGAGCCGACCCTGATCCTGGTCTGCGACGTGATCGAACCGTCCACCATGCAAGGCTACGACCGCGACCCACGCGCAATCGCCAAGCGTGCTGAAGAGTTCCTGAAATCCACCGGTATCGGTGACACCGTTCTGGTAGGCCCGGAGCCTGAGTTCTTCATCTTCGACCAAGTGAAGTTCAAGTCCGACATCTCGGGCTCGATGTTCAAGATCTACTCCGAGCAAGGCTCCTGGATGACCGATCAGGACGTCGAAGGCGGCAACAAGGGCCACCGTCCTGCTGTCAAAGGCGGCTACTTCCCGGTTCCACCATGCGACCACGACCACGAAATCCGTACTGCCATGTGCAACGCCATGGAAGAAATGGGCCTGGTCGTCGAAGTTCACCACCACGAAGTGGCCACCGCTGGCCAGAACGAAATCGGTGTGCGCTTCAACACCCTGGTAACCAAGGCTGACGAAGTTCAGACCCTGAAGTACTGCGTGCACAACGTTGCCGATGCTTACGGCAAGACCGCTACCTTCATGCCGAAGCCACTGTACGGCGACAACGGCTCGGGCATGCACGTTCACATGTCGATCTCCAAAGACGGCAAGAACACCTTCTCCGGTGAAGGCTATGCCGGCCTGTCCGACACCGCCCTGTACTTCATCGGCGGTATCATCAAGCACGGTAAGGCCCTGAACGGCTTCACCAACCCGGCTACCAACTCCTACAAGCGTCTGGTTCCAGGCTTCGAAGCTCCGGTCATGCTGGCCTACTCGGCCCGTAACCGTTCGGCCTCGATCCGTATTCCTTACGTTTCCAGCCCGAAAGCCCGCCGTATCGAAGCGCGCTTCCCGGACCCGGCTGCCAACCCGTACCTGTGCTTCGCCGCACTGCTGATGGCCGGCCTGGACGGTATCCAGAACAAGATCCACCCAGGCGATGCCGCCGACAAGAACCTGTACGACCTGCCGCCTGAAGAGGCCAAGGAAATCCCGCAGGTTTGCGGCAGCCTGAAAGAGGCCCTGGAAGAGCTGGACAAAGGCCGTGCGTTCCTGACCAAGGGCGGCGTGTTCTCCGACGACTTCATCGATGCCTACATCGAGCTGAAGTCGGAAGAAGAGATCAAGGTCCGTACCTTCGTTCACCCGCTGGAATACGACCTGTACTACAGCGTCTGATTTAGTCGGCGCGTTGCGCTGATAAAATCACCAGAAACGGCCTTCATACGAAGGCCGTTTCTGTTTGCGGACAGAATTATCAGGCGCTTCCTACAAGCGAAGACCCGCAGGCTGGCCACACTCAGGTCTCCATTTACCAGGAGATCGCCATGCGCCTTGCACCTACCATCACATGCCTCACCTTCGTCATTGTCGGCTGCAGCGCAACTTCGCCCCCACAACCCGATTTCCACCCGCTACTCGCGACCATCGAACAACGCCTGGACCTGGCGGTTTCGGTCGCCGTGCACAAATGGGATCACAAGCTGCCGGTCGAAGCCCCCGAGCGTGAACGGCAAGTGTTGTCTGAAGTCCGCAAGCACGCACCCGACTACGCCCTCACCCCGGACCGAGCCGCCGCGTTCTTCAGCGACCAGATAGAGGCCAACAAGCTCGTTCAATACACGCTCATGGATCGCTGGAACACCTTGGGCAGCAGGCCCCCCACTGAATCCCGCGACCTTGCTCACGAAATTCGCCCACGCCTGGACAAGCTTCAAGCGAACCTGCTGTTCGAGCTACGCCGTGTTGACCGTCTTGCCAAGGATGATTGCCCGAAGCAGCTGGCCAGAGCACTGGAACAACGCACCAATGATCCGCTACGCCACATGGCGCTGGTTCGAGCCACCGCACAGCTGTGCAAGGAACACTGAACAGCGCAATGCTCTATATTGGTGCATAAGAGTTATCAGCGCCCCACGCTGCAGCCCAAAAAAGGTCATTTGAAACGTTAAACCAGCATATTCTGATCCGAATAGGCGCAATTTCAGGTCTTTGTCACGAAATACCGCTTCTTTTCGGAGCCTTGGTTTGTTTCTTGCATTTTCCTGGCATCAGCGGATCCATAGCGCACCCGCCCCTGGCACGGCTGGGGGTATGCAAGCGCCAAAAGAGGTCAACGACGCCTTATGACCATCAGCGATGCACAGCACCGTCTGCTTCTGGACAACCTGACCACGGCCACGCTCCTACTCAACTCGGAGCTACGCCTGGAATACATGAACCCGGCCGCCGAGATGCTCTTGGCCGTGAGTGGTCAGCGCAGCCACGGGCAGTTCATCAGCGAGTTGTTCACCGAATCGACCGAAGCGCTCAACTCGCTGCGCCAGGCCGTGGAACAGGCACACCCGTTTACCAAGCGCGAAGCGCAACTGACGTCGCTGACCGGCCAGACCATCACGGTCGACTATGCCGTCACGCCGATCCTGCATCAGGGCAATACCTTGCTGCTGCTGGAGGTTCACCCGCGTGATCGACTGCTGCGCATAACCAAAGAAGAAGCCCAGCTGAGCAAGCAGGAAACCACCAAGATGCTGGTGCGCGGCCTGGCCCATGAAATAAAGAACCCGCTGGGTGGCATCCGTGGCGCGGCGCAGCTGCTGTCCCGCGAACTGCCCGACGATGGCCTGCGCGACTACACCAATGTGATCATTGAAGAGGCCGACCGATTGCGCAATCTGGTCGACCGCATGCTCGGCTCGAACAAGCTGCCGTCACTGGCCATGACCAACATCCATGAAGTATTGGAGCGGGTCTGTAGCCTGGTGGATGCCGAAAGCCAGGGTTGCATCACTTTGGTGCGCGATTACGACCCTAGCCTGCCGGACGTGCTGATCGACCGCGAACAGATGATCCAGGCCGTACTCAACATCGTGCGCAATGCCATGCAGGCGATCAGCTCGCAAAACGAACTGCGCCTCGGCCGTATCACCCTGCGCAGCCGCGCAGTACGCCAGTTCACCATCGGCCATGTGCGTCATCGCCTGGTGGCCCGCGTCGAAATCATCGACAACGGCCCGGGAATTCCGTCGGAACTGCAGGACACCCTCTTCTATCCCATGGTCAGTGGACGTCCGGACGGTACCGGGCTGGGCCTGGCCATCACCCAGAACATCATCAGTCAGCACCAGGGCTTGATCGAATGCGAGAGCCATGCCGGCCACACCGCGTTTTCGATCTTCCTGCCCCTGGAACAAGGAGCCAACGCCTCATGAGCCGAAGTGAAACCGTATGGATCGTCGATGATGACCGTTCCATCCGCTGGGTACTGGAAAAAGCCCTACAGCAAGAAGGCATGGCCACCCAGAGCTTCGACAGCGCTGACGGCGTGATGGGCAGGCTGGCCCGCCAGCAACCGGATGTGATCATCTCCGACATCCGCATGCCGGGCACCAGCGGCCTGGACCTGCTGGCTCAGATCCGCGAGCAGCACCCACGCTTGCCGGTCATCATCATGACCGCCCACTCCGACCTGGACAGCGCCGTGGCTTCGTACCAAGGCGGCGCCTTCGAGTACCTGCCCAAGCCGTTCGACGTGGACGAGGCCGTGTCGCTGGTCAAGCGGGCCAATCAACATGCGCAAGAGCAGCAAGGCCTGGATGTTCCACAAAGCCTGGCACGCACACCGGAAATCATCGGCGAAGCGCCGGCCATGCAGGAGGTGTTCCGCGCCATCGGCCGCCTGAGCCATTCCAACATCACCGTGCTGATCAATGGTGAGTCCGGTACCGGCAAGGAACTGGTGGCTCACGCCCTGCACCGCCACAGCCCACGTGCGGCGTCGCCATTCATCGCGCTGAACATGGCGGCCATCCCCAAAGACCTGATGGAATCAGAGCTGTTCGGCCACGAAAAAGGTGCGTTCACCGGAGCAGCCAACCTGCGCCGCGGTCGCTTCGAGCAGGCTGATGGCGGCACGCTGTTCCTCGACGAAATCGGCGACATGCCGGCCGACACACAGACCCGCCTGCTGCGAGTACTGGCCGATGGCGAGTTCTATCGGGTCGGCGGGCATATTCCAGTGAAAGTCGATGTGCGCATCATCGCCGCTACGCACCAGAACCTCGAATCCCTGGTACAGGCCGGCAAGTTTCGCGAAGACTTGTTCCACCGCTTGAACGTGATCCGCATTCATATCCCGCGCCTGGCAGACCGGCGCGAAGATATTCCGGCCCTGGCCCGCCACTTCCTTGGCCGCGCCGCACAGGAACTGGCGGTCGAACCCAAGCTGCTGAAGCCGGAAACCGAAGAGTTCATCCGTAACCTGCCGTGGCCGGGCAACGTGCGTCAGCTGGAGAACACCTGCCGCTGGATCACGGTGATGGCGTCCAGCCGCGAGGTGCTGATTGGCGACCTGCCTCCAGAGCTGCTGAACCTGCCTCAGGACGCCGCACCGGTAACCAACTGGGAGCAGGCCCTGCGCCAGTGGGCCGACCAGGCCCTGGCACGCGGGCAGTCCAACCTGCTCGACAGCGCAGTGCCCAGCTTTGAACGCATCATGATCGAGACCGCACTGAAGCACACTGCTGGTCGTCGTCGCGACGCAGCCGTGTTGCTGGGCTGGGGCCGTAACACCCTGACTCGCAAGATCAAGGAGCTGGGGATGAATGTGGCTGGCGGGGATGATGAAGACGCCGACGAGCATTGATGCCTGACAGCCTGCGCTGACTTTTTCGCGGGTAAACCCGCTCCCACAGGGATCACACCGAACCCTGTGGAAGCGGGTTTACCCGCGAATGCTTTTGCAATACGCCCCAACTCTCGCCGCCATGCACCGATCCTGTGCCCGACGCACCGCCCGAAGGCATAAATCCCCTCAAAACCCGGCCAAATCGCCCTGAAAGCCAATGTTTCCGGGTTTTTCAAAACTGGCACGCCCCCTGCAATAGCTAATACATCTCCAGTTTCGGGGGCCTCGGTACAGGCAGGCCGGGTGAACCCCTCTTTTATTCGCAGTCGCTCCAGTTTTGGGGACCTTGGTACAGGCAGGCCGGGACATCCCCTCTTTTACATGCAGTAGCTCCACCCTTCGGGGACCTCGGTACAGGCAGGCCGGGACATCCCCTCTTTTACACGCAGTAGCTCCACCCTTCGGGGACCTTGGTACAGGCAGGCCGAGACATCCCCTCTTTTACATGCCGTAGCTCCACCCCTTCGGGGACCTCGGTACAGGCAGGCCGGGACATCCCCTCTTTTATTCGTGCAGCCTTACCTGCACACGCCAACGTCCAGCGTCCTCTGCACCGGCCCACTCGCCGTGCAGGGGACGCGCGGCCACCACGGTCAACAGCAAGCCTTCCTCACTCTTCTGCAAACGCCAGCCCACCGGCTTGCCCTGCAGGCTCAATTGTCCGCGCTGTGCCTTGCCTTGCGCCTCGAACAGCACCGCGACCGTTCCTTCCACATTCTCGCCGTGGAGCTTGGGTTCTTCGTTGAACCAAAGGTCCAGGCCATCCTGCACGACCTCCACCTGTTCCAGTACACGCTCGTCAGGCGAGGTCAGCTTGCCGATCATGAGGCCGACCATCAGGCCGACAATCGCCAAAGAGAGCAGCACCCGTGGGAAGCCTTTCGAACGCAGGTCCGGTTCGGGGGTAGAATGCTCGCCATCTTCACGCTTGGAGCCGTGCATGTTTCACGTCATCCTTTTTCAACCAGAAATTCCGCCAAATACCGGCAATATCATTCGCCTCTGCGCCAACAGCGGCTGCGACCTGCACCTGATCGAACCCATCAGCTTCGAACTCGATGACAAGCGCCTGCGCCGGGCCGGGCTGGATTACCACGAGTATGCCACGCTCAAGCGTCACGAGAGCCTAGCCGGATGCCTGGAAAGCCTTGGCAACCCGCGCTTGTTCGCCTTCACCACCAAGGGTTCGCACCCCTTCCACGAAGTGGCCTACCAGCCGGGCGATGCGTTCCTGTTCGGGCCTGAAAGCCGTGGTCTTCCGGCAGAGGTGCTGGATAGCCTGCCGGCCGAACAACGCCTGCGCTTGCCGATGCGACCGGGGTGCCGCAGCCTGAACCTGTCCAATACCGTGGCGGTGACGGTGTATGAGGCGTGGCGCCAGCAAGGGTTTGCTGGCAGCTGATGCAGCGCATGCAATGGCCCTATCGCCGGCAAGCCGGCTCCCACAAAGACCGCACACCACAGTTCCTGTGGGAGCCGGCTTGCCGGCGATAGGGCCGGTGCAGACAACCAGGCAATAAAAAGGCGACCTCGAAGGTCGCCTTTTTGCTACCAGGCAGAATTACTGCACAGTCGCTTCACCAGCTTCCTGCATGCGCTGCATCTCTTGCGCGTACAGAGCGTCGAAGTTGACCGGCGACAGCATCAGGGCCGGGAACGAACCACGGGTCACCAGGCTGTCCAGGGTTTCACGCGCGTACGGGAACAGGATGTTCGGGCAGAACGCACCGAGGGTGTGGCTCATCGACGCCGCATCCAGGTTCTTGATCAGGAAGATACCCGCCTGCTGTACTTCAGCGATGAAAGCCACTTCCTCACCGTTCTTGACGGTGACGGACAGGGTCAGCACCACTTCGTGGAAGTCGCCTTCCAGGGCTTTCTGCTTGGTGTTCAGGTCCAGCGCTACGCTCGGCTCCCACTGCTGGCGGAAGATCTGCGGGCTTTTCGGGGCCTCGAACGACAGGTCACGCACATAGATGCGCTGCATGGAGAACTGAGGGCTGTTGTCTTCTGCTGCGCCGTTGGTCTGTTGGTCAGTCATGGCAGATCCTTATCCTAATGTTTTTGAATGCAGTGCAAATCAGGCCGCCAGCAGCGCGTCGAGCTTACCCGCGCGCTCCAGGGCATAGAGGTCATCGCATCCACCGACGTGGGTGCTGCCAATCCAGATCTGCGGCACCGAAGTACGGCCGGCCTTCTGGCTCATCTCGGCGCGAACCTGCGGTTTGCCGTCGACCTTGATTTCCTCGAAGTCCACGCCTTTGCTCTCGAGCAGGTATTTGGCGCGCATGCAGTAGGGGCAGTAGTCGCTGGAATAGACGATGACGGGCTTCATATCACTTCACCAGGGGCAGGTTATCGGCTTTCCAGCTGGAAACGCCACCGCTAAGTTTGGCGGCTGTGTAACCAGCTTTGAGCAGCTCGCTGCAGATAGCACCGGACTGCTGGCCCATCGCGTCGACGACGATCAGGGTCTTGGCTTTGTGCTTTTCCAACTCGGTCATGCGGTTGGCCACTTTGTCCTGCGGGATGTTGATCGCGCCGACGATGTGCCCGGCGGAGTAGTCCTTGGCCGGACGGATGTCGAGGACCAGGCCCTTCTCGGCATTGACCAGGGCGGTCAACTGGCCATTGCTCAGGCTCTGGCCGCCGCGGCGGATTTCATTGAGCAGCAGCAGGACCAGCAGGACAACGAAGATCGCAACCAGGATGTAGTGATCTGTCGCGAATTGAATCAGGTGAGCAACCATCAGCGGTGTTCCAGGCGATTGAAAATGTCGGCCAGTATACACAGCCCCCCAGTGCCACCAAAGCCCGACGGGCCGGCGGCAAAGGTACCTTCATGTTGCCTGCAGACGTGCGCCGGTCGGGGGGCTGGACGAATATTCGCCGTTGATGGCGCATTTGCCCTAAAATGCGTGTCTTTATCATCTTTGAACAACCGTGAGTTTGATTGATGACGAGTACGCCCAAACCCCTGGTCCTGATCATCCTGGATGGCTTCGGTCATAGCGAAAGCCCCGAATACAATGCCATCTATGCCGCCAACACCCCGGTCTACGACCGCCTGCGCGCGAATCAGCCGCATGGTCTGATTTCCGGTTCCGGGATGGATGTCGGCCTGCCGGACGGGCAGATGGGCAACTCGGAAGTGGGTCACATGAACCTCGGCGCCGGCCGTGTCGTGTACCAGGACTTCACCCGTGTCACCAAAGCCATCCGCGATGGCGAGTTCTTCGAAAACCCGGTGCTCACCGGCGCAGTGGACAAGGCTGTCGGTGCCGGAAAGGCTGTGCATATCCTTGGCCTGCTCTCTGACGGCGGCGTGCATAGCCACCAGGACCACCTGATCGCCATGGCCGAACTGGCCGCGCAGCGTGGTGCCGACAAGATCTACCTGCACGCCTTCCTCGATGGCCGTGACACCCCGCCCCGCAGCGCACAGTCCTCGATCGAGCTGCTTGACGCCACCTTCGCCAAGCTCGGCAAGGGCCGTATCGCCAGCATCATTGGCCGTTACTACGCCATGGACCGCGACAACCGCTGGGACCGCGTCAGCGCCGCCTACAACCTGATCGTCGACAGCACTGCCGACTACACCGCCGACAGCGCGCTCGCTGGCCTTGAAGCCGCCTACGCCCGCGAAGAAAACGACGAGTTCGTCAAGGCCACGCGCATTGGCGAGGCCGTCAAGGTCGAAGACGGCGACGCGGTCATCTTCATGAACTTCCGCGCCGACCGCGCCCGTGAGCTGTCGCGCGCGTTCGTCGAGCCAGATTTCAACGAATTCCCTCGTGCACGTCTGCCAAAACTGGCGGCGTACATTGGCCTGACCCAGTATTCGGCGAAAATCCCGGCACCCGCCGCCTTTGCCCCGTCCAGCCTGGACAATGTCCTGGGCGAATACCTGGCGAAGAACGGTAAAACCCAGCTGCGCATCGCAGAAACCGAGAAGTACGCCCATGTGACGTTCTTCTTCTCCGGTGGCCGCGAAGAGCCGTTCGAAGGCGAAGAACGCATTCTTATTCCATCGCCGAAGGTCGCCACTTACGACCTGCAACCGGAAATGAACGCCCCCGAAGTTACCGACCGCATCGTCGAAGCCATCGAGCAACAGCGTTTTGATGTGATCGTGGTCAACTACGCCAACGGCGACATGGTCGGCCACACGGGCGTGTTCGAGGCAGCGGTCAAGGCCGTCGAAGCCCTGGACACCTGCGTCGGTCGTATCGTCGAAGCGTTGGACAAGGTGGGTGGCGAAGCGCTGATCACCGCCGACCACGGCAACGTCGAGCAAATGGAAGACGCCTGCACCGGCCAGGCCCACACCGCTCATACCAGCGAACCGGTGCCATTCATCTATGTCGGCAAGCGCAAGGTCAAGGTTCGCGAAGGTGGCGTGCTGGCCGACGTGGCGCCGACCATGCTCAAGCTGCTGGGTCTGGAAAAACCTGCGGAAATGACCGGCACCTCGATTCTGGTCGATGCCTGATTGATGCCGAGGGGCCGCTTCGCGAGCCAATCGTCGGCAAGACGGCTCCTACAGGAACGGTGGCATACACCAAGTCTGTGGGAGCCGACTTGCCGGCGATTGGGCTGCAAAGCAGCCCCCCGACACATGAATTCCAGACAAACGCCTCGCCGCATCTGCCGCGAGGCGTTTTTTTTGCGGGCTTGCGCGGGCATACTAGGCCAGTCTCCATCCTTGGTACGCCCAATTCCATGCTCCGCGCCCTGATCCCAATCGCCCTGTCATGCCTGCTCAGCCCGGCATTCGCCGACGAGCGCGCACAGACCCAGCAGCAACTGGACGCCACCCGCCAGGATATTGCCGAGCTCAAGAAGATGCTGGGCAAGCTCCAGGACGAAAAATCTGGCGTGCAGAAAGACCTCAAGAGCACCGAGACCGATATCGGCAACCTCGAGAAGCAGGTGGAGGCGCTGCAGCAAGAACTAAAAAAGACCGAGGGCGAGCTGGAGCGCCTTGATACCGAGAAAAAAAAACTCCAGAGCGCCCGCGTTGAACAACAGCGACTGATCGCCATCCAGGCCCGTTCGGCCTACCAGAACGGCCGCGAGGAATACCTCAAGCTGCTGCTCAACCAGCAGAATCCCGAGAAGTTCGCCCGCACCCTCACCTACTACGACTACCTGAGCAAGGCACGTCTGGAGCAGCTGCGTGCGTTCAATGAAACCTTGCGCCAGCTAGCCAATGTCGAACAGGACATTGCCCGCCAGCAGGAACAGCTGCTGACCCAGCGCGCCGACCTCGACACCCAGCGCCAGGCCCTGGAAGCCGAACGCGGCAAGCGTCAGCAGGTGCTGGCCAAGCTCAACAGCGACATGAAAGACCGCGACCAGAAGCTCCAGGCCCGTGAACAGGACCAGGCCGATCTGGCCAAGGTGCTCAAGACCATCGAGGAAACCTTGGCCCGCCAGGCCCGCGAGGCCGAGGAAGCGCGCAAGAAAGCCCTTCTGGCCCAGCAGGAAGCGGAAAAACGTCGCCAGCAGGAAGCCCTGGCCGCCGCTCGCGACCGCGACCGCGACGATGCCGAGCCACCGAAGAAGGCCCGCACCACGCTTGGGCCGCTGGTTTCCAGCGATGGCGCAAGCTACGGCGGCGCATTTTCTGCTGCACGGGGAAAACTTCCATGGCCGGTCAATGGTCGATTGCTGGCACGCTTCGGTGATGCCCGCGGCAGCGATGCCCGCGCCAAGTGGGACGGGGTGATGATCAGTGCCAACCCCGGTACCCAGGTGCGCGCCGTGCATGGCGGTCGCGTGGTATTCGCCGACTGGTTGCGTGGCGCCGGTCTTCTGGTCATTCTCGACCATGGCAATGGCTACCTGAGCTTGTACGGCCATAATCAGAGCCTGCTCAAGAGCGCCGGCGACATCGTCAAGGCCGGTGAGGCCATCTCCACCGTTGGCGACAGCGGTGGCCAGGACAGTTCAGGCTTGTACTTCGCCATTCGCCAGCAGGGCCGGCCGACCGACCCCGCCCAGTGGTGCAAAGGCTAGTTACCTATTTACGGCCAGGCGCGCAGCGCCAGGCCGATGCTTCCGCTGAGGAAGCGCTTACAGGATCAGGAGTTCGTTCGACATGCTGCACTCCCCACGTCTCACCCAGTTGGCTCTGAGCATCGCCCTGGTGGTCGGCGCGCCCCTGGCCGTCGCTGCCGAGCCGGCCAAACCGGCGGCAGTGCCAGCCACCGAAGTGACGGCCAAGGCGCCGTTGCCACTGGAGGAGCTGCGTACCTTCGCCGAGGTCATGGACCGCATCAAGGCCGCCTACGTCGAGCCTGTGGACGACAAGACCCTGCTGGAGAACGCCATCAAGGGCATGCTCAGCAACCTAGACCCGCACTCGGCCTACCTCGGCCCCGAGGACTTCCAGGAGCTGCAGGAAAGCACCAGCGGCGAATTTGGCGGCCTCGGCATCGAGGTTGGCCAGGAAGATGGCTTCATCAAGGTGGTCTCGCCTATCGATGACACGCCTGCCTCGCGCGCGGGCGTCCAGGCTGGCGACCTGATCGTCAAGATCAACGGCGCCCCAACCCGTGGCCAGACCATGACCGAAGCCGTCGACAAGATGCGTGGCAAGGTCGGCGAGAAGATCACCCTCACCTTGGTTCGCGACGGCGGCAACCCGTTCGATGTCACCCTCACCCGGGCGGTCATCCAGGTCAAGAGCGTGAAAAGCCAGCTGCTGGAGAACGACTACGGCTACATCCGTATCACCCAGTTCCAGGTCAAGACCGGCGACGAAGTGGGCAAGGCCCTGGCCAAGCTGCGCAAGGACAACGGCAAGAAGCTGCGCGGCGTGGTCCTGGACCTGCGTAACAACCCCGGTGGCGTGCTGCAGTCGGCCGTGGAAGTGGCCGACCACTTCCTGACCAAAGGCCTGATCGTCTACACCAAGGGCCGCATCGCCAACTCCGAGCTGCGCTTCTCCGCCGACCCGGCCGACGCCAGCGAAGGCGTGCCACTGGTGGTGCTGATCAACGGCGGCAGTGCCTCGGCATCTGAAATCGTCGCAGGCGCCTTGCAAGACCAGAAACGTGCCGTGCTGATGGGCACCGACAGCTTCGGCAAAGGTTCGGTGCAGACCGTGCTGCCACTGGCCAACGACCGCGCGCTGAAGCTCACTACCGCGCTGTACTTCACCCCCAATGGCCGCTCGATCCAGGCCCAGGGCATCGTGCCGGACATCGAAGTGCGCCCGGCCAAGCTCACGGCGGAAGTCGACAACGACAACTTCAAGGAAGCCGACCTGCAAGGCCACCTGGGCAACGGCAACGGCGGCGCCGACCGACCGACTGGCAGCGACAAGCGCAAGGAGCGGCCACAGGATAACGACTTCCAGCTGAGCCAGGCGCTGAGCCTGCTCAAGGGCCTGAACATCACCAAGGGCAGCTGATCCACTCCATGCGTTATCTGCTGTGTCTGTTGTTCAGTCTGTTGGCCGGCGCCGCCCAAGCGGCCCCGGCCAAGGCCTACATGAGCATCATCATCGACGACCTGGGCCAGAGCAGCGAGCGTGACAGCCGCACCCTCGCCCTGCCCGGCCCGGTCACCATGGCGATCATGCCCGACACCCCGCACGCCACCGACTTCGCCCGCCAGGCTCACAAGGCCGGCAAGACGGTGATCCTGCACATGCCCATGGACCCGGCCACCGGCCCTTATGCCTGGCACCCCGGCACGCCGCTTGCCGAGCTTGCGCAACGGCTGGACGCCGCCTTGGCCAAGGTGCCGTATGCCGCCGGCATCAACAACCACATGGGCAGCCGCATGACCGCGCAACGCGAGCCCATGGCCTGGCTGATGGCGGAGCTGCAACGGCGCCACCTGTTCTTCGTCGACAGTCGTACCAGCGCGGCCACGGTAGCTGCCGCAGAGGCCCAGGCGCAGGATGTCGCCCATGTGTCGCGGGATGTATTCCTGGATGACATGCGAACGCCCGAGGCCATCGCCGGGCAGCTTCAACAGGGTATCGCGCTGGCCCACAAGCAGGGCACGGCGGTGCTGATCGGCCACCCTTACCCGCAAACGCTGCAGGTGCTGGAGCGGGCGATCCCCCAACTCAAGGCTGAGGGAATCGTCCTGATCGGCCTGAGACAGATGATTGCCGAGCGCGGTAACCAGGCCATGCCTGCCCACGGCAAGCATGGCCGCTACAGCAACCGCTAAGGCACTCCATCGAAGGGGATGATGCCGGCGGCCTGTTCGAGGGTCAGTCGCCCTCGATGGACACGATATCCCCGCTCAGCGCCTTCCTTGCTACTCATGCGCCGCTGCTCCCGCGTTTTAAGGTGCCCCTGGGTAAAGTCCCGTGGCAGCGCGTCGGCTGACCGCATATGAAAGTGAGCCACCCACAATAGCCAGCCAGACGCAGAGCCAACTTGTGTAAGGCGTATTATCTTGTACTCGTCGAATGCACTGCCATTGGCCATGACTTGCCGCTTGCCGCTGTACTCCACTTTCAGCAGCTTTTGCTCATGCATGAAGCGAAGCGCCTCGGCAGTTGGATAGCGCGTTTTGGTGTAGAGCTTGATCAGCTTCAGGTTTCTCTCCGCACGCAGTTCGTCCAAGGCTGAAGCCAGTGCTCTGATCAAACTGGTGCTGGCTTCCTGCCTGCTCAACCTGTCCGCCTCACGACCGAGGCGCTCGATCTGATCATCGAACAGCTGCGCCAGCAGCGTCCCCTTGATATCGTTCTCAAGATATTCATCGGCCTTGCGCGAGAGCTGCGCATTTTCATCCAGCAAGCTCTGCACCCGCATGGCCGAGTCATTCTCTTGCACCGCAGGCTCAGCAGGTGTCGGCTCTGAGTCGCGCTTTTCCCATTGGTCGTTCACCCAGTCGAAATGGGCCAACAACGTGTTGCTGAATGGCTCGCGAACCTCAAGCACCTTGCGCCCATCCTCGTCGACCTCTGTGCCAATGAGTATCTGGTCCTTCCCACTAGGCACCACTTCCTGAGGTTTGGTCGTGGGTAGATAGGCTGTGCGTCCGGCTGCACCGGTCTCTGACTCCTTGTCGGCCTCAGCCAGCCGTAGCCCGGCATTATCCTTGAGTTTCTGCAGTTCGAGGCGGTAGCGGTCGATCATGTCGACCCTGACCAAAGCTCCACCTTCCCTGCGAATACGCGCGCTATTGACCAGCGCCTCGGAGTACTTGTCCCAGGCTTGCTGGAGGATGGCGATACGGTCTTCCACCGAAAGGTTGGCAAAATCAAGCTCACCATGGGCACCTGCCGCGTTACGCAGTTCATGCCCTGCCATCTCTAGTCTGTAACCACGCAAAATGTGTTGGTCATTGGGAGACCCCAAGTTCAGCGCCAGGTCGGCCAGATTGAGCACATGATGGAAGCGGAACTGAACCGTGCTGAACTTTCTTTGGGGAATGAGTGAGCCAACGGTCCGAGTGACCTCCTCCATCTCTCTACTGATGACCAGGTCAGCAGGTGCCTCGACCAATAGCACATCGAGGTCTTCATAAGCCTTCAGAATACGGTCCTGGAATCCCGCTACGCGTGTGAGCTTCTCAAGATACGCTGCGTACTGCTCCTGTATCTGCTGCAACGGCTGCCCTTCGATGGCAGCTTTGAGCGTCAACAGCTCGGAGTAGTCCGCAAGGTTCCACAGCTCGTTCAGGATAAAGTCGCTGTAATAAATCAGGCTGCTCAGAACATTGCGCCTATGTTGCTTGATCGCATCCCCCAGGCCCGACTCGCGGCTTCTGGAGTACTTGGGCTCCAGCATGGCGTCGAGTTTCACCATGATCTGCTTGTCTTTTTCCACCGCTTCCTCAAGGTGGGGAATCGACTCATGGCGCTTCTCGATTAGTTGCGCTTGCCATTGGGCAATACGCGAGTCGTACTGCCCAATGACGGTCTCGGTCAGTTGCTGTTCATCGGCTGTACTCCCTGCGTCAAGTTTGCCCTGCGCAGCCTGCCGAAGCTTCTCCACCTTTTCGATGTTCTCCAGCAGCTTGGTGATGTCCAAACTGATCTGGCCGAATTTATGTATCGCCACCTTGCCTTGGTTATCCAGTTGATCGGCTGCGTTCTTGAGCGCTTTGAACTGGCTGGCAAGATTCGTCCGCGGGCGCCTGTTCATGCCACCGGCAAGGCGCAGCGTGGCGTCCACTCGCCAGACACCATTCGCCTGCGCCAGCCAGGGTCCGAATCCCCCCTTGCCGTCGATCACCCGCACGCCTTGTGGAGTCACTTCAACAGGATATGCATCCGCGCTCATGACGGCATAATACTGCCCGTCGATCAGGTGCAGGCCTGCCGCATCTCCGCTGACTTGCAAGCTGGTGGCATCGAACGCCACACCTGAGCGCATGGCGCGTAACGCTTGGCGCTGAGCCGGTGGCAGCCAGTTGAAGCCGTGCTTACCACGCCAGGAAAGGTCCAGCTGACGGTCGGGCAGCTCAGCCAGCGCACCTACCCTCGCTACAGCTCCGCCGGAAGGCTCCACCGAAACTTCGCCGAACGCCCCGTTTTGCGCAGCCGCCCCTTCAAAACCGGACGCGTCAGGGGTTTGCCCAAAGGCCTCTGGTACAGGGCCTGGTTGGCGCACATGCAACAACACCATACTCAGGTTCAGCAACAGATCCACAACGGCTGCAGACCGGTCGAACTCCCCGTCCTGCTCTAGGGCCAGTAAATCCTGCTCGAGGGACGACAGCAGTTGCACCATCCAAGCCACGCTGGCCACTGGCCCACGCAGTGCCAGGGTGATCACATCGAACAGCAGCCAAGCACCTTGCGAAAGCGTTTCCCAGCGACGTTCGGCATTCGAGGTGGTTTGCAGGTCGGCCATCTCTACAAGCAAGTCTCTGTTCGCGCTGTAGAGTTTTTCATCCAGGTCACCACTCCAGAACATCGGCTCAATGACAGGCGGAACGGGGCGTTCAGGCAAGCTTGACGGGTCCAGGCCGATGCTGGCGACATGCGGTTCGAGAAAACCTCCATTGTCGTAGATATGGCGAACCTGCGGCTGCAACCAGTCAAGTATGCTCGCTTGCAGGCGATCGGACTCTTGCACGTGTTCGAGCAAACTCTCGAAGTTTGCATATTCGTGAAGTGTGTCCTGCTTGTACAAAGGACGATACAGCAGCACCAGCGTGGGCTCGGCACAGAACAACACATACATGCCACGCACCGTGTCGCCCTGACGAGACTGAGGCTGGCGCCTGAACGTTAGCGGCATCAGGCTGACTCGTGGTGTGTCCGGGTCGTCATGCCTGCGGCAGAAGTTGATCACGCACTGCAAGCCATTCTCGGTGATCTTCCCGTCCAGCTTGCTTTGCAGCGCACTGAACTGCAGGGCGTTGCGCCATTCTCGGCCAAACCGCTGCACACGCCTGCCACGCTGTTGCGGGTCATCGAGCAGGCTCGCGACATAGAGAGGATAGTTGCCCCCGATGTCCACGTGCTCAACCAGTCGCCTGGCCGCTTCGGCGTTCAACCATGCGGGTAATGCAACCCCCTCTGAATGCCGGATACGTATTACCGAGGCGTCCTTGAGCGTGCCCAGCTTACCGATTGCAAATTGGGTCAAGGTTTTTTCGCCCGACCAGGCAAGTGGTTCGCCGCCACCTGCCCCTGTAGCCGACCCTCCAGGAACGCCCAACGCTTTGTAGAATTCGAGGAGCACGTCATCCGGCGAAATGGCTTCGCCACGCTCTTTGAGCATTTGTTGGCTTAGCCGTTCGCGGGCGTAGTCATGCAAGCTCATGACGCCATCCAAGGCAGAAACACCCTCAGCGTCCATGTGGTCTACTGCAAGCTGCAGCAAAGCGCCGCGGTACTGGAAAATCTCATTGGCCGCGCTTGTCACCAGACCCGGCGGCGGTTTTACCGCAGGTGTGTCATCGAGGTAGCTGACGAACCACTGTGCCGGGTCGCTCAACTGGGCGAACAGCTGTTCCAGCGCTGGCACATCGGCCACGCGTCCGTAGCGCACCTTTTCGACGCTGTCGAACATATGCTCGAGCAACTGCACGACTTGTTGTGCGGCGACATTACCCTCCACACGGTAGCGCTGCCAGCTCATGGCGTCGAAGGCGTAGCGCTGCGCCAGCTCATCGCGCAAGGCCAAGGCAAACGCTGCCATTGACGCAAAGCTGCGCACTTGGCCTGAAGGTGCACACCACAAGATGACCTGCCGCTGATCCCACTCGCCCGTCACCAGTAAATGGCTCAGCATTTCCTTTGCGTTGAATGGGCCGGTGGCTAACTCGACTTGCACAAAGCTCACGTCAGGTTGATCGGAACCGCCGCGTATCAACCCACGTATGCATGCCTGCTCCTGAGCGTCCAGGCCTTGGAGTGGCAATCCGCGCATCAGGGCGGTCTTCAACAGCAGTTGCATCCAGCTGTCCCGGCTGCTACCGCCACTGCCGACGCTGTTCCAATAGTCGAGCTGAGCCTGGCAGAAGTGTTGCGGCAATTGCTCGATCAACTCGTTGAATGCTGCGCTCAGGTCCGGTAACTGGCGGGTATCGAACACGCTGCTGGAGGCGGCGAAGCGATAAGGGTCGATCAGGCCGAGATTATGGTGACGCTTACCGAGCGACTCAAAGTCTTTGGAGTAGGGATCTAGCGGACTCAGGTCGATGGGGCGGGTGTCGAGCATGCCCTGCAGCACGCGGTCGACAAGCGGTTGGGTGCTCCAGTAGGGCGTCAACGGGTCGGGGCTGTCCAACATCAATGGGTCGGCAGACGACAAGGCAGGCTGCACGAATGCCAGCCAAGGTAGCTCGGCAAGCAGCAGTTTGAGCAATTGTTCGCTCGCGACCTGGCGCAGTGTCGGGCGATCGTTGAACTGCCGGGCAGCGGCACGTTGAAAGTCGAATGTCGGTGTATCGGGAGCGGGCATACCTATGGCCTCCTGGTGAGTAAACCGGAAGCCTTGCGCGAACGGTCGCGCCTTCGGTGCTACTTATTGCAGGCACCTGTAAAAAGCCCTGCTATTGCAGCAGGGCTTTTTCGCACTCATCAGCTGTAGACGCGCCCCAGCAACTGGCGATGGCTCTCGAACTGGTCGAGTACATCACGCACGATCTGCTCCGGCGCAAAGCCCATCAGGTCGTACTCCTGGCTGCCGTCGTGCAGGTACACCTCGGCACGGTAGAAGCGCTGGCGCACCTCAGGCTCGCCTTCGACCGGCGCTTCGCTCGGCGCGGCCAGGTAGCCATCCAGGCTCACTTCATAGACGAAGGGGTTGCCCTCCTCCATCATCACCCGCAGGCCCATCATGTTGCGCGACTGGCCAACCCGGGTCTCCACCTCGAAGCCCAGGGTGCGCAACTGCTCGGCGGCGTCTTTCAGCGCCGGGCTGACGTGCCTGTCCATGAAGCGCTGTACCACTGCCTGGGTCGGCTGCAGGTCCAGCTGGCTCAGACGCTCGCTGAAACCACGACGGCCACGGGCGGCCAGCTCGGCGCGCTCGCCCTCGACGGCAACGTCCTGCTTCATGGCCTTGTACAGGCCGAACATGAACAGCACCAGCACCACCGAGAACGGCAGGCCCGCCAGCACCACCATGGTCTGCATGGCTTCAAAGTTGCCGGCGAACAGCAGGCCGATGGTCACCAGGGTGATCACCACCGACCAGAACACCACCATCCAGTGCGGGGCGTCTTCGTCGACCTTGCCGCCTTTGCACGACAAGTTGGCCATCATCACCGCGCCGGAGTCGGCCGGGGTAAGGAACAGCACGAAGCCGACGAACACCGCCACACCGATCACGATCTTGGCGGCCGGGAAGTACTCCAGCAGCTGGTAGATCGACATCGAGGGCTGTTCAAGCGCTGTCTTGCCCAGCTCCACGGCGCCCTGGTTGATCACCAGGTCCAGCGCGGTGTTGCCGAAAATCGACAGCCAGGCCAGGGTGAAGCCCAGCGGGATCAGCAGCACGCCGCTGACCAGCTGGCGTACGGTACGACCCTTGGAAATACGGGCGATGAACATGCCGACGAACGGGCCCCAAGAGATCCACCAGGCCCAATAGAACACGGTCCACAGACCCAGCCAGCGCTCGGACTTGCCGGCCTCGCCTTCATAGACATAGAGGTCGAAAGTCTTCAGCACGATACCGTTGAGGTAGTCGCCGATGTTCTGCACGAAGCCGTTGAACAGGTGCAGCGTATTACCCGCCAGCAGAACGAAGACCAGCAGGCCGCTGAACAACAGGATGTTCAGGTTGGACAGGCGGCGGATGCCGTTCTCCACACCCGACACCGCAGCCACGGTGGCAACGCCAGCCATGACCAGGATCACCATCAGCAGGTTGGTCTGGCTGTGTTCCATGCCGAACAGGTACTCAAGACCCGAAGATACCTGCATCGAGCCGATACCCAGGTTGGTCACCAGGCCCAGCAAGGTGACGAACATGCCGAAGATGTCCACGGCATTGCCTGCAGCACCCTTGACCCAACGCTCACCGACCAGCGGATACAGCGCCGAGCGCAATGCCAGCGGCTGGTTGTGGCGGTAGGCGAAGTAACCCACGGCCAGGCCAACCAGCGCATAGATTGCCCAGCCGTGCAGGCCCCAGTGCAGGAAGGTCAGCTGCAGCCCCTGACGTGCGGCTTCGAGGCTGGCCGGCGTGCCTTCCGGTGGGTTGAAGTAGTGGTCCAGCGGCTCGGAAGCGCCGAAGTACAGCAGCGAAATGCCGATACCGGACGAGAACAGCATGCCGGCCCAGGCGCCGTAGCTGAAGTCAGGCTGGTCGTCCTTGCCGCCAAGCTTGAGCTTGCCGTAGTCGGAGAACGCCAGGTAGACGACGAACAGCAGGTAACCGCAGATCACCAGCATGTAGTACCAACCGAAGGTGCGGGTCAGCCATTTCTGGGCGACGCCAAGCACCTGGCCGGCAGTTTCGGGTACAGCGATCAGCAAGGCAGTCAGAACAAGGACCAACAGCGCGGAGGTGTAAAACACCACGCGATTGACCCGCACCCTCTCGGCGGGGGGTTTGGTTAGGGAGGCAGAACTCATTGCACGAATGCTCCGGGCAGTACGGCTGTGGAGGCTAATCAGTCTTTTCCCGCGCAATTGGTGCAATAGCCCCACTGCGTCAGGTGTTATAAAAGCACCCTGGAAACCGTGATCCCGAATCGAAACGTTGCAAAAAACCAGACAGGTGGTCTGTGTTCAGCTGCGCACTCAACATGAAAGTGCGCGCATTGGTCACAGAGCACCCCGCCCGCTCCAAGGGCCTGCCGCAGGTCGCTGACCGTTCGGCAGAATCTGTCTTTCGCTTCGCTCTAGCCCGTCAACGCCTTGTATTCCGGGGGTTACACGATTTCCTGGGGTGTCGATTCGTGCCTTCTCGACCGTGTGAAATACTGTCAATGGCACAAATTGTCGCAGAGCTTATTCTTTATTGATTGAACGTTCAATCAAAACAAAATAGACTGGCCTTCGCCGAGTCAGCCGCCCGTCGTCTGCTCGCAGGCCTGAGGAGATAGCAAGATGCCCAAGGTCGGTATGCAACCCATCCGCCGCCAGCAGTTGATCGAAGCCACGTTGCAGGCGGTCGATCAGGTCGGACTGGGGGACGCCAGCATTGCGCTTATTGCCCGTTTGGCCGGGGTGTCGAACGGCATCATCAGTCACTACTTTCGGGACAAGAACGGCCTGATCGCAGCGACGATGGGTTACATCATGAGCATGCTCAACGAAGGCGTGAGGGCGCGTCGCCAGGCATTGACCGACGACAGCCCGCGAGCCCACCTGAAAGTGATCATCGAGGGCAACTTCGATGCCAGCCAGGTGAACGGCCCGGCAATGAAAACCTGGTTGGCCTTCTGGGCCTCCAGCATGCACCAGCCCGATTTGCATAGGTTGCAGCGGATCAACGACCACCGCCTGTATTCCAACCTGTGTTGCCAGTTCCGCCGCAGCCTGCCGCTTTACCATGCGCGCAAGGCAGCCCGCGGCCTGGCGGCCCTGATCGATGGCTTGTGGCTGCGTGGAGCGCTGTCGGGTGATGCATTCGACACCGAGCAGGCGATACGGATTGCTTACGAATACATGGATCTACAACTGGCTAAACAGCACACCCTGGGCACTGACGACCAGGCCGCTGAACAAACGCGCACGGCACTTGCCAACCCGGCAGGAGCGTGACGCGACAGCCAACCACACACTGCACTTGCGAGGACACTATGGCCCGTTTCGGAACGCAAAAACTCTACATTGATGGTGGTTATGTCGACGCTGGCAGCGATGCCACTTTCGAAGCCATCAACCCGGCCACCGGCGAAGTCCTCGCCCACGTGCAGCGCGCTACCCAGGCTGACGTCGAAAAAGCCGTGGAAAGCGCCGAGCGCGGCCAGAAAGTCTGGGCTGCCATGACCGCCATGCAGCGTTCGCGCATCCTGCGCCGCGCCGTCGACATCCTGCGCGAGCGCAACGACGAACTGGCCATGCTGGAAACCCTGGACACCGGCAAGTCGTACTCGGAAACCCGCTACGTCGACATCGTCACCGGCGCCGACGTGCTGGAGTACTACGCTGGCCTGGTACCGGCCATCGAAGGCGAACAGATTCCGCTGCGTGAATCGTCCTTCGTCTACACCCGTCGCGAGCCGCTGGGCGTAACCGTCGGTATCGGCGCGTGGAACTACCCGATCCAGATCGCCCTGTGGAAATCCGCCCCGGCCCTGGCCGCTGGCAACGCCATGATCTTCAAGCCTTCGGAAGTCACTTCGCTGACCACCCTGAAACTGGCCGAGATCTACACCGAAGCAGGCCTGCCGGACGGCGTGTTCAACGTCCTGACCGGCAGCGGCCGCGAAGTCGGCACCTGGCTGACCGAACACCCGCGCATCGAGAAAGTCTCCTTCACCGGCGGCACCACCACCGGCAAGAAGGTCATGGCCAGCGCCTCCAGCTCCTCGCTGAAGGAAGTGACCATGGAACTGGGCGGCAAGTCGCCACTGATCATCTGCGCCGACGCCGACCTGGACAAGGCCGCCGACATCGCCATGATGGCCAACTTCTACAGCTCGGGTCAGGTGTGCACCAACGGCACCCGCGTGTTCATCCCAAGCGCGATGAAAGCCGCCTTCGAAGCCAAGATCGCCGAGCGCGTGGCCCGCATCCGTGCCGGCAACCCGGAAGACGAGAACACCAACTTCGGCCCGCTGGTCAGCTTCGCGCACATGGAAAGCGTGCTGGGCTACATCGCCAAAGGTAAAGAAGAAGGCGCCCGCGTCCTGTGCGGCGGTGAGCGTCTGACCGAAGGTGCATTCGCCAAGGGCGCCTTCGTGGCCCCGACCGTGTTCACCGACTGCAACGACGACATGACCATCGTCAAGGAAGAGATCTTCGGCCCGGTGATGAGCATCCTCACCTACGAGACCGAAGAAGAAGTCATCCGTCGCGCCAACGATACCGAGTACGGCCTGGCCGCCGGTGTCTGCACCAACGACATCACCCGCGCCCACCGCATCATCCACAAGCTGGAAGCCGGTATCTGCTGGATCAACGCCTGGGGCGAATCGCCAGCCGAAATGCCGGTTGGTGGCTACAAGCAGTCGGGCGTCGGCCGTGAGAACGGCGTCAGCTCGCTGGCTCAATACACTCGCATCAAGTCGGTTCAGGTCGAGCTGGGCGGCTACAACTCGGTTTTCTAAACCCCGTTTAGCCACGCCCGTGCCGCTGCGCACGGGCGTTTCCGCTCCCTGATCACCGCCAAACGAGGGTACTTAACATGTCCCAAGCTTACGATTACATCATTGTCGGCGCAGGTTCTGCCGGCAACACCCTGGCCACCCGCCTCACCGAAGACGCCAGCGTCTCCGTGCTGCTGCTGGAAGCCGGTGGCCCTGACTACCGCTTCGACTTCCGCACCCAGATGCCAGCCGCCCTGGCCTTCCCGCTGCAGGGCCGCCGCTACAACTGGGCCTACGAGACCGACCCGGAGCCGTTCATGGACGGCCGCCGCATGGAATGTGGCCGCGGCAAGGGCCTGGGTGGCTCGTCGCTGATCAACGGCATGTGCTACATCCGTGGTAACGCCATGGACTTCGACGGCTGGGCGGAACTGCCAGGCCTGGAAGACTGGACCTACCTGGACTGCCTGCCGTACTTCCGCAAGGCGGAAACCCGCGACATCGGCCCTAACGACTACCACGGCGGCGAAGGCCCGGTCAGCGTGGCCACGCCGAAAGCCGGCAACAACCCGCTGTTCCACGCCATGGTCGAAGCCGGCGTGCAGGCCGGCTACCCGCGCACTGAAGACCTGAACGGCTACCAGCAGGAAGGCTTCGGCCCGATGGACCGCTCGGTGACCAAGAAAGGCCGCCGCTCCAGCACCGCCCGTGGCTACCTGGACCAGGCCAAGAAGCGCCCGAACCTGACCATCGTCACCCACGCCCTGAGCGACCGCATCCTGTTCGAAGGCAAGCGCGCCGTTGGCGTGACCTACCTGGTCGGCGACAGCGAAGAGCGCGTTGAAGCCCGCGCCCGCAAGGAAGTCATCGTCAGCTCCGGCGCCATCGCCTCGCCGCAACTGCTGCAGCGCTCCGGCGTTGGCCCGCGCGCCCTGCTCGAAGGCCTCGACATTCCGGTGGTCCACGACCTGCCGGGCGTCGGCGAGAACCTGCAGGACCACCTGGAGCTGTACCTGCAGTACGCCTGCACCCAGCCAGTGTCGCTGTACCCATCGCTGCTGTGGTGGAACCAGCCGGCCATCGGCGCCGAATGGATGTTCAACGGCACCGGCATCGGCGCCAGCAACCAGTTCGAGGCCGGTGGTTTCATTCGTACCCGTCCTGAGTTCAAGTGGCCGAACATCCAGTACCACTTCCTGCCGGTGGCCATTAACTACAACGGCTCCAACGGCGTGAAGGAACACGGCTTCCAGGCACACATGGGTTCCATGCGCTCGCCAGCCCGTGGCCGCATCCAGGCTAAGTCGAAAGACCCGCGCCAGCACCCAAGCATTCTGTTCAACTACATGTCCACCGAGCAGGACTGGCAGGAATTCCGCGACGGCATCCGCCTGACCCGCGAAATCATGGCCCAGCCGGCGCTGGACCCGTACCGTGGCCGCGAGATCAGCCCGGGCGCGCATGTGCAGACGGATGAAGAGCTGGACAAGTTCATCCGCGAGCACGCCGAAACCGCGTTCCACCCGTCCTGCTCGTGCAAGATGGGCACCGACGACATGGCGGTGGTCGATGGCGAAGGCCGCGTGCATGGCATGCAGGGCCTGCGTGTGGTCGATGCGTCGATCATGCCGTTGATCATTACCGGCAACCTCAACGCCACCACGATCATGATCGCCGAGAAAATCTCGGACAAGATCCGTGGCCGCAAGCCACTGCCGCGCAGCACCGCCAAGTACTATGTGGCGGGTGATGCACCGGTCAAGGGCAAGCCGATGCGTGAAGTGAAGCAGGCTTGACCCTGCTCCGGCCTCTTCGCGGCTAAAGCCGCTCCCACAGGGGCAGTGCAATACCTGTAGGAGCGGCTTTAGCCGCGAAAGGGCCCTCCCAGGCAATACAAGAAAAGGCACCCTCTGCGGTGCCTTTTTTTCATCTGCAGAAACGCTTTACAGCCTGCCAATTCATCAGGTTAGAATCGATTGGCACGCGACTTGCCAGTCAAGCCCTTTTCCCGCGATATCCCGGAGTACCTGCCTTTGGATGCCAGCACCATCAACAGCCTGTTTCTGATCGGCGCATTGCTGGTGGGTGCAAGTATCCTGGTCAGCTCGCTGTCGTCGCGCCTGGGCATCCCGATACTGGTCATCATCCTCGCCGTCGGTATGGCCGCGGGCGTGGACGGTGGTGGCATCATCTTCAACAACTACCCGACCGCCTACCTGGTGGGCAACCTGGCGCTGGCCGTGATCCTGCTCGACGGTGGCCTGCGCACGCGGGTGGCGAGTTTCCGCGTGGCCCTGTGGCCGGCCTTGTCGCTGGCCACCGTCGGCGTGCTGATTACCACTGGCCTGACAGGCATGGTCGCCGCCTGGCTGTTCGACCTGAGCCTTATCCAGGGCCTGCTGATCGGCGCCATCGTCGGTTCCACCGACGCCGCGGCGGTATTCTCGCTGCTCGGCGGCAAAGGCCTGAACGAGCGGGTAACGGCCACGCTGGAGATCGAGTCGGGTAGCAACGACCCCATGGCGGTGTTCCTCACCGTCACCCTGATCGACATGATCGCCAGCGGCCAGACCGGCCTGCACTGGAGCCTGCTGACCCACCTGCTTCGCGAATTCGGCATCGGTGGACTGCTGGGCCTGGGCGGTGGCTGGCTGATGCTGCAACTGGTCAACCGTATCAACCTGGCCGGGGGCCTGTACCCGATCCTGGTGGTGGCCGGCGGCCTGGTGGTGTTCTCGCTGACCAACGCCCTGCATGGCAGCGGCTTCCTCGCCGTGTACCTGTGCGGCCTGGTGCTGGGCAACAAGCCCATTCGCAGCCGCCACGGCATTCTGCACATGCTCGACGGCATGGCCTGGCTGGCGCAGATCGGCATGTTCCTGGTACTGGGCCTGCTGGTCACGCCCCATGACCTGCTGCCGATCGCCCTGCCCGCACTGGGCCTGGCGTTGTGGATGATCCTGGTTGCCCGCCCCCTGTCGGTGGTTGCCAGCCTGCTGCCGTTCAAGGCCTTCCATGGCCGCGAGAAAGGCTTCATTTCGTGGGTTGGCCTGCGCGGCGCGGTACCGATCATCCTGGCGGTGTTCCCGCTCATGGCAGGCCTGCCGCAAGCCCAGCTGTTCTTCAACCTGGCCTTCTTCATCGTTCTGGTGTCGCTGCTGGTACAGGGCACCAGCCTGCCGTGGATGGCCAAGCTGCTCAAGGTCACCGTACCACCAGACCCGGCACCGATTTCCCGTTCCGCGCTGGAGGTGCACATCACCAGCGAGTGGGAGCTGTTCGTCTATCGCCTGGGTGCCGAAAAGTGGTGCATCGGTGCAGCCCTGCGCGAACTGAAGATGCCCGAGGGCACCCGCATCGCCGCGCTGTTCCGGGCTGAGCAATTGCTGCACCCGTCCGGTAGTACCGTGCTGGAAGTCGGCGACATGCTCTGTGTGATCGGCCACGAACATAACCTGCCGGCGCTTGGCAAACTGTTCAGCCAGGCACCGCAACGCGGCCTCGACCTGCGCTTCTTCGGCGATTTCGTCCTCGAAGGCGATGCCGAGTTGGGCGCGGTGGCGGCACTTTATGGCCTGAAACTCGATGGCCTGGACGCGAAAATGCCACTGGCGCAGTTCATCCGACAGAAGGTCGGAGGCGCTCCAGTAGTAGGCGACCAGGTCGAATGGCATGGCACCATCTGGACCGTCGCGACCATGGAGGGGAACAATGTCCAGAAAGTCGGCGTCAGATTCCCCGAAGGAACTCGACCCGGCCCGGGCTTGTTCCTCTAAACTCCGATTCTGCCCCGATCCACAATGTAGTCTGCCTATGTCCCTGCGCGTGTACCTTCGCACAGCCCTGCTCGGGCTGTGCCTGTCCCTCTCGTTCGCCGCCACCGCGGCCGAGGCCCCGACCACCGCCAGCATCCAGAACAGCCTCGACAAGATCGCCGAGCGCAAACTGCCCGAAGCCGAGCAGAAAGCCCTGCAGCAGGTGCTCGAACAGACCTTGAGCCTGCTGGCCAGCAAGGAAGACAGCGAGAAGAAACTCGCCGCCCTCAAGCAGCAACTGGCCAGCGCCCCCAAGGAAACCACCGACAGCCAGCGTGAACTGGCCAAGCTCAAGGACAGCAAGCCCCTGCCCGTGGCCCAGCGCTACGCCAGCCTCACGGTGCCGCAGCTGGAGCAATTGCTGAGCGAACGCAGCACGCAGCAAGGCGAACTGCAAAAGGCCCTGTCTGAAGCCAACAGCCTGATCATCAGCTCGCAAACCCGTCCGGAACGCGCCCAGGCCGAGATCAGCAACAACCAGACCCGCACCCAGCAGATCAACACCAGCCTCAAGAACGGCAAGGACAACGGCAAGCCGCTCAACGCCGACCAACGCAACCAGCTCACCGCCGAGCTGGCCTCGCTCAATGCCCTGACCATGCTGCGCCGCCAGGAACTGGCCGGTAACGGCCTGCTGCAGGACCTGGGCAACGCCCAGCATGACCTGCTGATCGAGCGTGCAGCGCGCCTTGAGCAGGAAATCCAGGAGCTGCAGACGCTGATCAACGACAAGCGTCTTGCCCAGTCCCAGCAAACCGTCACCCAGCAGTCGATCGAGGCGCAAAAGGCTGGCGGCAGCACCCTGCTGGCCAACGAAAGCGCCGCCAACCTCAAACTCTCCGACTACCTGCTCAAAAGCACCGACCGCCTCAACGAACTGACCCAGCAGAACCTGCGCACCAAGCAGCAACTCGACAGCCTGACCCAGGCCGACCAGGCCCTGGATGAACAGATCAACGTGCTCAAGGGCAGCCTGCTGCTGTCGAAGATCCTCTACAAGCAGAAACAGGCCTTGCCGCACCTGAAGCTCGACCGAGACCTGGCCGACCAGATCGCCGACATTCGCCTGTACCAGTTCGAAATCAACCAGCAGCGCGAACAGATGAGCAGCCCGGTGACCTACGTCGACAAGCTGCTGGTCAACCAGCCGCCAGACGACGTCACCCCACAACTGCGCAAGGCGCTGCTGGAGGTGGCGATCACCCGCAGCGACTTGCTCGAACGCCTGAACCGCGAACTGTCGGCGCTGCTCAACGAGTCGATCACCCTGCAACTGAACCAGAAGCAACTGCTCAGCACGGCCCAGGGCCTGCGCACCACCCTTGAAGAGCAGATGTTCTGGATTCCCAGCAACAAGCCGCTGGACTGGGACTGGCTGCGTTTCGTGCCCGAGCGTCTTGCTGCTCAGGTTGCCAGCCTGCCCTGGGGCTCGGGCCTCAAGGAGCTGGCCGACGGCCTGAGCCAGCGTCCGCTGCTGTTCCTGCCATTGCTGCTGGCGATTGGCGGCCTGCTGTGGCGACGCAAGTACCTGTACCAGCGGTTGGGCAAAGTGCACCAGGACATCGGCCACTTCCGCCGTGACAGTCAGTGGCACACGCCCCAGGCCATTCTCATCAACATCCTCCTGGCGATGCCGGTCAGCCTGGGCCTGGCCCTGTGCAGCTATGCCCTGCAGATCGACGCCCGTGGCCAGAACGCCAACCTCGGCGCGGCGCTGTGGCAGCTGGCCCAGGCCTGGCTGGTGTTCTACACCGCC
This sequence comes from Pseudomonas sp. Teo4, assembly GCF_034387475.1. Classification (NCBI taxonomy): domain Bacteria; kingdom Pseudomonadati; phylum Pseudomonadota; class Gammaproteobacteria; order Pseudomonadales; family Pseudomonadaceae; genus Pseudomonas; species Pseudomonas sp. Teo4. The sequence continues at coordinate 664,131 of NZ_JAXCIL010000002.1, forward strand.
TACCGCATCCTCGCCCCGGGCGGCGTGGCCGAAATCCACTTCCGCTGGTACAAGCCGCAGGTCGAGTTCCTGCGGGGTTGGGTGCGCCGCCTGGGTTCGGTGGTGCTGGCCCTGGTCGGTGTAGTGGCCGTGGCCGAGCACCAGCCTTCGGCGCTGGCCGACGATGTGCTGGGCATTGGCGTGGTGCTGGCGTGCTACGCGCTGATGGCCTGGTTGCTCAGCCGCCTGTTGCTGAGCAGCCCCGCCCACCGTGACACTTCGCTGTTCCGCAAGGCCGTCGGGGTGGCCTTCACCGCCCTGCCCATCGCCTTGTTCGTGGCTGTGTGCTTCGGCTACTACTACACCGCCCTCAAGCTTACCGACCGCTTGATCTACACCCTGTACCTGCTGCTGTTCTGGCTGGTGATCGAAGCCGCATTCGTGCGCGGGCTGTCGGTTGCCGCGCGGCGTCTGGCCTACCAGCGCGCCCTGAGCAAACGCGCAGCGGCCAAGGAAGGGCTGGATGGCGAGGTCATCGCCGAAGAGCCGACCCTGGATATCGAACAGGTCAACCAGCAGTCCCTGCGCTTGATCCGCCTGGCCCTGCTCGGTGGATTCATCGCCGGGCTGTACTGGGTCTGGGCAGACCTGATTTCGGTGTTCGCGTACCTGAACAACTTCACCTTGTACGAGTACACCAGCGGCACTGGCGCCACCGCCAGCATGGTGCCGATCAGCCTCGGCGACTTGCTCGGCGCGCTGGTGATCGTGGGCATTACCTTCGCCCTCGCCCGCAACTTGCCCGGTTTGCTGGAAGTACTGGTGCTGTCGCGCCTGAACCTCGCTCAGGGCAGTGCCTACGCCACCACCACGCTGCTGTCGTACACCATCGTCGGCATCGGTATCGTCACCACACTGTCGACCCTCGGCGTGAGCTGGGACAAGCTGCAATGGCTGGTGGCGGCCCTGTCGGTAGGTCTTGGCTTCGGCATGCAGGAAATCTTCGCCAACTTCATTTCCGGCATCATGATCCTGTTCGAGCGCCCGGTGCGGATCGGCGACACCATCACCATCGGCAACCTGTCCGGCACGGTGAGCAAGATTCGCATCCGCGCCACCACCATCACCGACTTCGACCGCAAGGACATCATCGTTCCCAACAAGACCTTCATCACCGGGCAGCTGATCAACTGGTCGCTGACCGACACGGTTACCCGGGTGACCTTGAAGCTGGGTATCGACTACGGCTCCGACCTGGACCTGGTGCGCGAGATTCTGCTCAAGGGCGCCCATGACAACCCACGGGTGCTCAAGGACCCTGAGCCGATCGTGTACTTCCTCAACTTCGGCGAAAGCTCGCTCGACCATGAACTGCGCATGCATGTGCGCGACCTGGGCGACCGCAACCCGACCCTGGATGAGATCAACCGCTACATCAACCGTGAGTTCAAGGCGCACAACATCAAGATCTCGGTACGCCAGGTCGAGGTGTTCCTGATAGACCCCAAGGGTGGCAAACAGCAGTTGATTCCGGTGGAGCAACCGAAAGCGGATGGTGCTCAATCGGCCTGAGTTGGCTCGAATACTTTATTCTGTCTGCAAACCTTGCGAGGGCTTCGCCCTCGATCGCCGGCAAGCAGGCTCCCACAGGCACCGCGCGCCCCCTCTGCAGGAGCCGGCTTGCCGGCGATTGGGCCGCCAAGCGGCCCCCAGGCACCACTCTCAGGAGCAGCCCGTGAAAACCCTCGACCAACTCACCTTCGACAACCGCTTCGCCCGCCTGGGCGATGCGTTCTCCACCCAGGTCCTGCCCGAGCCTATCGCCGAGCCGCGCCTGGTGGTGGCAAGCGAGTCGGCCATGGCGCTGCTCGACCTCGACCCTGCAGAAGCCGACACCCCGCTATTCGCCGAACTGTTCAGCGGACACAAACTGTGGGAAGAAGCCGGCCCGCGTGCAATGGTCTATTCCGGCCACCAGTTCGGCTCGTACAACCCGCGCCTGGGCGATGGTCGCGGCCTGCTGCTGGCCGAAGTACTGAACGACGCCGGCGAGCATTGGGACCTGCACCTCAAGGGTGCCGGCCAGACCCCCTACTCGCGCATGGGTGACGGCCGCGCCGTGCTGCGCTCGTCGATTCGTGAGTTCCTCGCCTCCGAGGCCTTGCACGCCCTGGGCATTCCCAGCAGCCGGGCACTGTGTGTGGTCGGTTCGAGCACCCCGGTATGGCGTGAAACTCGCGAAAGCGCTGCCATGCTGCTGCGCCTGGCCCAAAGCCACGTTCGCTTTGGCCATTTCGAGTACTTCTACTACACCCGCCAGCCCGAGCAGCAGCGCGTGCTCCTCGACCATGTGCTGGAACAGCATTACCCCGAGTGCCGCGAGGCCGAACAGCCGTTCCTGGCGATGTTCCGCACCATCGTCGAGCGCAATGCCGAGCTGATCGCCCGCTGGCAGGCCTATGGCTTCTGCCACGGGGTGATGAACACCGACAACATGTCGATCCTTGGCATCACCTTCGATTTCGGCCCTTATGCCTTCCTCGACGACTTCGACGCCAACTTCATCTGCAACCACTCCGATGACCGTGGCCGCTACAGCTACGCCAACCAGGTGCCCATCGCCCATTGGAACCTCAGCGCCCTGGCCCAGGCCCTGACCACGGTGATCGAGGTGGAGCCGCTCAAGGAGGCGCTGGGGCTGTTCCTGCCGCTGTACCAGGCGCACTACCTGGACCTGATGCGCCGACGCCTGGGCCTGACTACCGCCGAAGATGACGACATGGCGCTGGTCGAGCGTTTGCTGCAACGCATGCAAAGCGGCGGCGTGGACTACAACCTGTTCTTCCGCAGGCTTGGCGAGCAACCAGTGGCCGACGCCCTGAAGGTGGTGCGCGACGACTTCATCGACCTGGCGGGCTTCGATGCCTGGGGCGCGGACTACCTGGCCCGCTGCCAGCGCGAGGCTGGCAACGCCGACGGACGGCGCGAGCGGATGCACGCGGTGAACCCGTTGTATGTGCTGCGTAACTATCTGGCGCAGAAAGCGATCGAAGCGGCCGAGGCGGGGGATTACAGTGAGGTGCGACGACTGCACCAGGTGCTGAGCCGGCCGTTCGAGGAACAAGCTGGAATGCAGGCCTATGCCGAGCGGCCACCGGAGTGGGGCAAGCATCTGGAAATCAGCTGCTCGTCCTGAGTCACCGCTGCTGCGGATGGCCTCATCGCCGGCAAGCCGGCTCCCACAGAAGATGTAGCCGGCTTGCCGGCGATGAAGCCGGTACAAACACCACAAGGATCCCTCATGTCCGACCCACTGCTGATCCCCTGCCCCCACTGCAACGGTCTCAACCGCCTGCCCGCCGCTCGCCTGGGTGACGCCCCCAAGTGCGGCCGCTGCAAGCAGGATGTGCTGCTGAGCACGCCGTTCGACCTCACCGAAGGCAACTACGCCAGCCAGATCAAAGGCGACTTGCCGCTTTTGCTGGACGTCTGGGCCGACTGGTGCGGCCCTTGCAAATCCTTCGCCCCGACCTTCGAACAGGCCGCCCGCCAACTCCAGGGCCGCTGCCGCCTGGCCAAACTCGACAGCGAGGCCAACCGCAACCTGGCAGGCCAGTTGGGCATCCGCTCCATCCCTAGCCTGATACTGTTCAAGAACGGCCGTGAGGTCGCTCGCCAGGCCGGGGCGTTTCCACTGCAGACGCTGCTGGAGTGGCTGCGAAGCCAAGGGGTTTAGTGTTCTCAGGCACCCGCCAGAAGCGACTCATAAGGAATACGTAGGCCATCGTGTAGGCGCCTGATCATGGACAGACTCAAGCTGCGCTTGCCATTCAGGACCTCGGACACCCGCCCGCTTGGCCCGATATAGCGTTCCAAGTCCCGAGGCGTCAGTCCTTGTTGATCCATACAGAATTTAATTGCTTCAATCGGATCAGCTGGATGAATGGGATAGTGCTTGTTCTCATACGCTTCAATGAGCGTCACAAGCACTTCCATTTCATCTGCCTCAGCAGTCCCTGCCTCAGCTTGGAAGATAGCTTCAAGCCGCTGGAATGCAGCACGAAGATCGTCATCATTTCGGATCGGCTTAATATTCACTGATCGTCTCCACGTCTATCTCGTCGTATCGCATGTGCGTACCGACGAACTTCACCCAGGCAATACCGGCCCGATACTGCATCTCCACCACAAGCCGGTACTTATTGCCTCCGATGTTGAAGACCACGCGGTTACCGCCACATATGCTGGCGCTTCCTATTTGCCTCTTTACGTCCTGAGGCGTTTTCCAGACGGCCTTGAGCACCATGTCGTGCCAGCTTTGCAGCGGTGCCTTGGCATCCTCATGCCCAGGTAACTCCCAGAATTTCACCAGGGTACTTTTGGCGATGATGCGCATCCAAGCAAATCTCCCGTTTTGGGAGATAGTAGAGACTGTCTGCCTGAAGTGCAAGCGAGGCGCGTGCCCGCCTATTCGGCCTGCTCAAGCAAATCATGCAACTCGACAAACTGCTGCGTCAGCTTGTGCCGTGGCTCAAGGTGGATCAGCGGCAGGCTGGCGTGGTGCGATTCGCGCATCTTCACCGAGCTGCCCAGGTACACCGGCAACACGGGCAAGCCCTCGGCCAGCAGCTCGTCGAGCATCTGCTGGGGCAAGCTGGCGCGGGACTGGAACTGGTTGACCACAATGCCCTCGACCACCAGGTCCTCGTTGTGGTCGTCCTTGAGTTCTTCGATCTCGGCCAGCAGGCCATACAGCGCCTGACGCGAGAAGCTGTCGCAATCGAAGGGGATCAGCACGCGATCAGCGGCAATCAGCGCAGAAACCGCATAGAAATTGAGCGCTGGCGGCGTATCGATGTAGATGCGCTCGTAATCCTCGTCCAGATCATCGAGCAACTTACGCAGTTTGTTGATCTTGTGCTTGGCCTCGAGCTTGGGCTGCAAGTCGGCCAGTTCGGCGGTCGCCGTCACCACGTGCAGGTTGTCGAACGGCGTTTCGTAGATATCGACCTTGTTCTTCTTGCTGAACGGCCCACTGGACAGGCTCTGCTTGAAGAAGTCGGCAATGCCCATGGGAATGTCCTCGCCGGTCAGGCCGGTGAGGTACTGGGTCGAGTTGGCCTGGGCATCCAGGTCGATCAACAGGGTCCGGTAACCTTCGCTGGCGCTGACCGCCGCCAGGTTGCAGGCGATGCTCGACTTGCCAACGCCACCTTTCTGATTGAACACCACGCGCCGCATGAGAGACCTCCGTGTATCAACGAATGCCCGAGTATGTGGCGGCGTCGCGGCAATGGCCAGCACCTATTCACTCAACTTGAACGAACGGCGACCGACAACCTTTGCGAGCCGTCCATCGGAAATATCGCGCGCCAGATGTCGAATTTGACGCAATCACCTGAGCCCGCTGTCTGATGGCAATCAGCTAACCAACATTTGCTACGCACCCCCAGCACCGGGATAATGCGCGCCACTCGGCGAATGCGCCAACCCTGTCAGGTCGTTGTTTCGAGTCATTCCCTCGGCAAGGAAGTTCCTCAGGGCGGAAAGTTAACACTATCGTGATCAGCTTCGATATCAGCCAATGGCGCGCCTGGTCTCCAGGGCTTCAAACACCTGCCGATTGGCACGCCTGGGCACAGGGGGCGCAGCAGTCGCAGTGCGACGGGCCGCCTCCCGATGTGTCGTTCCTGCCGGCCATGCAGCGCCGTCGCCTGAGCCACTTGGCCCGCATGGCATTTGCCGTGGGCTGGCCATTGGCCGAGGGGCAAGGTGCGCTGCCACTGGTGTTCGTCTCGCGTCATGGCGAAACCCCGCGCACCTTCGCGATGCTCAGCGAACTGGCCGAGCGCCAGCCGCTCTCGCCCACCCAGTTCAGCCTGTCGGTACACAATGCAGTGATTGGCCTGTGGTCGATCATGCGCGGCGAAACCAGCGAAATGACAGCGCTGGCAGCAGAGCAGGATGGCTTCGAGCAGGGCATGATCGAAGCTGCGGCCCTGCTTGCCGAGGGCGCCCCAGCGGTACTGCTGATCGTCACCGAGGAGCTGCCCCCCGAGGCCTATCGCCCCTGGATCGACGACGTGCCTTTTTCATACGCACTGGGCCTGCTGCTGACCCCCGGCCAGCAATGGCGACTCACCCCAGGCCAGACGTCAGAGCAGCATGGCACTGAGTTGCCCCATGCCCTGAGCTGGCTGCGCGCCTCGCTTACCGGCCAGGACACCATCACCCACACCGTGAAGCGTCGTGTATGGACCTGGCAACGACAACCGTGAACAGACCGCGCGATGCCTACTACTGGCGCCTGCTGGCCACCGCCTTGAGTTTTGCCGTGTTTGGGCTCGGCGGCCTATGCCTGCGGGTGCTGGTGTTCCCTCTGTTGGCCTGCCTGCCCGGCGGCCCAGAACGCCACCGCCAGCGTGCTCGCCGAACCATCGGCTGGCTGTTCTGGCATTTCATTCGTTTCATGCAGGGCGCAGGCGTGCTGACCTACCAGGTGATTGGCGCCGAACGCCTGGGCCGCCCTGGCCAGATGATCGTCGCCAACCACCCGTCGCTGATCGACGTGGTATTTCTCATCGGCCTGGTGCGCCAAGCCAATTGCGTGGTCAAGCACAGCCTGTTCGACAACCCGTTCACCCGTGGCCCGATCGGCGAAGCCCAGTACATCGGCAATGACGGCAGCATGGACATGCTCGACCAGGCCGTGGACGCATTGCGCGAAGGCCAACCGTTGATCATCTTCCCGGAAGGCACACGCACACCGCCCGGCCAGATGCCGGCCTTTCATCGCGGCGCGGCCGCGATAGCCCTGCGTGGTGCGAAGATCATCACCCCGGTCACCATCAAGGTCAGCCCGACCACGCTGACCAAGAACGAACCCTGGTACCGCATCCCCGGCCGTCGTGTGCACTTCACCCTCAATGTCGGCGCCGATATCGACCCCCAGGCCTTTGCCGCCCAGGGTCCGGCGCCGCAAGCATCACGCAAGCTGAACGACTACCTGCATCAGTACTACCTCAAGGAGCTCGCCACCGATGAGCGATCCACAACACGACCTGCACCGTGACCTCAAGCAGCTGATCATCGACGCCCTGGGCCTGGAAGACATCAGCGTGCAGGACATCGACGACCAGCAACCCCTGTTTGGCGAAGGCCTGGGCCTGGACTCGGTGGACGCACTTGAGCTCGGCCTGGCGATCCAGAAGCGCTACAGCATCAAGATCGACGCCGATGCCAAGGACACTCGCAACCATTTCCGCAACGTCGCCACCCTGGCCGCGTTCGTCACTGCCCGTAAGGCCGCCTGAGACCGCACCATGCAAACCCGCGAAGACATCTTCAACACCCTGCGCGACGCCCTGGTCGAGCTGTTCGAACTGGACCCCGCCAGCATCAGCCTGACGTCTCACCTGTACGATGACCTGGAAATCGACAGCATCGATGCCATCGACCTGCTCGACCACATCAAGCGTCAGACCGGAAAGAAAATCGCCGCCGAAGACTTCAAGACCGTGCGCACCGTGAATGACGTGGTCGAAGCGGTGTACCGCCTGGTCAACACCGCGGCATGAAGCGCCTGATCGGCCTCGGCCTGCTGTTGGCCGGTGTGCTGTATCCGTTTGCGGTGCATTTCGGCATGGCCCACTTCGCCCCATGGCAGTTCGGCCTGCTGCTTGGTGCCCTGTGGCTGGCCCGTGCACTGAGCACGCCGCGTCGCCCAGGCGGCCTGTGGATGGCCTTGGCCGCACTGGCGTTCTGCGCAGCCCTTGGCCTGTCCGACAGCCCGCAACTGCTGCGCTGGTACCCGGTGCTGGTCAACGCCTTCATGCTTGCCCTGTTCGGCGTCAGCCTGTTGCAGGGCATGCCGTTGGTCGAGCGTCTGGCACGCCTGCAGGAGCCGCAGCTGCCACCGGCGGCCGTGCGCTACACACGCCAGGTAACGCAAGTGTGGTGCCTGTTTTTCGTGATCAACGGCCTGATCGCCGCCAGCCTGACCCTGTGGGCACCGCTGAGCTGGTGGACGCTGTACAACGGCGTGATCGCCTATGCCGCGATGGGGCTGTTGTTCGCGGTCGAATGGCTGGTAAGACAACGTGTGCGAGGACGCTCATGAACTGGATCAACCTCGAACACCTGCTGCAGCCGCTGGATGCGCCGCGCCAGGTGACCCAGAACCCAAGCCTGGACCACGCCGAACTGAGCCAGCAGGCCCTGCGCCTGGCCGGCGGCCTGCGCCAGCGTGGCGTGAAGCGCCTGGTCGTGCATCTGGAAGACGCTGCAGAACTGGCAGCTGCCTTGCTGGGTGCCTGGCGTGCAGGTGTCGAGGTATGGCTCCCAGCCGACCTGCAACCAGCCACCCGCGAGCGCTGGCACAGCCAGGTAGACCTGTGGCTTACCGACCAAGCCGGTGATGCAGACGTCACCTCCCTTTTGGACACCCCTCTGGCACCTGCCGAGCTGGACCTGGAGCATTGCCGCATCAGCCTATGCACGTCCGGCTCCAGCGGTGAACCCAAACGCATCGACAAGCAGCTTCGTCAGCTGGGCAATGAAGTCTTGGCCCTGGAGCAGCTGTGGGGCCATGCACTGGGCGACGCGTGGATCGTCGGCAGTGTCGCCACCCAGCACATCTACGGTTTGTTGTTCCGGGTGCTCTGGCCACTGTGTGCCGGGCGCGGCTTCGAACGACGCCAGTTGCCATTCCCCGAAGACCTGCAACGCGCCAGCCTCGCACATACGGCCTTTGCCTGGGTGGCCAGCCCGGCGCTGCTCAAGCGCATGGGCGACAACCTCGACTGGCCGGCCCTGAGCCAGGTCCGCCAGGTGTTCTCCTCCGGTGGCGAGTTGCCTGCGAACGCCGCCCAGCGCCTGCACCAGCATCTGGGTAAATGGCCGACGGAGATCCTCGGTAGCTCGGAAACGGGCGGTATCGCCTGGCGACAAGGTGCAGCACTGTGGCAGCCATTTGCTGGCGTACGCCTGAGTCAGGACAACCAAGGCGCGCTGTGCATCGCTTCGCCGTACCTGCCTGCAGGCCATGTCGAGCACAGTGCGGATGCCGTCGAGTTCGCCGAAGACGGGCGCTTCCACCTGCTCGGTCGCCTTGACCGCATCGTCAAACTGGAAGAAAAGCGTATTTCCCTGCCCATGCTCGAACAGGCGCTGTGTACTCACGCCTGGGTTGCCGAAGCCCGCCTGGGCATGGTCGAGCAAGGCCGCGCCTACCTCGCCGCGCTGGTCGTATTGACCCCCGCCGGCCTGCACGCATTGCGCAACAAGGGTCGCAAAGCCTTGGCCGAAGGCCTGCGCACGCACCTATCTGAACATTGCGAACCCATGGCCGTGCCACGCCGCTGGCGGCTGCTTCGGCAACTGCCACTAAATGCACAGGGCAAACTGCCTCAGGCCGACGTCCAGGCCCTGTTGCAGGCTCCGCGTAGCATGGCCCCGGAGGTACTGGACCAACGCCAGGAAGGTGACGAACTGCACCTGACCCTTTGCGTACCCCTGGACCTGGCCTGCTTTGCCGGCCACTTCCCGGAGGCCCCGGTGCTGCCGGGCGTTGTGCAGATCGACTGGGCCATCGCCTTGGCCAGCGAGCAACTGGTGCCCAACCACCGCTTCGCCGGCATGGAGGTGCTCAAGTTCCAGCATGTGGTGCGCCCTGGCGACGAACTGGCACTGAACCTGCGCTGGGACAAAGATCGCAGCAAGCTCTACTTCGCCTACAGTTGCGCCGGGCAGGCCTGTTCCAGTGGCCGTATCCTGATGGAGGCCACCTGTGCATAAGCCTTGCGCGGTGATCCCGGTGTACAACCACGAACTGGCCGTGCCCGCAGTGGTGGCCGACCTGCTGCGTGCGGGCCTGCCCTGCGTGCTGGTCGACGACGCCAGCCATGAGCCATGCGCCCAGGTGCTGCGCCAGCTGGCCCAGCAGCCTCAGGTGCACCTGGTCACGCTCACGACCAACCAGGGCAAGGGCGGCGCGGTCATGGCCGGGCTGCGTGAAGCCTCGCGGCTGGGGTTCAGCCATGCCTTGCAGGTGGACGCCGATGGCCAGCATGACCTGGCCGATGTCAGCCGCTTTCTCGAACAGTCGCAGGCTTATCCACAGGCGCTGGTGTGCGGTTATCCACAGTACGATGCCAGCGTGCCCAAGGGCCGCCTGTATGCCCGCTACCTGACCCATGTGTGGGTATGGATCAACAGCCTGTCGCTGCAGATACCGGACTCGATGTGCGGTTTTCGCGTCTACCCGCTGCCTGCCACCCTGGCGATGATCGACAGCGTCAGCCTCGGCCGACGCATGGACTTCGACCCCGAGATCCTCGTGCGCCTGTCGTGGCGCGACCAGCCGATGCGTTGGCTGCCGACCCGAGTCCACTACCCGCAGGACGGCCTCTCGCACTTTCGCCTGTTCCACGACAACGCCTTGATCTCGAAGATGCACGCCAAGCTGTTCTTCGGCATGCTGCTGCGCGCACCGCTGATTCTCTGGCGCAGGTGGCGCCGATGAGCATCCCGTCGCAACACTGGGCCGAGCAACAGGAGCGCGGCAGTTTCTGGCTGATGAAACTGACCGCCACCCTGGTGCGTCTGTGTGGCCGACGCGTGCTCAGCCCGCTGATACACATCATCGTGGCCTATTTCTTCGTGTTTGGCCGCCGCGCCCGGCGCAGTGCCTGGCAGTATCAGCAACGGCTGCATCGCTGGAGTGGCGGGCAAATCCCCGCACCCAGCCACTGGCAGGTGTTTCGCCAGTTCATGGCCTTCGCCGACGCCCTGCTGGACAAGCTCGACGTATGGAATGGCCGGCTGCGCATGGAAGACATCGATATCATCGACCCGGCTCACCTGCGCCAGCAATTGCGCGGCCAGCGTGGCCAGATGCTGGTAGGTGCGCACCTGGGCAACCTGGAAGTGTGCCGTGCCCTGGCTGAAATCGGCGAGCAGGTAACCATGAACGTGCTGGTCCACACGCGCCATGCCGAGCGCTTCAACCGCCTGCTGGGTGAAGCCGGTGCCACCAACCTGCGGCTGATTCAGGTCAGCGAACTGGACCCGGCGGTGATGCTGCAACTGTCCGAGCGCCTGGAGCGCGGCGAGTGGCTCGCCATCGCCGGGGACCGGGTACCGCTGCATGGCACACGCACGGTCGAGGTGGATTTTCTCGGCCACCCGGCGCCGTTTCCGCAAGGCCCCTGGTTGTTGGCCGGTTTGCTCGATTGCCCAGTCAACCTGCTGTTCTGCCTGAAGCACCAGGGCCGCTACCGCATCACCCTGGAGCCCTTCGCCGAGCGTCTGCAGTGGCGGCGCAACCAGCGTGACCAGGTGATTGCCCAATGGGCCTCGCGCTACGCCGAACGCCTGGGCCAGTACTGCACCCAGGCGCCCTTGCAGTGGTTCAACTTCTACCCCTTCTGGAAGACCGATGACGATGCATCCGCATGAACCTGTCACGTTCGGCGAATCGCCGCTGGCAATCGAGGACATCCTCGCCCTGGCCGAGCGCCGTGCCCCGGCACAGCTGCAGGACGACCCCGAGTACCGCGAGCGAATCGCCCGTGGCGCGCGTTTTCTGGACACGTTGCTGGACAAGGAAGGCGTGATCTACGGCGTCACCACCGGCTACGGCGACTCCTGCGTGGTGGCCGTGCCGCTGGAGCATGTGGAGGCTCTGCCGCAGCACCTGTACACCTTCCACGGTTGCGGCCTGGGCCGACTGCTGGACGCCCCCGCCACTCGCGCCGTGCTGGCCGCGCGCCTGCGTTCGCTGAGCCATGGTGTGTCGGGGGTGCGCCTGGAACTGCTCGAGCGCCTGCGCGACTTCCTCACCCACGACATCCTGCCGCTGATCCCCGAAGAAGGCTCGGTGGGCGCCAGCGGCGATCTGACCCCGCTGTCCTATGTCGCCGCCACCCTGTCTGGCGAGCGCGACGTGATGTACCAGGGCCAACGCCGCAGCAGTGCCGACGTGCACCGTGAACTGGGCTGGCAGCCCCTGGTGCTGCGGCCCAAGGAAGCCCTGGCGCTGATGAACGGCACCGCCGTGATGACCGGCCTGGCCTGCCTGGCGTTCGCCCGTGCCGACTACCTGCTGAAACTGGCCACGCGCATCACCGCGCTCAACGTCATTGGCCTGCAAGGCAACCCGGAACATTTCGACGAGCGCCTGTTCGCCGCCAAGCCACACCCAGGCCAGATGCAGGTAGCCGCCTGGCTGCGCCAGGACCTTGCCATCGACGCCCCGCTACCGCCCCTGCACCGCCTGCAGGACCGCTACTCGCTGCGCTGCGCGCCCCATGTACTGGGCGTATTGGCCGACAGCCTGGGCTGGCTGCGTGGTTTCATCGAAACCGAACTGAACAGCGCCAACGACAACCCGATCATCGACGGCGACGCCGAGCGGGTGCTGCATGGCGGGCACTTCTATGGCGGCCACATCGCCTTCGCCATGGACAGCCTCAAGACCCTGGTAGCCAACGTCGCCGACCTGCTCGACCGCCAGCTCGCATTGCTGGTGGACGTACGCTACAACCATGGCCTGCCGAGCAACCTCTCCGGTGCCGAGGCCGACCGGGCGATGCTCAATCACGGCTTCAAGGCCGTGCAGATCGGCGCCAGCGCCTGGACCGCCGAGGCCCTCAAGCTGACCATGCCGGCCAGCGTTTTCTCGCGTTCCACCGAGTGCCACAACCAGGACAAGGTGAGCATGGGCACCATTGCCGCCCGTGACGCCCTGCGGGTACTGGAACTGACCGAACAGGTTGCCGCCGCGGCTTTGCTGGCCGCCAACCAGGGCGTCTGGCTGCGCGCTCGTCAGGCCGATGCGCGGCCCTTGCCACCCGCCCTGGCACAGATGCATGAGGCCCTGTCGGCGGAGTTCGCCCCGGTCATCGAAGACCGTGCCCTGGAAAACGACCTGCGCCTGTGTCTGCAACGCATTGGCCAGCGCCACTGGAGGCTGCATGCGTAACCCCGGCGTCTTCCATGTCGACAGTGAAATCGTCGTGCCCTTCTTCGACGTCGACAGCATGCACATCGTCTGGCACGGCCACTACGTGAAGTACCTGGAAGTGGCCCGCTGCGCGCTGCTCGACCGGCTCGAGCACAACTACCTGCAAATGCATGCCAGCGGCTACATCTGGCCGGTGATCGACCTGCAATTGCGCTACATCCGCGGCGCCACCTTCGGCCAGCGCCTGAAGGTGCGGGCCAGCCTGGTGGAGTGGGAAAACCGCCTGAAGATCCACTACCTGATCAGCGATGCCGAGACCGGCGAGCGCATGACTCGCGCCAGCACCGTGCAGGTTGCCGTGCAGGTGGAAAGCGGCGAGATGCAACTGGCATCGCCGCAGGTGATGCTCGATGCGGTTGCCAAGGTGCTTTCATGAGCCGACTCGCCGCCCTCATCCTGCTGTTCATCAGCCCCCTGACATTCGCATTCAGCCTGGACGACCTGCAAAAGCAGCTTAGCGAGCCAGCAGTGGTCAAAGGCCCGTTCATCCAGGAAAAACACCTGCGTGCCCTGCCCCAGCCCCTGCTGAGCAAAGGCAACTTCATCCTGGCCCGCGACCATGGCCTGCTGTGGCTGCTGCAAACTCCGCTGCGCCAGGACTACCGCATCCGCGCCGACGGTATCGCCCGCCGCGACCCGAGCGGCTGGCAAACGCTGCCTGGCCGCAGTGCTGGCGCCGAACAAAACCGGCTGTTCTTCGCCGTGCTGCAAGGCGACAGCAGTGGCCTGCAACGCGATTTCGAGCTGAGCCTTTCGGGCGATGCCGCGCACTGGAAATTGCACCTCACACCTCGCTCGCTGCTGCTCAAGCAGGTGTTCACCGCCATCGACATCAGCGGCGGCCAGTTCGTCGAACGCATCGAACTGCGCGAGACCCAAGGCGACAGCACCGTGCTGCGCATGCCCGAAAGCAGCGCCGAGGCAGCCCTGAGCGACACGGAGCGCAGCGATTTTGCCGACTGAACGCCTGCTGCCACGCCTGTTCCTGGGGTTGTTGCTGGTCATGCTCGCGGTGGCCGGCTGGCAATGGCATCGTGGCGCGCCGTTGTCAGCCGACCTGATGACACTGGTGCCTGGCGCCACCCAGGACCCTCTGGTCAAACGCGCGGAACTGCGCATCCAGGAACCGCTCAACCGCGAACTGCTGGTGCTGGTAGGCCACGTCGACCGCCAGCAAGCGCTGACCCTCACCGAGCACCTGGCCGCACAGTGGCAAGCCAGCGGGCTGTTCAGCAAGGTGCAGTGGAACCTGCAGACCGACCTCGCCGCCGTGCGTGAACAACTGCTGCAAGGGCGGCTGGCCATGCTGTCAGCCCACGACCGCCAGCAACTGCGCGAGCAACCCGAGGCCTTCATCGAACAACGCGTGCAAAGCCTGTTCGACCCCTTCACCGGCTTCAGCCTGGTACCCAGCCAGAATGACTGGCTCGGCCTGACCGGGCGAATCCAGGCCAGCCAGCCCAAACCCGCGAACGTAGAACTGGACACCGCCAGCGGCGCGCTTATCGCCAGCGCCGAGGGCCAGCACTGGGTGCTGCTGCGCGCGCGCACCGACGGCAACGCCTTCGACCTGAACCTGCCCCTGCAAGTGGCCGACCTGCTTGCCAGGAGTCGCCAACAAGCCGAGCAAGCCGGCGCCCAACTGGTTGCCGCCAGTGGCCTGCTCTATGCCGCCGCTGGCCAACAACAGGCAAGCCGTGAAATTACCTGGGTAGGTGGCGGTGCGACCCTCGCCATTCTGCTGTTGCTGCTGCTGGCGTTTCGGCGCTGGCGGGTGCTGCTGGCCTTCGCGCCCGTGTTGGTGGGTGTGCTGTTCGGGTCTGTGGTTTGCGTGGCGTTGTTCGGCCAGATTCATGTCATGACCTTGGTGCTGGGTTCGAGCCTGATTGGCGTGGCCGTGGACTATCCCCTGCACTACCTGTCCAAGAGCTGGAGCCTGAAACCCTGGCGCAGCTGGCCTGCCCTGCGCCTGACGCTTCCGGGCTTGAGCCTGAGCCTGGTGACCAGTTGCATCGGCTACCTGGCCCTGGCGTTCACCCCCTTTCCGGCGCTGACCCAGATCGCCGCCTTTTCCGCCGCTGGCCTGGTCGGTGCCTACCTGTGCGCAGTCTGCCTGCTGCCGGCCCTGCTCAGGGGCGTGGAGCTGCGCCCGGCGCACTGGCCGCTGGGTGTTGCCGAAACCCTCACACGCTGGCGTGAACGCCTCTTGCGCAAAGTGCCCAGCGCCGCGCTGCTGGCCTTGCTGATGCTGTTTTGCGCCGCAGGCCTATGGCAACTGGACAGCCGCAACGACATACGCCAGTGGGTCAGCAGCCCACCGCAATTGTTGGAGCAAGCTCAGGCGGTGGCGCGAATCACCGGTTACCAACCCACCAGCCAGTTCTACCTGGTACGCGGCACCGATCAGCAACAACTGCTCGACCGCCTGGG
The DNA here is from genome assembly GCF_034387475.1 of Pseudomonas sp. Teo4. NCBI lineage: Bacteria > Pseudomonadati > Pseudomonadota > Gammaproteobacteria > Pseudomonadales > Pseudomonadaceae > Pseudomonas > Pseudomonas sp. Teo4. The sequence goes on from NZ_JAXCIL010000002.1 coordinate 679,564, forward strand.
TGCGCTGTCCGGCAAGCTCGATGAACTGGTCGAGCTGGGCAAACTCAAAGGCTACATGAGCCTGAACCAGATCGTCGCCAGCCCGGCTGAACAATTGCAGACTCAACAGGCACTGAGTGCCCTGCGCGAGCATTGGCAGCCGTTGGTGGCCCTGGGTGTACCGCAAGCGGCGCTGGACAGCGAACTTGAGCAGTTGCGCCTGCTACCCGCTGTGACCGTCGAACAGGTGCTGGCAGGGCCATTGGGCGAAGCCTGGCGCCCACTGTGGTTGGGACAGACCGACTCGGGCGTAGCCGCTATCGTCAGCCTGCAAGGCTTAAACGATACCGCGCTGCTGCGCCTGCAGACCGATGATCTGGACGGTGTGCAACTGGTGGACCGGCTAGGCGAGCTGAACCAGCTGTTCGCCGCCACCCAGCTCAGCGCTGCCGAACTCAAGCTGTTCTCCTGCGCGCTGATTCTACTGTTGCTGGTGCTGCCCTTCGGCCTGCGCGGTGCCCTGCGCATCGTTGCCCTGCCACTGCTGGCAGCCTTGTGCAGCCTTGCCTGCCTGGGCTGGCTGGGCCAACCGCTGACCTTGTTCAGCCTGTTCGGCCTGTTACTGGTCACCGCCATCAGCGTCGATTACGCGATCCTCATGCATGAGCAGATCGGCGGTGCTGCTGTGAGCCTGCTGGGCACGCTGCTGGCGGCCCTCACTACCTGGCTTTCGTTCGGCCTGCTGGCCCTTTCCAGCACACCCGCCGTGAGCAATTTCGGCTTGGCGGTAAGCTTGGGCCTGGTCTTCAGTTTCATTCTGGCCCCTTGGGCCAGGCCCTTGGAGAGCCCATGAAGCACCTGCTGCTGATCACCCTTTGCGTGCTGCTGGGCGCTTGCGCCGCACACCCGCCGCTGCCCACACAGCTCCCGACACTCGACCTGCCGCAACAGCTGCACGTCCAGCGCGAACAGGCCGGACAGCAGCAGGACTGGCTACTGGTGATTCAGCGTGAAAACGGCCATTTGCGCTGGTCACTGCTCGACCTGCTCGGCATTCCCCAGGCCCGCCAGTTGCTCGATGGCCAGCACTGGCAAGCGGACGGCTTGCTCCCGCCCAACCCGGCTGCGCGTGAACTGTTCGCCGCCGTACTCTTCGCCCTGACACCCGCCGACCAGTTGCAGGCGCTCTACCCCAACGCCCGCCAGCAGCACGGGCAACGCTGGCTGCAAGACCGCTGGCATGTCCGCTATCGAGACACCGACGGATTCGACTTGAACCTCGGTGAAGGCCTGCGCTATGTAGTTGCCCCTATGCCCAGCGAGAACACGCCATGACTGCCTACCTCAACGCCTTGGGCGTAGTCTGCGCTCTGGGCCAGGACCAGACCGAAGTCGCCGCCCGCCTGTTCGCCGGCGACTGCTCAGGGATGCAGCCCCAGGAAGGCTGGATCCCCGAGCGCAGCCCTGCCGTCGGTGCGGCGCCAGGCGCATTGCCTGCGTTGCCCTTGCCGGAACAGCACAGCCGCAACAACCAGTTGCTGTACAGCGCGGCCCTGCAGATCGAGCCGGCTATTCGCCAAGCCATCGCCCGCCATGGTGCACACCGCGTCGCGGTCATTCTGGGCACCAGCACATCCGGCATCGCCGAGGCCAGCGAAGGCATCGCCCAGTACCTTCAGCAACAGCAATTTCCGGACAGCTACCGCTACGCGCAGCAGGAGCTGAGCGCACCGGCCAACTTCCTGGCCGACTGGCTGCAACTGAGCGGCCCGGCCTACGTGATTTCCACCGCTTGCACTTCCAGCGGTCGGGCCTTGGCAAGCGCACGCCGACTACTGGAGCTGGGTGTTTGCGATGCGGTACTGTGCGGCGGCGTCGACAGCCTGTGCGGGTTTACCCTCAACGGTTTCAGCGCCCTGGAAGCGGTCAGTGAGCAGCGCTGCAACCCGTTCTCGATCAACCGCAACGGCATCAACATCGGTGAAGCCGCAGCGCTGTTTCTGATGACCCGTGAGGCCAACGGCGAGGGCCCCTCCATCGCGCTGCTCGGTGCCGGCGCCAGCTCCGATGCCCACCACATCTCGGCGCCAGACCCGACCGGCGGCGGTGCCTTGCAGTGCATGGCCAAAGCCTTGGACAATGCAGGCCTTACGCCTGCGCAAATCGACTACCTCAACCTGCATGGCACCGCCACGGTGCATAATGACGCCATGGAGAGCCTGGCCGTCAGCGCACTGTTCGGCGCCAGCCTGCCGTGCTCGTCGAGCAAGCCCATGACCGGCCACACCTTGGGTGCCGCTGGCGCGCTCGAGGCGGCGTTCTGCTGGCTGACGTTGAGCGGGCACAACCCTGGCGGGCTGTTGCCGCCACACGTGTGGGATGGGCAGCACGACCCTGAGCTGGCGGAGCTGAACCTGGTCGACGGTGAGCAGCGCTTGCCACTGCAGCGCCCACGCCGTTTGATGAGCAACTCGTTCGCCTTCGGCGGCAACAATGTCAGCCTGATTCTCGGAGACACCCCATGATCCCCTGGCCACTGGCCGAACTGCTGCCCCACGCTGGCGACATGATTCTGATCGACCAGATCGACAGCTGCGACGAGGAACAGATCCACGCCCGTGCCACCGTGCGCCAGGGCGGCCTGTTCAATCGCGCCGACGGCAGTCTGCCGGCCTGGTTCGGGGTCGAACTGATGGCCCAGACGGTGGCCGCCTTCGCCGGGTGCCGAGCACGTCGCCAAGGTCAACCGGTGGAGCTGGGCTTCCTGCTCGGCACCCGCAAATACAGCTGTGATGTCGAACACTTTCCCGCAGGCACCGAGCTGCAGCTTCACGCCTCGCGTTCGCTGGAAGACGAAAATGGCATGGGCGTGTTCGAATGCCACCTGCGCGGCCCGGGTATCCACGCCACCGCCCGCCTGAATGTCTATCGCCCGCCGCAACCCGCCAGTTACCTGGCCGAGGCAGGCCCTGAGGAGTCACCCCATGACTGACACCATCCTGGTCACAGGCTCCAGCCGCGGCATCGGCCGGGCCATCGCCCTGCGTCTGGCTCGCTCAGGCTACGACCTGGTACTGCATTGCCGCAGTGGCCGTGCCGAAGTCGACGCGGTCGCCGCCGAAGTCCGGGCACTGGGCCAGCAGGCACGGGTACTGCAGTTCGACGTGGCGGACCGCACTGCCTGCAAAACCATCCTGGAAGACGATGTCGAAACCCACGGCGCCTACTACGGCGTGGTGTGCAACGCCGGGCTGACCCGCGACGGTGCGTTCCCGGCACTTACCGATGAAGATTGGGACCAGGTCATGCGTACCAACCTGGATGGTTTCTACAACGTTCTGCACCCATTGATGATGCCGATGATCCGCCGCCGCGCGCCGGGACGTATCGTCTGCATCACCTCGGTATCGGGGTTGATCGGCAACCGGGGCCAGGTCAACTACAGCGCCTCGAAGGCCGGCGTTATCGGCGCCGCCAAAGCCCTGGCCATCGAGCTGGGCAAGCGTCGCATCACCGTCAACTGCGTAGCCCCCGGCCTGATCGACACGGCCATGCTCGACGAGCATGTGCCCGTCGAAGAGCTGCTCAAGATGATTCCCGCCGGACGCATGGGCACCCCCGAGGAAGTGGCCGGCGCGGTGAATTTCCTGATGTCGCCAGAAGCCGCCTACATCACCCGCCAGGTGCTGGCGGTCAACGGAGGGCTGTGCTGATGCGCCGTGTCGTGGTCACCGGCATGGCCGGCATCACCGCCCTGGGCAACGACTGGGCAACCATCGCCGGGCATTTCGCCAACCAGCGCAGCGGCATTCGCCGCATGCACGAATGGGACAGATACGAGGAACTCAACACCCGTCTGGCTGGCCCCATCGATGATTTCACCGTGCCCCGCCACTGGACCCGCAAGCAGCTGCGCAGCATGGGCCGCGTCTCTCGTCTGGCGGTTGCCGCTGCCGAGCGCGCGCTGGCCGACGCCGGGCTGCTCGACGACCCGAGCATCCGCGACGGTCGCATGGGCGTGGCCTGTGGCTCGTCAACCGGCAGCACCGACGAGATCAAGACCTTCGGCAACATGCTGATGAACGCGGTGGCCGATGGCCTGAACGCCAACTCCTACGTGCGCATGATGCCGCACACCACCGCCGCCAATATCAGCATCTTCTTCGGCCTCACCGGGCGCCTGATCCCCACCTCCAGCGCCTGCACCAGCGGCAGCCAGGGCGTCGGCTACGCCTATGAGGCGATCAAGTACGGTCGCCTGCCGATGATGCTCGCCGGCGGCGCCGAAGAGCTGTGCCCCACCGAAGCCATGGTGTTCGATGCGCTGTACGCCACCAGCCTGAAGAACGACACCCCGCACCTGACCCCACGGCCCTATGACATCGACCGCGATGGCCTGGTCATCGGCGAAGGCGGTGGCATGCTGGTGCTCGAAGAGCTGGAGCATGCCCTGGCTCGCGGGGCCAGGATCCATGCCGAGGTGGTTGGCTTCGGCAGCAATGCAGACGGCCAGCACATCACCCGACCCGAGCAGGTCACCATGCGCCGGGCCATGGAACTGGCGCTGGAAGATGCCGGCCTGGCCCCCGAAGCCATCGGTTACGTCAACGGCCACGGCACTGCCACCGAACAAGGCGACATCGCCGAGACCCTGGCCACCAGCAGCCTGTTCGGGCCACGCATGCCCATCAGTTCGCAGAAGAGTTTCCTCGGCCACACCCTTGGCGCCTGCGGCGCGTTGGAATCGTGGTTCAGCATCGAAATGATGAACAGCGACCGCTACGTGCACACCCTCAACCTCGACCAGGTCGACCCGCGCTGTGGCGAGCTGGATTACCTGACCGGCAGTTTGCGCGCCATGAGCCACGAGTACGTGATGAACAACAACTTTGCCTTTGGTGGGGTCAACACGTCGCTCATTTTCCGGCGCTGGGCCTGACCATCGCCGGCAAGCCGGCTCCCACAGGTAGTGCAGTGATCTCAAGATCAGCGCGGCCCATGTGGGAGATACTGTCTTGTGCTGCCTGTACCGGCCTCATCGCCGGCAAGCCGGCTCCCACGGGTATTGCAGTGATCTCAAGATCAGCGCGGTCCATGTGGGAGCCGGCTTGCCGGCGATCGAGGGCAACGCCCTCGCCCCACCGCTCACCCCATCACCAACCCCGTCAGCAGCTCGGCAAACGCCTTGGCCATCGCCGAACCACCACGCTCACGCTGTACCAACCAGACCGCGCTCATCGCGCCCTCGTCCAGCAGGGTGCGATACACCACGCCCTCGATCTGCATGCGCTGGAATGACGCCGGCAACACCGACACCCCCAACCCCGCCGACACCAGCCCGATGATGGTCATCGCCTCCCCCGCCTCCTGGGCAAAGTGCGGGCTGAACCCAGCTTCACGCGCCAGGTTCAACAACTGCGCATGCAGGCCACTGCCATAACTGCGCGGGAAGAACACGAACGGCTCATGGGCCAGGGCCGCCATGTACACCCCCTGCTCGGTACCAACGGCCAGCGGGTGCGACGCGTTGATCACCGCCACCAATGGTTCTCGAAACAGCTCGGTGGCCACCAGCCCCTCTGGCAAAGGCATCGGACGCATCAGACCAACTTCGATGGACTCGTCGAACACCCCTTCGGCGACATCGCGGCTGCTCATTTCCTTCAGGTTCAGGTGCACCGCCGGAAAACGCTGGCGAAAGGCGTGGATGGCCTTTGGAATCTTCGACGTGAATGGCGCCGACGAAGTGAAACCGATCTTCATCTCGCCCAACTCACCCAGTTGTGCCCGACGCGCCACATCGGCTGCCTTCTCCACCTGGGCCAATACCTGGCGGGCCTCTTCAAGGAACAGGCGCCCGGCTTCGCTCAGCTCGACACGGCGGTTGGTACGCTCGAACAGACGCGCGCCCAGCTCAAGCTCCAATGCCTGTATCTGCTGGCTCAGCGGAGGCTGGGAAATACCCAGTTGCTGGGCCGCCCGGCCAAAGTGCAATTCCTCGGCCACGGCTATGAAGTAACGCAGATGGCGCAGTTCCATGACAGGCTCCAATCAAGTCGCAAAACATCTCAAATAGGTCGAACAATATATTGGATCTAATCATTAGCCAGCTATATGCTTTTTTCATCGCGCTTGAGGTACCTGCCCGTGAAGACCGCTGTAGCCCCCCTCCCTACCGAGCCTGACCCTGTCACCTTCAACGACACCTGGATCGAGAAAGGCACCCCCGCCTTCATGAAGACCGTGCTGGCCCTGTTCAGCGGCGGCTTCGCCACCTTCGCCCTGTTGTACTGCGTGCAGCCAATGATGCCGCTGCTGTCGAAGGAGTTCGCAATCAACGCTGCGCAGAGCAGCCTGGTGCTGTCGGTTTCCACCGCCATGCTGGCGTTCGGCCTGTTGATCACCGGGCCGATCTCCGACCGCATCGGGCGCAAGCCGGTGATGGTCTTCGCACTGCTGTGCGCGGCATTGTCGACCCTGGCCAGTGCGGTGATGCCGACCTGGGAAGGGGTGCTGGCAACCCGTGCGCTGGTCGGCTTGTCGCTCAGTGGCCTGGCGGCGGTGGCGATGACTTACCTGAGCGAAGAGATCCACCCCCAGCACATCGGCCTGGCGATGGGCCTGTATATCGGTGGCAACGCCATTGGCGGCATGTGTGGGCGCCTGATCACTGGGGTGCTGATCGACTTCGTCAGCTGGCACACGGCGATGCTGACCATCGGCGGCCTGGCCCTGGTGGCCGCGCTGGTGTTCTGGAAAGTGCTGCCCGAATCGCGCAACTTCCGCCCCCAGGCCATGAGCCCGCGCACCCTGCTGGACGGTTTCGTCATGCACTTCAAGGACGCCGGCCTGCCTTGGCTGTTCCTTGAAGCCTTCCTGCTGATGGGCGCCTTCGTCACCCTGTTCAACTACATTGGCTACCGCTTGCTGGCCGAGCCTTATCACATGAACCAGGCGCTGGTCGGCTTGCTGTCGGTGGTGTACCTGTCGGGCATCTACAGCTCTGCACAGGTGGGCGCCCTGGCCGACAAGCTGGGCCGACGCAAAGTGTTCTGGGCCAGCATTCTGGTGATGGCGGCCGGTTTGCTGATGACCCTGGCCAGCCCGCTGGTGATGGTGATCCTCGGCATGCTGGTGTTCACTTTCGGCTTCTTTGGCGCGCACTCGGTGGCCAGCAGCTGGATCGGCCGCCGGGCCTTCAAGGCCAAGGGGCAAGCGTCATCGCTGTACCTGTTCTGCTATTACGCGGGGTCGAGTGTTGCCGGGACGGCAGGCGGGGTGTTCTGGCATCACGCAGGCTGGAATGGTATCGGGCTGTTCATTGGCAGCCTGCTGGCAGTGGCGCTGCTGGTGGCGTTGCACCTGAGCAAGTTGCCGCCCAAGGCTGCCTGAGCCCTGTGACCGACAAGCCGGCGCCAGCTTGTCGGTCACAGGGTTTCGGATCAGTTGATGATCTCAACGATATCCACATCCACCTCTCGGCTCATCAGGTGCTTTTCCACCTCGCCGGTCAGCTTGACCTTGGTCTTCTCGTTGAATGGCGTCGCGGGCAGATCCTCGTCGTCAATCTCGACGGTAATGGTGCCGCTGTTGTCCTTGAACTCGTACTTGTCGTCGTTGTTGATCTTCTTGGTCACGAAGCCTTGCAGCACGACCGGGGTGTCGTCGGCTGCATCATTGGCCGCTGCCACGGTGGTCACAGGTTGGGCACCTGGGCCGGTGTAGCCGGCAGCCAGGGCCGCGGTGCTGAAAAGAGGAGCAAGCAAGAAGGCCAGGTAACGGAGTTTCATGGGGTAAGTCCTTGTAGGGGTTTCGATGGCCCCAGATTAGCCAGCCTGGCTGAATCAAAGCTTAATCACTCCAGCGCCAGGGCAAGCTGAGCCTGCAGTCGCTCGCCCTGCGCTTGCAGCTGCAAGTCAAGGAACCGAGCTTCGTCACGCTCAAGTTCATGCAGCCAGGCGAAGACAATCTCTGAGGGCCCCTCAATACTGACTTCAATCCGACCCGCCCGAGCCTCCAGCGCCTGTACCTGCAACCCCGCGCGCTGGGCCCGCTCGCTCAGACTGGCGGCCGTCAGCGTCTGCGCGCTGGCGGGTTGTCGATTCGGTGCCGAGGGCAGCCGTTGCAACTGCTGCTTGATCACTTCTTGATGAGCCAGTGCCTGCTGTAGCTCCTGCACACGCATTTGCCCTGGCGCCCAGGTAAAGTGCCACACAGTCGATGCAACAAGCAGCCAGCCCATGGCCTGGAGCAACCGTTGTCGATAAGCCGGAACTCGCCGCCATTGGGCGACCATGTGTTGATCGATTCGCAGCATCATTCTGACCCCGCCCAATGCAAACTCGCCCGGACATGGCCCTCAACTTGCCGCGCATGCCCCATGTCCACCTCAGGTACGCGTTCCTGCAAGCGTTCAAGGTCTGCAAAACCCTGTGCTACGACCTCGACACGCCAGCCTTTGGAAGGTTCGAGCACAGCCCGCTCGATGCGCAGGTTGCCCGCGTCGACCAGATGCTCAGCCAGCTCGGCCAGCCGTTGCATGGCGGTGACGGGTAATGGGCGCGGCTCAAGCGCTTGGATTTGCGCAAGCAGGTCGGTCCCTGGGGACTGCTCAGGTGCCCACGCCTGAAAGGCGTGAAGGTTGTCGGCCTGTAGCTGCGACGCCTGCCTCTGCAGACCACCAGCACGCATGTACTCGCCAGCACAGATAATCAGCGAGGCTAACAGCGCGCCTGCCATCAAAGCCTGCCACGGCAAGCTTCGCCGACGCTTGCGGAAACAGCCCTGAAGCAAGTCGACAGCATTGGCCTGCCCTTGCATCAACAGTCCAACGGCACTGTCCACGCGTTGGTTGCACGGTGCGTTTTGCGCGTCACAGCGTTCTGCCATCCAGGCCATGGGCGGCAGCTGTTGAGCGAGCACTTGGGCTGCCTGCGACCGAACGGCAAGTCGTGGCCCCCCCGCACCTCCCAATAGCCAACGCCCCTCCAGGTACAACGCTCCGGCCTGTGTGCCAAACAGGCGGTCGGCGTCGACATGAACGTGCAGCGGGTTGAGTCCCGCGGTTTGCACCACGGCCAGAACCCTCTGGAACAAAGCGCGATCGATCACCAGGGCACGCCTCGACCCTTGCTCGTCCACAGCGCCAAAGGCCAGATGCAATGTGTCCAGCGAAGCCGCCAACTGCTCCTCGACAGCATAAGCCAGGGCCTCACGCGAAGGCCGACGCCCCGGCACGGGGGCAACCGTGCAATCGCTGAGCAACTCCATCGGCAGCACCAACACCACCGACCGTGCACCCAATTGATCAGCCACTTCGTCCAGGCACGCCCTGCGCAATTCACCTTGCGATGACCACGCCAACACCGGCCACCGGGCATCGACCTGTTGTATCCCTTCCGGCAGAAGGTAAATCCCGCATTCATTCATCCAAACGTGGCTCCCTCAAGGCAGTAACGACTCGACGCACCACGCGCGGCCGCTGTGTCTTGGCATCGATTTCCACATCGCTGTACACATAAAGCTGCTGCCCGCCCTGTTGTGCCGTGAGTTCCAGACGAAACCAGCGACTGCCCACCGCCAGGCCATGCGTGCCTGGCCCTTGTCCTGAAAGCGCGGGTGCCGCGAGAAACTGCTGCACATTGGCGTAGCCAGCTGCCGGTCGCTCACGTAGCAAACGCGATGCGGTCGGTTCATCCACTTTTTCCAAGGTGCCGAGCAGGCGTGCCGAGGTGGTGTTGACGTTGAGCCCTGCTTCTTTCGGCAGTGCCACTATCCAGGGCTTCAGGCGCGCAAGAACTTCGCTGGTGACACCTGGCAGGGTGCGCAGCTGGCTGATATCGATGAGTGGGCGACCGACCAGAGGGTCCAGAGCAGGCGCTTTGATTTGCAAGGAATGGCAAAGACGCTGCCATCGCTCGAGCAGCACCTTGTCGAGCGACTGCAAGCCCACCAGCGAGCCAACATTGAAGCGCCCGGCCAGGTCCTCCATACGAACCGTCAGTTGTCCGTCACCCAGCTTGAAGGTGCGAGCGTTTGCCCAAGTCTGCCCGTTGTGGCTCAGTTGCACGAGTTCCGAAGCCTGCTGACCGATCTGCACCAGCGCCAGGCGCTCACCTGACAATGCCAGCTGCATCAGCCGCGACGCCTGAATCTGTTGGCTGGCACCTGCCAGCAACAGCTGGTGACTGCGTAGCATGCCTGCAGCCAGCATCGTGGCCAGTGCCAGAATCAGCAACACCGTAACCAGCGCAAGACCCCGTTGGCGTTCAGGCCTCACCGACCAACTCCAGCCAGCGGCAGAAGCCGTCGAAGGCGCTGAAAACGGCCAGACGAGATCGTCACTTCAATCGCGTTCGGTACAAGCGCGTGACGTTCAGGGCCCGGCCACTGAGCCGTCCAGCCTTGACCCGGCACATGCAGACGCCAACGCAACTCACTGACGTTGTCCAGCAAACGCTGTGGGCGCCCTTCACCTTGCTCCAGGGATCTGCGGCGCCGCCAGAGCGCCCCCTCTTCAAACCAGTACTCGACGACACGCAAATGACTGCCAGCAGCCACCGAGTCGCTCGCCTCATCGCTTAACATCCAACGGAGTCGCTGCCGGTCCAGAGAAACCGCATATCCAGTAGCCTCCAAGCTCGTCGGAAACACGCCCTGCCAGGCATCACGCTGGATCAGGCTCATGGCCCGCCCCAGTGCTCGCAGTTCATCAGCCTGCCGTTGTAACGCTGCCTCAGTGCGGACCAGGGTCGAGAAAAGCGTTGCGCTACCCAGCGCCAGCAAGGCGAAGATGGCCAGAGCAAGCAACAGCTCCAGCAGCGTAAAGCCCCGCTGCCGACGACATGCACCACGCTCATTCGGCGACATGCTCAACCTCCAGCCAATGAGTCGTCTCGCCCAGCACCGACCCCTCCGGCATCAACGCCACTCGCAGTCTGATTTCCAGCATGCCCGCGTCTTTACGTGTCTTGCGCACTTCATCCAGGATCCATCGACGCTGGGCAAAATCCACTTCCAGCCTGCGTTGCCCGGCAGACATGGGCGGTTGCAATAGCAGTTGCGTCAGGTGATTGTCCGCCACCCAACTGGCCAGCAACCGATCGCGTACCTGTTGCGTCTGCAGCAACACATGACGTGAGGCCGTGCCAACAGCAACGGCCAGCACGGCAAAGATGGCCAACGCCACCAGCACCTCAACGAGGGTGAAGCCGCGCTCAGCGGTCGAGCCAGGGGTCATTGAGGCCATCGCTCATCACAGTGGCAAGGCGCACACCCGCCTGTTCGAAATGCAGGGTAAAGGCCGTGTACTCGTCGTTGCTGTTCGCGATCACCTGCGGCCTGGCGGAATGGGCCTGAAGCGAAACTGGCACATCATCGAGTTCCAGGCGCAGGGACAACCCCGTGGCATGTGCTGTCCCTACCGCGGTCCAGCCCGATGCTGTCTGCTGCATCAGTTGATAGCCGCCACGGTCCACCCTTACGCCTGCAGGCCGGCCCTGTAGCACTGCTTGCTGCCGAACATGCTGAACCAGCTGAACGAACAAACCGGCCTCCTGTGCGGCCAGACGCTTACCGTCGCGCCCAAGGCTGAGGCCAGCCATACCGACGATTACCGACAGCAGCGCCAGTACGATCAGCAGCTCAAGCAAGGTGAAGCCTCGTTCCTGCTTCAAGCTGGTTCAGGCCAATTGCCTATTTCCGCATCCAGCCCTTCTCCACCGGCCTCACCATCGGCGCCGAAGGAGAACAGGTCATAATCCTGGCTGGAGCGCATACCGGGTACTTCGTATTGGTAGGCACTGCCCCATGGGTCTATCGGCATGCTCTTGAGGTAACCCTGGGCATTCCAGAACCGTGGTATCGGCGACCGGGTCGGCTGTTTGACCAACGCATCAAGGCCCTGCGCGGTGGTCGGATAGCGGCCATTGTCCAACCGGTAGATTTCCAACGCCGTGGCAATCGACTGCAGATCGCTCCGGGCCGCTGTCAACTTCGCGTGGTCGGGACGGCTCAGCACGTTGGGCAATACCAAGGCACCGAGGACGCCGAGAATGACCACCACCACCATGATTTCGATCAGCGTGAAGCCTCGCTGGGCACGGCGACTAGAACGTTTGGACATGTCAATTAACCAGTTGGTTGAGGTTGAGAATGGGCAGAAGGATGGCCAGCACGATGAACAGCACGATGCCGCCCATGACCAACAGCAGTAGCGGTTCGCAAAGGCTCACCAGCAAAGAGATGCGCGCGGCGAGGTGCTTCTCCTGAAGCTCGGCGGCGCGTGTGAGCATGGTGTCCAGTTCACCAGCACGCTCGCCGCTGGCAATCATGTGCAGCATCAAGGGTGGCAACGTCGCGCTGCGCGTAAGGCTGCCGGCCAGCGTCGCGCCTTCGCTCATTTCGCGAGCAGCTTTCTGCAAGCGCTCACGCAGTACCAGGTTGCCAACCACCGAAGCACTGATGTACATCGCTTCCACAAGGGCGACACCACTGCGTCCGAGTATTGCCAGGGTGCTGGCGAAACGGGCGGCGTCGGTGGCGCAGATGAAATCGCGATACCACGGCACGTGCAGCTTCAGGCCATGCCAACGGCGACGACGCGCTGGCTCACGCAACGCCCAGACGCCCAGTCCCGCCAGGGCCACAGTCACAATGGCAGCCAGCAGGCCATGGCTTGCGGCGACATCACTCAGCGTGATCAGCACCCGCGTCGCCGTCGGTAAGTGAGCCTGGTCGCGGGTAAATGCCTGCACCACATCAGGCACCACGTACCCCAGCAGGAAGCCCACCACCAGCACGGAGACGATCGCCAGAATCAATGGGTAGACCATCGCCAACAGTACTTTCTGGCGCATGGCTTGTTGCTGTTCAGCATGTTCAGCCAAGCGTTCGAATACGTCGGCCAGATGACCGGAGCGCTCTGCCGCAGCCACAGTGGCTCTGTAGACCAAGGGAAATGCACGATGATGATGGGCCAAGGCATCTGCCAGCGTGTTGCCTTCAGCGATCCGGTCGGCCACACCACGCATGACCAGGCGAACCTGGCGATGTTCACTTTGCTCTGTCAGTGCCTGGAGCGCCTCCGCCAGAGGCATACCCGCATTCAGAAGCGTGGCCAATTGTCTGCTCAACAGCGAACGCTGGCTTGCGGTAAGACGCTCGCCCGGCAACAAGCGACTGAACAAGGAGAGCGGAACCTGCCTGATCGACAGCACCTGCCAACCACGATCACGCAACATCTGCCGCGCCTGACGGTCCGTACCGGCCTCCAACCTGCCGCGTCGGCGCTTGCCGCTGGCATCGTGAGCATGAAAGCTGAACATCGCCATGATCAGTCCTGCCCCGCCACACGCAGCAGTTCTTCAACGCTGGTCTGGCCCTGAAGTACACGTTGCACGCCATGCTCAAACAGGCTGGGGGTGTCCTTGCGGATCAACTCGAGCATCTGGGCCTCAGCAGCCCGGGCATGGATGGCCTGGGCAAGTGCCGGCGTTACCACGACCATCTCGTGCAAGGCCAGCCGACCGCTGTAGCCTTGCTGGCACTCACTGCAACCCTGGGCCTTGTAAACTGTTGCCGGCTTCTGCGCCACGCCGATCACGCGGGCAGTGGTCTCGTCCAACGAGTGGGCCCGCTTGCAGTGGGGGCAGAGCGTACGCACCAATCGCTGGGCCATGACACCGGCCAGCGACGACGCCAACAGACACGTATCGATGCCCATGTCCGCTAATCGAGTGATCGCACCCAACGCGCTGTTGGTGTGCAAAGTCGAAAGCACCAAATGTCCCGTGAGCGATGCCTGTACTGCGATTTCGGCAGTCTCCCGATCACGGATTTCACCCACCATCACGACGTCAGGGTCCTGACGCAGAATCGCACGCAGGCCGCGTGCGAAAGTCATCTCCACCTTGGTGTTGACCTGCGTCTGGCCGATGCCAGCCAGGTGATACTCGATGGGGTCCTCCACAGTGAGGATGTTGCGCGACACCTGGTTGAGGTGCGAAAGCGCAGTGTAAAGCGTGGTGGTTTTGCCAGAGCCTGTGGGTCCGGTGACCAGAAAAATGCCATGGGGCTTTTCCAGCATGCGTTCGAAGCCCGCCCGCGCCACGGCTTGCATCTGCATGTGCTCGATATCCAGGCGTACCGCTTGTTTGTCCAGCAGCCTTAGTACTACTCGCTCTCCATGGGCGGCAGGCAAGGTCGATACGCGAACGTCAACTTCATGCCCCGCCAGACGTAATCCAATTCGCCCATCTTGCGGTACACGTCTTTCAGCGATGTCCAGGCGTGCCATGACCTTGACCCGTGACACCAGCAGGGCGGACAGCGCACGCGGTGGCGCCAGCACCTCGCGCAGCACGCCGTCGATCCGCATGCGCACACGTAGCTGATCCTCGAACGTTTCAAGGTGAATGTCAGATGCGCGTGATCGCACCGCCTCGCTGAGCAAGGCATTGAGCAAGCGGATGATTGGCGCGTCGTCCTGCTGCTCGAGCAAATCACTGGTCTGCGGCAGCGCCTCGGCCAACTGCGTCAAGTCGATGGACTGATCCAGGCCCTCGACCACTGTCTGCGCCGCATCCTGCGATGCGCCATAGCAACTGGCCAAACGTTCGGCAAAGGTGTTGGCATCCACCTGCCGCAGCTGCCATTCCTGCCCAAGCAGACGACTCGCCTCGGACAATGCCGATGGCGTGGCATCCTCACGCATCAGTAATACAAGGTTCTCAGCCTCGCGATCGAGCAGAATGCCGTGACGCCTGGCGAACACGAATGGCAGGCCGGCCTTCATCACGGGCGCGCCTCGAACAGTTGCCTGGCGTCTTCCGGCAAACTGGAGGACACCCCCTGCACATTGCGGTAGGCACGCTCGCCTACTTCGGAGCGTTGGGCCTGATTACGCAAGATGGTGGGCCGCAGAAATACCATCAGGTTGGTCTTTTCCTGCGTATCGCGGCTCCAGCGGAACAGCCCGCCAATCCAGGGCAATCGGCTCAACCCTGGCACACCACGCTGCTCGGTCTTGACGCTGTCCTTGATCAAGCCACCAATCACGATGATCTCGCCATCCGACGCCAGGATGGTGCTCTTGAGCGAGCGCTTGTTGGTTATCAGGTCGCCCTCGACCGTGCTGGGTGCCAGCTCTGAACTTTCCTGCTCGACTTCCAGGCGCAGGCTGCTGCCTTCATTTATATGAGGACGAACCTTGAGACTGATGCCGATGTCCTTGCGCTCGACCGTGGTGAAGGGGTTGTCGGAACTACTGCCTGAAGTGGTGTAAGAGCCCGTCTTGAACGGTACGTTCTGGCCAACCAGTATCTGTGCCTCCTGGTTGTCGAGGGTCAACAGGCTAGGCGTGGAAAGCAGGTTGCTGTGGTTGTTGCTGGCCAGAGCCGATACCAACACAGCGAAACGATCCGAACCGGCCGCCAAGGCAACGCCGCTTGGCAGAACAGCCTCTCCACCGAGCACGTCAGGCAGGGTAATGCCACTGTCGGCAAAGCTGACACCGCCCTTCAGCCCTCCACTGCTTACCCCCCATTGCAAGCCAAGTGCTTCGTTGATATCACCGCTCACTTCCACGATGGCTGCATGAATCAGTACTTGCGCGCGCGGCTGATCCAATTGTTCAACGATTCTTGTCACCCCTTCCAGCGTCTCTGGGGCCCCCAAAAGCACCAGCGCATTCTGGCTGGTATCAGCTTTTACCACTGTCTGCTCGGCAACAATTCCTTGGACGTCGGCGCTCGACTTGCCGTCCAGTTGCTTGCCAGCTTCGGCCAGCACCTCCGCCAGTAGCTCGGCGTTGCTGTGCTGCAGGCGGACCACCCGCCAATTCTGCGAAGCAGCCGGCGTTGTCACATCCAGAGACCTTGCAAGTCGGGCCAGGCGCTCTCTGGATTTGGCCGGCCCCAGAATCAGCAGACGGTTGCTTCGCGGCTCGGCCAGAACACGCACATCACCCTGCCCACCCTCGGTTGCTGCCTGGACGACCGTCAGCACGTCGCTCGCCTGGGCATGCCGCAGGGTCACCAGTTCGTGATCGTGCCGTTGACCGCTGTCGAGTTGGCTCACCAGGGCCTGCAACCGGTCGAGGTTGGCAGCCGAATCAGTCACTACCAGGGCATTGGCCGAACTGGACGGGCCAATGTAACCATTACTCGAAACCAGCGGCCGCAGCAGGCCGGCCAAGTCAGCTGCGATGCTGCCGGCAAGGGGAAATACGCGCGTGGTAAAGGCGGCGGGAATGGCTTCGACTTGCTGATTGGCCCAGACCTTTGCCTCACTGGCAGGTAGCACCAGCAGACGGTCACCATCGTTCACCGCCGCGAAGCCCTGTGCATTGAGCACCGAGTAGAACAAGCGGCGAATGCCTTCGCGGTTCAGTTGCTCGTTGGAGAGCACGGTTATCCTGCCCTGCACGCGAGGGTCGAGAATAATCGGCTGGTCAAGGATAGCGCCCACTTCACGCACCACATCACGGACATCGGCGTCGCTCATCGCCAACTGCCAAGTCGCCTCGTCAGCCAGTGTCGACTGCAAAGCCAAAGCAAGGCAGACCCCAACGCTGGAACGCAGGTATTGCTTGAACTTCATTGCACCTCCCGCAGCAGACGAGATGTAGTCGTGCCCCGGCTTGAAGCCGGCACACGTGAATCAGAGGGTTGGAAGATGGTGGATTTACTACCGCTTAGCGCCACGACTTGCTCACGCCCGTTGAACCAGAGGGTAATGGCACGATTCTCGATACGCCTCAGCACCCCACCCTCCGGAAGACGATCACCCACACGGTAAACAGCTTCACCACCCGCCCCCGCCACCAACGCACGCGCCTCTCCATGGCTGGAAACGAAACAGGCCTTGAGGGTGATATCCAACTGGCTTGGCATCGGTGCACCAGCGGGTTGGAATCCAAACGCGACGGCCAGCGCCGGTGTCGCCAGCGGCTTCTCGGGCATCGACTCTTGTCTGGCCGGCGGCGCGGGCGGCGAGGGTTTCGCCCTCTTGGGCAAACTGCTTTCACGCCAGACGACCAGCGCCGTAGCCATGAGCGGCATCGACAACCAAGCCAAAAAGCGAGGCGTAAACAATCGTTTCAGAGCAGCATCCTTCGCAGAACGTTACGCCCCTGCGACGCATGCATGATCACCGCCCCTACATGCATGACGAGCAACAGCGCCAACAGAACGCAGCTAGCGCGGTGCAGCACGAACCAGATATCCAGCCAAAGCGGATCGTCCACCAGCACTGGCAAGGTGAACCACCCAAATACCTCGACGTCTCGTTTGATCATCAGTACTCCGGACAACAGCACGGCCGCTGTAACCCAGTAGAGTCCTTCATGCACCGTGCTTGCCATCAGCCTCAAGCGCGCATTGGCGTGCAGGCCTTGGGGCCTTACGCAGTTCAGACGCAGCGCCCAACGCACCAGAAATACAGGAATGTAGAGGGTGCCAAGCGAGACATTGATAGTGCTGATGAAGTGATGCGTGGAACGTTCGACATTCAGTGTCGCGATCCAGAAGCCGCTCACCAGCACCCACAGAATCAAGGCAGCCGAAACCCAATGGAGCAGGATCTGCTGCCAGCAATATCTTTCATCGTTCATAAAACGGCCTTCAAGCAGGCCTGACGCCACGACCCTGTGGCGCCAGGACGATCACTCAGCGCTTGATCCAGGCATCCTGCCAGTTGCTGCCCGTGCCAGGTTCGTAATGGTTGGCACTTTGCGAGTAGATGCCGCACCAACCCTCGGCTGGGAACGGCTTGCACTCGAAGACTTCACCCGTCTTGGGTTGAAGCACACGGGTGCCTGCCTTGTAGTTGTTGATGGACTGCGGATAGACATAGTCGTGCCCGGAGTCGCCAGCGGCCTTCAACTGCACCTCACGCTCTTCCTGCAGCAACACACGCCCGGCTTTGTCCACGCCAACCACCTTCAGCAGGTGCTGGCCAGTTGCACTGGCGACCGGCAAGGTGACGGCCGCGGTGCCCGCATCAACCTGCTGGCGAACGAAGCCGACCTGCTGGTTGGCGCTGTTGAACAGTGTGCTGCTGACCTGCAACTTGCGGTTGGTCATGACCGAGAAGTCGACACTGCCTTTGCCCTCTTGCAGCGTGTACTCAGGCTTGAGGCCATGCAGATGCAAGAACGGGTCATCGATTGGCGCAGCGTCGAAGTGAAGCTGGTAGTTGGTTACGCCACTTTCTGCCTTGGCGAAAATGATATTGGCGCCCTGCACTGGCTCGATATTGCCTTCAGCATCACGCTGGCCGGCCTTGATCAGGCTTTGGCTCTGGTTGATCTGCCTGGCGAGCTTGTGCGACCAGTTCGGGCCAATGCCTTCTTCGGCATTGTCGATGTCGATGCTGACGCTGTACTGCTCGCTTTCCACGTTATCGACGAACGCCCTGGCCTTGACCTTGTCACCAACCTGCAAGTCACGATGCGGGTTGATGCTGCTGATCTGGCGCCACTCTGGTGCAGGGCCACCCTCAGCCTGAATATCCACATCGATTACGTTGTAGAAACTGTTAACGGTATCGGCAATTGTCCAGACAGCGAGAATCGCATGATGCCCGGAGCGATCCTGAGGCAGCGTGCAACGGTGTTTTTCAGGCGCGGGACCTGCCTGATAGTCGCCTCTAGGTGGCTCGCCTTTGCCATCGAACTTACAGAAAGGCGTGCTTTCGAACGCTGCGCGGCTCAGAGGCGCATTAGGGTTCCAGTCGCTGCGGGTGATGAAATATTCCCAGCCCGTCGTCTTGTGGCCGATCATGTAGTACCAGTCGAATTCGATATCGCGCTTATCGATTACCGACTTGTGCCAGCGAGTGGACGATTGCTCGTCCAGGGCAGCGAAGCCTGCGACCACCCCACCACTGGCCAGCTTGCCATCTGCTGGTCCAAGGGCCGGAAACCCTTTGGGCGCTTCCCCGACACTTTGGGGTTCGTACTCTGCGGCCCCACAGCTATCGTTCAGCCCTATGCGGCAGGCATAGGCTCGCGATGGTGGTTCACTGACGTAGCCATGTGCATTGGCCAACTGCGGCATCAAACCGGCACTGGCAATAACGGCTAGGGCACTGCTGGCGAGAATTGGGCCTCGCCTGAAGGTTCTGATTTGCATGGGAGACTCCTGTCACACCTGAAGGGGTTCAGGCAGGCAAATGCCGATTGCACCAACAATCGACATACGCCCACACCGAGGTCCCAAAGGCTAGAGAAGTGCCCTTGGCCGCCCTATAGGAAAAATCTGGCGACCCTGTGCAAAACGCGCTTGATGACTTTCAGACCCATGCAGACTGAAAGTCAGCGGCTACATCACTCAGTTGTGATACTGAGCCGACAATTCATGCACGGCATTGATGAATACGCCGGCATGCTCCGGATCGACTTCCGGGGTAATGCCATGGCCGAGGTTGAATACATGGCCACTGCCTTTGCCGTAGCTGGCGAGGATACGCGCCACTTCCTTGCGGATAGCCTCAGGCTTGGCGTACAGCACAGTCGGGTCCATGTTGCCCTGCAGGGCCACCTTGTCACCGACCCGGCGACGGGCCTCGCCGATCTCGCACGTCCAGTCCAGGCCCAATGCGTCGGCACCCGCCTCGGCAATGCTTTCCAGCCACAGGCCACCGTTCTTGGTGAACAGGATCACCGGAACCTTGCGGCCTTCGTGCTCGCGGATCAGGCCACTGACGATCTTGCGCATGTAGGCCAGGGAGAACTCCTGGTAGGCCGCCGCCGACAGGTTGCCACCCCAGGTATCGAAAATCTGCACGGCCTGGGCACCGGCCAGGATCTGGCCGTTGAGGTAGCTGGTGACCGACTGGGCCAGCTTGTCCAGCAGCAGATGCAGCGCCTCTGGGTTGTCATAGGCCATGGCCTTGGTCTTGCGGAAGTCCTTGGACGAACCGCCTTCGACCATGTAGGTGGCAAGCGTCCATGGGCTACCAGAGAAACCGATCAGAGGCACTCGGCCGTTCAGTTCACGGCGAATGGTGCTGACCGCGTCCATCACATAGCCGAGGTCTTTCTGCGGGTCGGGAATCGGCAGCGCCTCGATGTCGGCCAAGGTGCTGATGACTTTCTTGAAGCGCGGACCTTCGCCGGTTTCAAAGTACAGGCCCTGCCCCATGGCATCGGGGATGGTGAGGATATCCGAGAAGAGGATCGCCGCGTCCAGCGGGTAGCGGTCCAGCGGCTGCAGGGTGACTTCGCAGGCGAACTGCGGGTTCATGCACAGGCTCATGAAGTCGCCGGCCTTGGCGCGGCTGGCGCGGTATTCCGGCAAGTAGCGGCCGGCCTGGCGCATCATCCACACCGGGGTGACGTCTACGGGTTGCTTGAGCAGTGCACGCAGGAAACGATCGTTCTTCAGGGCAGTCATGTCGGCATCCAGCAAAAAAGTGCGGGCATTTTCTCAGACGCCGGGGCAAAAGGCACGGCCAAGACCATGCGTTTTGTCTATTGAGTGCCATAGATCAAGCGAAATTGTATACAAATTCGACCAGCACGGCTGTTGCTGATGGCCCTATCGCCGGCAAGCCGGCTCCCACAGGTACTGCACATTACCTGTGGGAGCAACTGTCTTGTGTTGCCTGTACCGGCCTCATCGCCGGCAAGCCGGCTCCTACAGGTACTGCAGTGACCTCAAGGCCTGCGCGGTCCATGTGGGAGCCGGCTTGCCGGCGATAGGGCCAGCTGAGTCGCAATCAGACTTCGAGGTAATCCAGGATACCTTCGGCAGCGGTACGCCCTTCGAAGATGGCCGTCACCACCAGGTCCGAACCGCGCACCATGTCACCACCGGCGAACACTTTCGGGTTGCTGGTCTGGTGCTTGAACTTGCCTTTCTCCGGTGCGACCACACGGCCCTGGCTGTCGGTCTGGATGTCGAACTGCTCGAACCACGGCGCCGGGCTCGGGCGGAAACCAAACGCGATCACCACGGCGTCGGCTGGCAGGATCTCTTCGGAGCCCGGAATCGGCTCGGGGCTGCGACGGCCACGGGCGTCTGGTTCGCCGAGACGAGTCTCGACCACCTTCACACCTTCTACCTTGTCTTCGCCAACGATGGCGATAGGCTGGCGGTTGTAGAGGAACTTCACGCCCTCTTCCTTGGCGTTCTTCACCTCTTTGCGCGAACCCGGCATGTTGGCCTCGTCACGACGATAGGCGCAGGTCACCGCTTTGGCGCCCTGACGGATCGAGGTGCGGTTGCAGTCCATCGCGGTGTCGCCACCACCCAGCACCACCACCTTCTTGCCTTGCATGTCGACGAAATCTTCCGGCGACTTTTCAAAGCCCAGGTTGCGGTTGACGTTGGCGATCAGGAAATCCAGCGCGTCATGTACACCTGGCAGGTCTTCACCCGGGAAGCCGCCCTTCATGTAGGTGTAGGTACCCATGCCCATGAACACAGCGTCGTACTCGGCGAGCAACTGTTCCATGGTGATGTCCTTGCCCACCTCGGTATTCAGGCGGAACTCGATGCCCATGCCGGTAAAGACTTCGCGGCGATTGCTCAGCACGGTCTTTTCCAGCTTGAACTCGGGGATGCCGAAGGTCAGCAAGCCACCGATTTCCGGGTTCTTGTCGAATACCACCGGAGTCACGCCAGCACGCACCAGCACATCAGCACAACCCAGGCCCGCAGGACCTGCGCCGATGATTGCGACACGCTTGCCGGTCGGTTTGACCTTGGACATGTCCGGGCGCCAGCCCATGGCGAAGGCGGTGTCGGTGATGTACTTCTCAACCGAACCGATGGTCACCGCGCCGAAGCCGTCGTTCAGGGTGCAGGCACCCTCGCACAGACGGTCCTGCGGGCAGACGCGGCCGCACACTTCCGGCAGGGTGTTGGTCTGGTGCGACAGCTCCGCCGCGGCCAGGATGTTGCCTTCGGAAACCAGCTTCAGCCAGTTGGGGATGAAGTTGTGAACCGGGCACTTCCATTCGCAGTACGGGTTGCCGCAGCCCAGGCAACGGTGTGCCTGCTCGACGGATTGCTGCGGCTTGAAAGGCTCGTAGATTTCCACGAACTCCTTCTTGCGCTGGCGCAGCAGCTTTTTCTTTGGGTCCTTGCGGCCCACTTCGATGAACTGGAAGTCGTTGTTCAGACGTTCAGCCATTTTTCAAAACCTCTTTACCGCAGTTGCAGGCCTCAGGCCGCAAGCTGCAAGACAATCACTTGTGCACGACGGGCCCCGCGCACGGGGCCGTCACTTGCAGCTGTTCTTACTGCGGGTTGGCACGGGTGCTGGACAGCAGTTGCTTCAGGTTGGCCGCCTTCGGCTTGACCAGCCAGAAGCGCCGCACGTAGTCGTCCAGGTTCTCGGAGAGCTCACGCCCCCATTCGCTGCCGGTCTCTTCCACATACTCAGCCAGGACACGCGCCAGATGGCTGCGGTAGGCCTCCATCGCCTCACCACTGATACGCTGGATTTCCACCAGCTCGTGGTTGAGTTTGTCGACGAAGGTATTGTCCATGTCGAGCACGTAGGCGAAGCCGCCAGTCATGCCAGAACCGAAGTTGTAACCGGTCTTGCCCAGAACGCAGACAAAGCCACCGGTCATGTATTCACAGCAGTGATCGCCAGTACCCTCGACAACAGCGTGGGCGCCGGAGTTACGTACAGCGAAGCGCTCGCCCGCAGTACCCGCGGCGAACAGCTTGCCGCCAGTGGCACCGTACAGGCAGGTGTTGCCGACGATGGCGCTGTGCTGGGTTTCGAACGGGCTACCAGCAGGCGGCACGATGGTGACCTTGCCACCGGTCATACCCTTGCCGACGTAGTCGTTGGCGTCGCCTTCCAGGTGCAGGTTCAGGCCACCGGCGTTCCACACGCCGAAGCTCTGGCCAGCAGTACCCTTGAAGCGGAAGGTGATCGGCTTGTCGGCCATGCCTTGGTTGCCGTACAGCTTGGCGATTTCGCCAGAGATACGGGCACCGATGGAACGGTCGCAGTTGCAGATGTCGAGCGCGAACTCGCCACCGGCCTGGTCGCGGATCGCCGGCAGGGCCATTTCGACCATCTTCTCGGCCAACTCGCCCTTGTCGAACGGCGGGTTCTTGTCCACTTCGCAGAACTGCGGCTTGTCGGCCGGAATGTGCGAGCTGCCCAGCAGAGGCGTCAGGTCCAGGTACTGCTGGCGTTCGGTGTCGCCAGGCAGCACGTCGAGCAGGTCGGTGCGACCGATCAGCTCGCCCAGGCTGCGCACGCCCAGCTTGGCCAGCCACTCACGGGTTTCTTCGGCGACGAAGGTGAAGAAGTTGATCACCATGTCGACGGTGCCGATGTAGTGGTCCTTGCGCAGCTTGTCGTTCTGGGTGGCCACGCCAGTGGCGCAGTTGTTCAGGTGGCAGATGCGCAGGTACTTGCAGCCCAGGGCGATCATTGGCGCGGTGCCGAAGCCGAAGCTTTCAGCGCCGAGGATGGCTGCCTTGATCACGTCCAGGCCGGTTTTCAGGCCGCCGTCGGTCTGTACCCGCACCTTGCCGCGCAGGTCGTTGCCGCGCAGGGTCTGGTGGGTTTCGGCTAGGCCGAGTTCCCACGGGGCGCCAGCGTACTTGATGGAGGTCAGCGGCGAAGCGCCGGTACCACCGTCGTAACCGGAGATGGTGATCAGGTCGGCATAGGCCTTGGCCACGCCGGCGGCGATGGTACCCACGCCGGCCTCAGCCACCAGCTTGACCGACACCAGCGCCTGCGGGTTGACCTGCTTGAGGTCAAAGATCAGCTGCGACAGGTCTTCGATCGAGTAGATATCGTGGTGCGGTGGTGGCGAGATCAGGGTCACACCTGGCACTGCATAGCGCAGCTTGGCGATCAGACCATTGACCTTGCCGCCTGGCAGCTGGCCGCCTTCACCGGGCTTGGCGCCCTGGGCAACCTTGATCTGCAGGACTTCGGCGTTTACCAGGTACTCCGGGGTCACGCCAAAGCGGCCAGTAGCTACCTGCTTGATCTTGGAGCTGCGAACGGTGCCGTAGCGCGAAGGGTCTTCTCCGCCCTCACCGGAGTTGGAGCGAGCCCCCAGGCGGTTCATGGCTTCAGCCAAGGCCTCGTGCGCCTCTGGCGACAGGGCGCCCAACGAGATACCAGCGGAGTCGAAGCGCTTGAGGATTGCCTCCAGCGGTTCGATCTGGTCCAGAGGCAAGGCCTCATCGGCCACTTTCACTTTCAGCAGGTCACGGATCATCGACACCGGGCGCTGATCGACCAGCGTGGTGTACTCCTTGAACTTGGCGTAGTCGCCTTGCTGCACGGCAGCCTGCAGGGTGTTGACCACATCCGGGTTATAGGCGTGGTACTCGCCACCATGCACGAACTTCAGCAGGCCACCTTGCTGGATCGGCTTGCGCGCGCTCCAGGCTTCAGCGGCGAGAAGCTTCTGGTCGCCTTCCAGGTCAGCGAAGCGCGCACCCTTGATACGGCTTGGCACGCCACGGAAGCTCAGTGCGACCACTTCCTCGGAAAGGCCGATGGCTTCGAACAGCTGGGCACCACGGTACGAGGCGATGGTCGAGATACCCATCTTCGACAGGATCTTCAGCAGGCCTTTGGAGATGCCTTTGCGGTAGTACTTGAACACTTCGTCCAGGTCACCGAGCACTTCGCCGGTGCGGATCAGGTCGGCCAGCACTTCGTAGGCCAGGTACGGGTAGACGGCCGAGGCGCCGAAGCCCAGCAGCACGGCGAAGTGGTGCGGGTCACGGGCGGTGGCGGTTTCCACCAGGATGTTGCTGTCGCAGCGCAGGCCCTGCTCGGTCAGGCGGTGGTGCACCGCGCCAACGGCCAGCGAAGCGTGCACAGGCAGTTTGCCCGGGGCGATGTAGCGGTCGCTCAGCACCAGCTGGGTCTTGCCGCTGCGCACCGCTTCCTCGGCCTGGTCGGCGATGTTGCGGATGGCCGCTTCCAGGCCGACGCTCTCTTCATAGTTGAGGTCGATCAGTTGGCGGTCAAAGCCTTCGCGCTCGAGGTTCATCAGCGAACGCCACTTGGCGGGCGAGATCACTGGCGAGCTGAGGATCACCCGCGAGGCGTGCTCGGGAGACTCCTGGAAGATGTTGCGCTCGGCGCCCAGGCAGATTTCCAACGACATGACGATCGCTTCGCGCAGCGGGTCGATCGGCGGGTTGGTCACCTGGGCGAACTGCTGGCGGAAGAAGTCGTAAGGCGAACGCACGCGCTGCGACAGCACGGCCATCGGCGTGTCGTCACCCATCGAGCCGACCGCTTCCTGGCCCTGCTCGCCGAGCGGACGCAGCACCTGGTCACGTTCTTCGAAGGTGACCTGGAACATCTTCATGTATTGCTTGAGCTGGTCAGCATCGTAGCTGGCCGCGCCCTGGTCGTCGGTGAGGGTCGCCTGAATACGCGTGGCGTGCTGACGCAGCCAGCGCTTGTACGGGTGACGCGACTTCAGACGGTTGTCGATGGCGTCGGTGTCGAGGATCTGGCCGGTCTCGGTGTCGACGGCGAAGATCTGCCCCGGCCCGACACGGCCCTTGGCCAATACGTCTTCAGGCTTGTAGTCCCACACGCCGATTTCCGACGCCAGGGTGATGTAACCGTTCTTGGTCGTCACCCAGCGCGCTGGGCGCAGGCCGTTACGGTCGAGCAGGCAGACCGCGTGGCGGCCTTCGGTCATGACGATACCGGCCGGGCCGTCCCACGGCTCCATGTGCATGGAGTTGTATTCGTAGAAGGCGCGCAGGTCGGCGTCCATGGTTTCGACGTTCTGCCAGGCTGGTGGTACCAGCATGCGCACGCCACGGAACAGGTCGATGCCGCCGGTGACCATCAGCTCCAGCATGTTGTCCATGCTCGAGGAGTCGGAACCGACGCGGTTGACCAACGGGCCGAGCTCTTCGAGATCGGGGATCAGGTCGTTGGCGAACTTGGTGCGACGGGCCATGGCCCAGTTGCGGTTGCCGGTGATGGTGTTGATCTCGCCGTTGTGGGCGAGGAAGCGGAACGGCTGCGCCAGCGGCCATTTCGGCAGGGTGTTGGTGGAGAAGCGCTGGTGGAACACGCAGATCGCGGTTTGCAGGCGCTCGTCACCGAGGTCTGGGTAAAACGCCGCGAGATCGCGCGGCATCATCAGGCCTTTGTAGATGATGGTCTTGTGCGAGAAGCTGCAGATGTAGTGGTCGGCGTCGTGGGCGTTGGCCACGGACGAACGGCGACGGGCACTGAACAGCTTGATGGCGAATTCCTGATCGCTCAGGCCTTCACCACCGATGAACACCTGTTCGATCTGCGGCAGGCGCTCAAGCGCCAGGCGGCCAAGCACACTGGTGTCGATCGGAACTTTGCGCCAGCCGACCAGCTTCAGGCCAGCCGCGAGGATTTCGCGGTCCATGTTGGCGCGGGCGGCTTCGGCTTTCACTGGGTCCTGGTTGAAGAACACCATGCCGACGGCGTACTGCTTGGGCAGTTCGACGGCGAAGTGTTCCTGGGCCACGGCACGCAGGAATTGATCGGGCTTCTGCATGAGCAGACCGCAACCGTCACCGGTCTTGCCGTCGGCGTTGATTCCGCCGCGGTGGGTCATGCAGGTCAGCGCCTGCATGGCGGTTTGCAGAAGGTGGTGACTCGGCTCGCCCGTCATATGGGCGATCAGGCCGAAACCACAGTTGTCCTTGAATTCTTCGGGATGGTACAGACCTGTTTTCATAGACACTTTCTCACCAGGTTCACCTCTCAACCGGAGGCAAATCTCTTTTTAGTACAACCACTTACCATCCACGCCGATCAAACGCCAGCTTTTTTGCGGTGGCCATGGAAAACCATTGTTGCACAGCGACAGTGATACTCACAAATTTTCATGTCTCACCATTGAAAATTTATGTCGCAATTTTGAATGTTTTTGCGCCATGCGCCGTGATAGCGACTTGGCTCGAGTCTGAAGCGTTTCAGCCATGACTGCAAGATTGGCTTGTGGCCGGCAGTCTGGGACAGAAAAGCCTGCCGCGCTCAGGCGCAGCAGGCTAGTCGAATGTCAGTAATCGCTCAGCAACTGGGCGGCGGGGTGGTGCCGCCCGGAAGGTGTCAGCGGGCCGAGGCCAGCTCTTGTTGGACGCTGGCGACGGTACGTGGCCAAGGTTTACCAGCCTGGACCTTGGCTGGCAAGTTCTTGATTGCCGCAACCGCTGCATCGCGGTTGGCGAAGCTGCCATAAGTGACAACGTACAGCGGCTTACCCTGCAGGTTTTTCTTGAAGTAGCGATAGTCGCCACCCTGCGCCTTGACGAAGGCCTGAGCCGACGCTTCAGAGCTGGTGCCGAGGATCTGCACCACATAGTTGCCGGGCTTCTGGCCAGCATACCAACCGCCACTGCCACTGCCGCCAGCTGCAGATTTCTCGGCCGGCTTGGTGGCCGGCTTGGCTGCAGCGACCTGGGTCGGGGCCTGAACCGGTTTAGCAGGTGCAACCGGCTTGACAGGCTGGGTTGCAACCGGCTTCTGCGCAGGCGCAACTGGCTGTACTGGCGCGGTGGTGACAGGTTGTGCGGGGATTGGCGCCGGGCCAGCGGCCACGCCCTGTGGCGGCGCGATGGTGGTCACTGTGGGAGGAGTGCCAGACTGTAGCGCGGTGTCGCCGGCAGGACTGCCCTCCTCACCTTCGCCCATGCCAGCGGCCTGAGCCAGCGGCTCACGCATCACCGGCTGCGACTGCCCTACCAGCGGCAGCGGCATTGGCTGGGACGTACCAGAGAACTCAATGGCCGGGCCACCGTTGTTCGACTGGGCAGCCCCCGGCTGACCTTCACCCAACGGCAACTGCGCCTGGGCGGCCGGCGCCTCGGCGGGTGCCTTGTCGCCTTTCTTCGGCATGAGAACCGCGGCCGCAACGGCGACCACAACCACAGCGGACAGCGCGAGCACGTGTTTCTTAGGCATTTTGAACCCCATGGATGGTCGCTTGGCCGTCGTCCGGCTGGCGATCATGGCTTCGATCAAGGTATCGCGGGCGACCTGATTGATGTTGCCAGGCCAGCCGTCGGAGTTTTCATGGATATCGACGATCTGTTCACGGGTGAACACCTCGATGCCCCGGCCAGCGCCGTCCAGACGCTGCTCCAGGTACTCGCGGGTTTCTTCCTCGCTGTACGGTGCAAGCTCGATT
Organism: Pseudomonas sp. Teo4; assembly: GCF_034387475.1. Classification (NCBI taxonomy): domain Bacteria; kingdom Pseudomonadati; phylum Pseudomonadota; class Gammaproteobacteria; order Pseudomonadales; family Pseudomonadaceae; genus Pseudomonas; species Pseudomonas sp. Teo4. The sequence continues at coordinate 707,687 of NZ_JAXCIL010000002.1, forward strand.
ATGTGGAAACGCTCTTCCTCGACTTCGATTGCCTCCAACCCGGCAATCAGGGATGGCTCACCGAACAGGAACACATGCGGACGCCCTTCCGGAACACCCGCCGCCAACTCCAGCAACGCTTGGAGTGCCGACTCGTCGAGTTGTTCCGCATCGTCCACCAGCAAATAGACTTCCTGCCCAGTCAGGGCAAGCTGCACCACCTGGGACAGAATAGACTGCACCTCAGGCTGGGCCACTCCCAGCGACTGGGCCACCTGCCCAAGTACGCTGGCGGCATCGCTGGCGCCGCGAGCGGAAACCACCACGCTTTGCACGGACTGTTTGTTGGTGCTTGCCACCAGGGCCTGGCGCAGCAGGGTCTTGCCGCTGCCTACAGGGCCTGTGACCACGAGCATCAGATGGCTGTAGCGAGCCAGGTGATGCAATTGCCCGAGCACCGGCTTGCGTTGCGCCGGGAAGAATTTGAAACCGGGCACACGCGGCGCGAACGGATCGTGGCTCAACTGGTAATGGTCGAGAAACGCCTCATCGGCATGCAAACTGGTCATTGCGCTGTCACAACCTCAAAGCTGGGCCACGATCGCGCGGTAATCCGCCGACAGCGTGGCCTGAAGAATCTCTTTCGGATAGTCGTCGGTTACCACGGCTTCGCCCAGCTGGCGCAACAGCACCAGACGCAAGCGACCGTCGAGCACCTTCTTGTCGACCGCCATATGCTCCATGAAATGCGCCGGGGTCATTTCCTGTGGTGGCACCACCGGCAAACCTGCTTCCTGCAACAGGCGGATTCCGCGATCACGCGCTGGCTGGTCGATCCAGCCAAGGCGCATGGACATCTCCAGGGCCATAACCGTGCCCGCTGCCACGGCCTCGCCGTGCAGCCAGACACCGTAACCCATGTGGGTCTCGATGGCGTGGCCAAAGGTATGCCCCAGGTTCAGGGTGGCCCGCACACCAGTCTCGCGCTCGTCGGCGCCGACCACGGCGGCCTTGGCCGCACAGGAGCGATGAATGGCTTCGGTCAGTACCTCGGGCTCGAGGGCACGCAGGGCACTCATATTGTCTTCGAGCCAGCCAAGGAATGGTTTGTCGCAGATCAGGCCGTACTTGATCACCTCGGCCAGGCCCGCAGACAACTCACGCTCAGGCAATGTCTTGAGGCTGGTGGTATCGATCAGCACCGCGTTGGGCTGGTAGAAGGCACCCACCATATTTTTGCCCAGCGGGTGATTGATGCCCGTCTTGCCGCCTACAGAGGAGTCGACTTGTGACAGCAAGGTGGTGGGCACCTGGATGAAGTCGACGCCACGCTGGTAGCAGGCTGCCGCAAATCCGGCCATATCACCGATCACGCCGCCGCCCAGGGCAACCACAGTGGTGCGACGATCATGGCGCGCGGTCAGAAGGGCGTCGAAGATCAGCTGCAGGGTTTCCCAGTTCTTGTGGGCCTCGCCGTCAGGCAGCACCACAGGCAGCACTGAGTAGGCACCGAGGGTCTTGGCAAGGCGTTCGAGGTACAGTGGCGCGACGGTTTCGTTGGAGACAATGGCGACCTGTCGCCCGGCTATGTGCGGCGCCAGCAACTCAGGCTGGTCCAACAGGCCCTCGCCAATGTAGATCGGGTAGCTACGCTCGCCCAGGTCGACCTTTAGTGTCTGCATGTATCCCCACAATGTACTTGGGCGCGGCGTCGGCAGAGCGCGCCACGCGGTAACGTTGAACCTCGCCTCGGCGCTGGACGCCGAGAATAGACCCCGCTTACCGGGGCGGCAACTGCTGCAAGCGTTCCAGAATATCGAGCACGACCATGCGTGGCGGCCGTTCGTCGGTTTCCACCACCAGGTCGGCGATTTCGCGATAGAGCGGGTCGCGAGCTTCGAGCAAGGCTCGCAGGGTCGCTTCCGGGTTGGCGGTGCGCAACAACGGGCGATTTCGGTCGCGCGCGGTACGCCCGACCTGCTGCTCCACTGACGCATGCAGGTAGATCACGCGACCGCCCTGATGCAAGGCCTGACGGTTGGCTTCGCGCATCACCGCGCCACCGCCGGTCGCCAGGACCACGCCATCGAGGCCGCAGAGCTCGGCGATCATTGCCTGCTCACGGTCACGGAAGCCCGGTTCGCCCTCTTTGTCGAAGATCCACGGGATGTTGGCGCCGGTTCGCAGTTCAATTTCCTTGTCGGAATCCTTGAACAGCAGGCGCAACTCTTTGGCCAACAGGCGACCGATGGTGCTCTTTCCAGCGCCCATGGGCCCCACAAGTATCAAATTTCGCACAGAATCAACGACTCACAGCAATCGCCTGGTCACTCATGATACGCGGAGTCAGGAAGACCAGCAGCTCGGATTTTTTCTCTTGTAATGCATCGCGTCGAAACAGCCGCCCAACATACGGCAGATCGCCGAAAAATGGCACCTTGTCGATCACTTTGTTTTGCATGGTCGAATAGACACCACCAATCACGATCGTTTCACCATCCGCTACACGAACCCTGGCGTTGACCTCGTTTTTGCGAATAGGTGGCACGTCATTCAGGGCGTTGACGTAATCAGGCTCATCCTTGGTCACTCTGACCGCCATGATCACACTGCCATCCGGGGTGATCTGCGGCGTTACCTCAAGGGACAACGAAGCTTCTCGGAAAGCAACAGAAGTGGCGCCACTCTTGCTGGTTTCCTGATACGGCACTTCGGTACCTTTGAGGATTTTGGCAGTTTCCTTGTCGCCCGTAACCACTTTCGGCTGAGAGATGATTTCGCCATTGCCGCTTTTTTCCATGGCACTGAGTTCAAGATCCAGCAGCACATCGCCACGTAGCAGACCCAGCCCCACCCCCGAGGTCGCCTTTTCCACCCCCAGGTCAACGAACAAGTCCCGGCCGAGTTGCGCCTTTTCGCCATACAGCGGCCCACCCCAACGCACCCCCAGGCTCTTCTCGTAGTCGACATTGGCTTCGACGATACGCGCCTCTATTGCTACTTGCCTCAGCGGTACATCCAGCTCCGCCACTAATCGACGTAGTTCGGCAAGGCGGTCGACCGGTTGGTGAGCAATCAGGGTGTTAGTACGCTCATCGACACTCAAGCTGCCTCGACCTGTCAGAATGCCATCGTCCGCAAGTGTCGCCTGGAGCAACTCCGCAAGCTCGGAAGCCTTGGCGTGATGGATTGGCAACAATGCCCGACGCAGAGGCTGCACTTGAGCATCAAGCTCTTGCCCGATCCGCTCGCCCCGAGATTGCTCGGCCAGCTCAGCGGCCGGCGCCACCAGCAATACATTGCCCTCTTCGCGACGCCCCAGGCCTTTGCTGCGCAACACCAGGTCCAGCGCCTGATCCCACGGCACATCCTGCAATCGCAAGGTGACGTTGCCTTGTACAGCATCACTGGCAACCAGGTTGATGCCCGCGTAATCGGCCATCACCTGCAGCACCGAGCGCACCGGCACATCCTGAAAGTTCAGCGACAGCGGCTCACCCCTGTAGGGTGCTGCCATGACCGGCTGAACGATCAACAGCGCCGCCGACATCCATTTCAACAGGCACTTCATCGTTTTCCCTGCCCCCCTCTTCCAGGCGTTTGCGCATCGCAAGAACGACCGTACGTTCCTGCCAACTACCGCCCACGTGCAGGCGCTCGCGCACTTCAGTCCCTTGCTCGTCGATTCGTACCACTACACCCTCGTCGCGCCCCACCCGATCTCCTGCACGCACGCGATACAACCGCCCGGCGGCCAGCAACAAGGCCTCGTACTCCTGGCCGCGCGCGAGGCTGCCAATCATTTCCAGTTGCGCCAGCGGAATGCTGCCAAGCTCACCCCGAGGCGAACGACTGATCCATGTGGCGAACGGATCGATTGCCGGCGCAACGACCCCAGCCTGAGCAGGCAACTGAGCCAACCATTCAGTGGATGGGACGGGCGCTTTGGCGTGGTAGGTCTGCACCTGCAAGCGCAATCGCAACAGCCCTGGACGCCCCTCGACCACGGCCAATGCCATGTCAGCAGCACGCAGCAAGCGTACTTGACCGAACCAGTCGCCCAGCCACTCCCGTAATGCTGGGTAGCGCCCTACCACCTGCACATTCAAGGGCGTCTGGCGGTAACCGGTCTGCATGACCGGCTCCAGCACATCGAGCTGTTCAAAATGCAGCCCCTGCGCATGCCCGGAAGCCGCCATTCGGTCGAGCAAGTCACTCATGCTCTCGCCAGCCGCAAGCCCCCAGCGGGCTTGGTTCAACTGCCGCTCTGCATCGGCGAACGCCGCCTGTGTGTCACTCAGCATCTTCAATTGCTCGGCCCTGGACTTGTGCTCCCGCTCCAGCTGGTCATGCCTGAGAAGCTGTGAGTTCCGCTGTTCACGCAGCTCCGGCACCCTGAGCAAGCCACCTGCCACGAGCACCAACAATGCCAAACCCGCCGGCATGATCACCCTGAAGGCCGCAGAGCGCGCCACAAGCCCTTGCCAGTCCAGCGCCTGCAGCACGCTCATGCCCAAGACGCTCGCACCTGGGCCACGAGCAAAAACTCGTCGCCACCAGGCATGCTCCTGATCTGTTTGAGCTGCAGGTCGATCAGGACCGAGGAACGCTCAAGATCGCGTAACAGCTGAGCCACCAACGCGCCGGACCCGGCCCGCCCGACAATCTGAAGCCGCCCATCTTCCAGCTTGAGCTCTGTCAGTTGAACGCCATCCGGCATAGCTCGCTCCAGATCGACGAACAGCGCCTGCAATACACCTTGATCAACCCTTAAAGCACCCAGAGCCGCAACCTGATCGCGCACGGTCACAACGGCTGCCTGTGTTTCTCCAAACGATTCCAGTTGAGACTCCAACTCGGCAAGGGCGGCGTCTTTATGCTGGTTGAGTGCAATTTGTTGCTGTACACGCTGGCGCGAGAGTTGATCGAGGGCAATCACCACGCACAAGGCAAGGAGCGCACTGGCGACTAAAGAAACCTTGAACTGCCTGATTGCAGCTTGTCGTTTCCGCTCGCGCCAGGGCAGAAGGTTCAGACGTATCATCGGCGCATACCTCCCAGTGCCAGGGCGAAGGCCAGAGGCATCGAATCGCTGCACTCTTCCAAACCAGCCAGCGACGACACACGCTGCAAGGCTATGCTGTCGACTTCCACCGCCTCAAGCTGCAATCCGGCATCGAGAAACAGCGCTTCAAGCGGGTCAAGCGTACTTTGCCTGCAAGCCGCCACCATGACGTCGAAGGAGCCGGGCTCAACCTGCGACGCCCCCAGCACCTGAAAATCCAGCGCCAGGTCATCCAGTGGAAAGGGAAACAACTGGTCGGCGTCGACCAGCAAGTGCGCCTCCAACTCGGCTTCCGTCAGGCCTGCGGGTAACTGACACACCTTGCAGATCACCTGGCTCGCCGGCACCGCCACGGCAACGCGACGCTGACGACTGAACGATCGCTGATGAGCCCTTCGCAATGCCGACACGATCCGCTCAGGATCTGCCAACCAATCACCTGCAGATGGCGGCTCGATCGGCTCAACCGCCAATCCCGCCACCTGGTAACGTCCACGACGGCGCTGAAGCTGCAGCATCCGAACGGAATCGGAGGTGATTTCCACCCCAAGCAATGAGCCGGCATCCTTGCCGAAGCGTCCAAACATCCCTGATTCCTTGCTCAATTTGGCCAACCAAATCCGCGACGTGCTGGCCGGACGGTTGCGCGGGCCGCCTGGCCGGTCACCCGGCAAGACGAAAAATGCTTATAATGCCCAGCGTTTTTTCGTCCGCCGGACCCATGCGCAATTCACTCCTCAACCTGGACACCCAAAAGCCTTGATACGCCTGCTGAAGTTCTTCTGGTGGTCACTCGTCGCAGTCACCTGCGCGCTCGTACTCGGTGTGAGCGGTGCGTTTCTGTATCTTAGCCCCAGCCTGCCCTCGGTCGAATCGCTCAGAAGTATCCAGTTGCAGATCCCGCTCAGGGTGTACAGCAGCGACGGCAAGCTGATTGCCGAATTCGGCGAAATGCGCCGCTCGCCGATCCGTTTCGCGGATATTCCCCCACAATTCATTCAGGCGCTTCTGTCTGCCGAGGATGACAATTTCCTCAACCACTATGGCGTCGACCCAAGCAGCCTGATGCGTGCCGCCAGCCAGCTGGTCAAGTCTGGCCATATCCAGACCGGCGGCAGCACCATCACCATGCAGGTGGCGAAGAACTACTTCCTCACCAGCGAACGCAGCTTCTCGCGTAAAACCAACGAGATTCTCCTGGCTCTGCAGATCGAGCGTGAGCTGACCAAGGACGAGATCCTCGAGCTGTACGTCAACAAGATCTACCTGGGTAACCGCGCCTACGGCATCGAGGCCGCCGCGCAGGTGTACTACGGCAAGTCGATCCGTGACGTGAGCCTGGCGCAAATGGCGATGATCGCCGGCCTGCCCAAGGCGCCGTCGCGCTTCAACCCGTTGGCCAACCCGGTACGTGCCAAAGAGCGCCGGGACTGGATTCTCGGCCGCATGTACAAACTCGGCAAAATCGACGAAGCCAGCTACCAGGCCGCCTTGGCCGAACCGCTGAACGCCAGTTACCACGTGCCGACCCCGGAAGTGAACGCACCGTACATCGCTGAGATGGCCCGTGCCGAAATGGTTGGCCGCTACGGCAGCGAGGCCTACACCGAAGGCTTCCGCGTGACCACCACGGTCCCGAGCGACATGCAGGAAATGGCCAACAAGGCCGTTCTCAATGGCCTCTCCGACTACGACGAACGCCATGGCTACCGCGGCCCCGAGGCGCGCTTCCCAGGCAAGACCCAGGCAGCCTGGCTGCAGGAGCTGAACAAGCAACGCACCATGGGCGGGCTGGAGCCAGCCATCGTCACCCGAGTCGAGAAGAACGGCCTGAAAGTACTCACCCGTGGCGGCCAGGAAGAAGAAGTCGCCTGGGACACCATGAAATGGGCTCGCCCGTTCATCAACACCAACTCCCAAGGTCGTGCGCCGCAATCGCCGGCGGATGTAGCTCAGGTTGGTGACCTGGTGCGCCTGCAGCGCCTGGACGACGGCAAACTCAAGTTCAGCCAGATTCCCGGCGCGCAGAGCGCACTGGTGACCCTCGACCCTTACAACGGTGCCATCCGCGCCCTGGTCGGTGGCTTCTCGTTCGAGCAGAGCAACTACAACCGCGCCATGCAGGCCAAGCGCCAGCCAGGCTCAAGCTTCAAGCCCTTCATCTACAGCGCAGCACTGGACAGTGGCTACACCGCCTCCAGCCTGGTCAACGACGCACCGATCGTGTTCGTCGACGAGTACCTGGACAAGGTCTGGCGGCCGAAGAACGACACCAACACCTTCCTGGGGCCGATCCGCATGCGCGAGGCGTTGTACAAGTCGCGCAACCTGGTGTCGATCCGCCTGCTACAGGCGATGGGTGTAGACCGCACCATCGACTACATCGCCAAGTTCGGCTTCAACAAGCAGGACTTGCCTCGCAACCTGTCCCTGGCACTGGGCACCGCGACCCTGACCCCGATGGAGATCGCCACCGGCTGGAGCACCTTCGCCAACGGCGGTTACAAGATCACCCCCTACCTGATCGACCGCATCGAAAGCCGCAACGGCGAGACCCTGTTCACCGCCAACCCGGCGCGCGTCCCACAAGGCGCCGAAGATCATGCAGGCCTGGCCGCACCGGAGCAGCCGATCAGCACCGCCGCCATGCCCGGTGAAGCACCGTCCAGCTACGGCCAGGTTGCGCCGGCCCCGCAAGCACCGGCGACCGCAGAGCAGATCATCGATGGCCGCACCACCTACATCCTTACCAGCATGCTTCAGGATGTGATCAAGCGCGGCACCGGCCGTCGCGCCCTGGCGCTGGGCCGCACCGATCTGGCAGGCAAGACCGGCACGACCAACGAGTCCAAGGATGCCTGGTTCTCCGGTTACAACGCTGACTACATCACCACGGTGTGGGTCGGTTTCGACCAGCCGGAAACCCTCGGTCGTCGCGAATACGGCGGCACTGTAGCGCTGCCGATCTGGATGAACTTCATGGGTGCAGCGCTGAAGGACAAGCCGAACCACGCACCGGCGGAGCCGGAGGGTATTCTCAGCCTGCGCGTAGACCCTGTGAGTGGTCGCGCCGCCTCGCCGAGTACGCCGAATGCCTACTTCGAGCTGTTCAAGGCCGAAGACTCGCCGCCGTCGGTGGATGAGCTGGGTAATGGTGCCGCGCCAGGCAGCCCGCTGCCGGCAGATGAAGCGGCGCCGATGGATCTGTTCTGATCTAATCCAAGTGCTCGCCTTGGGTCTTGCGGCGGCACGTGAAACGCGCGCCGCCCGCGCGGCGCATCGCGAGCAAGGCTCGCTCCTACGTCTGTTTCGGGCCAGTCATGCCTGCGGGAATGCACGCGACCGCTTTGGCGCACGCCGCGATATTGAGTCGAACAAACAAGGCGGTCGCGCGCGCGTGTAACAGGCATTATTGGCCTTAAACAGACGTAGGAGCGAGCCTTGCTCGCGATGCGCCGCGCGGGCGGCGCTCGATCTTGCAAACGGCGAAAATGCCATGATGAATATCTGGCAAGCCACACCCAAAAACAAAAAGCCCCGACTCCTACGAGCCGGGGCTTTTTCGTGTCGCTACGACTGAATCAGCCGTTGAACACTTCATCCACGCTGTTCAGCGGGTAGTGCTTCGGATACGGCAGGGTCGCAACGCCGGATTCGATTGCGGCCTTGGCCACGGCATCGGAAACGACGGTGATCAGACGTGCATCCAGTGGCTTCGGAATGATGTACTCACGGCCGAATTCCAGACCGTCAACGCCGTAAGCTTCGCAAACTTCCTTCGGCACCGGCAGCTTGGCCAGGTCTTTCAGGGCGATGGCGGCAGCGATCTTCATCTCTTCGTTGATGCGCTTGGCACGGACGTCCAGAGCACCACGGAAGATGAACGGGAAGCCCAGAACGTTGTTGACCTGGTTCGGGTAGTCGGAACGACCGGTCGCCATGATCACATCGCTGCGGGTGGCGTGAGCCAGTTCTGGCGAGATTTCCGGATCAGGGTTCGAGCACGCGAACACGATCGGGTTGGCCGCCATCGACTTCAGGCCTTCAGCGCTCAGCAGGTTCGGGCCGGACAGACCAACGAACACGTCGGCGCCATCCAGGGCATCAGCCAGGGTGCGCTTGTCGGTGGCGTGGGCGAACTGGGCCTTGTACTGGTTCAGGTCGTCACGGCCAGCGTGAATCACGCCGCTGCGGTCGATCATGAAGATGTTTTCGACCTTGGCACCCATGCTCACCAGCAGCTTCATGCAGGAGATGGCTGCAGCACCGGCGCCCAGGCAGACGATCTTGGCCTCTTCGAGTTTCTTACCGGCAATTTCCAGCGCGTTGATCATGCCTGCGGCAGTCACGATCGCGGTGCCGTGCTGGTCATCGTGGAAGACCGGAATGTCGCACTGCTCGATCAGGGTGCGCTCGATCTCGAAGCACTCAGGTGCCTTGATGTCTTCGAGGTTGATGCCGCCGAAGGTGATGGAGATGCGCTTGACGGTGTCGATGAAGGCCTGCGGGCTTTCCGAATCGACTTCGATGTCGAATACATCGATGCCAGCGAAACGCTTGAACAGAACACCCTTGCCTTCCATGACCGGCTTGGAAGCCAGTGGGCCGAGGTCACCCAGACCGAGGATGGCGGTGCCATCGGAGATCACCGCAACCAAGTTGCCCTTGCCGGTGTATTTGTAGGCCAGCTCTGGATCACGGCCGATCTCGCGCACGGGTTCGGCAACACCTGGGCTGTAGGCCAGGGCGAGGTCGCGGGCGGTGGCAGTTGGCTTGGAGAGCTCGACGCTCAGTTTCCCCGGACGAGGTTGAGCGTGATATTCGAGAGCGGCGGTTTTCAGGTCTGACATGGTGGGCATTCCGCAATTTACTGTTCTGACGGACCGCCGAGGATACGCAAAGAGCCGGGGAGCCACAAGACTGGTCAGTCACTTGTGTCAAGGCCTTTAGCCTACGACTTTACGCTACAACCCACGGAGGATACGGCTTTCAGTGTGTACAATCCCGTAGCGAAATGTCTACAATTATTTCACCGCGAAACGCGTTCCAGCATGCTCGGATCGGTCAATGGCAACACCCAGCGTCGCTGCCCTGGCTTCAGACCTCCCTTGCGGGAACGATCCAGCACCCAGCCACGCGCTTCGACCTGGCGTCCTTTGAGGTTATCGAAGAAGCCAGAAGGGAAGTTGCGTTGCAGACGAGCGGGAACCTGCAACACCACAGCATCGTCGAGCTCGAGCCACACACCACCCCGGTTGCGCTCGATGCCCTGAACTCTGCCACCGATCACGGCAAACCCGGACCGTTTGACTTCACTTGCACGCAACACCGGTGAACGCCGCCACAACCCCACGCCAGAAGTGCGAGCAGCCTGCTCGGCGGCCTGCTGGCAACCAGAAAGGCGCACATTGGGTGCGACCGCAACGCGGTAACCAAGCCCTTCGCTGAGCAACCGGGCTTCGAAATTGTCGCCATTGCGCCCGTAGACATGGGCCAAGGTGCGACCGTACTTGTCCTTCGCCTCGACACCTGGCACCAGCCCCACACGGCCATCGCTGGCTTTGACCAAGGCCTGCAGGCGCTGCTTGGCCATTTCGGCGTAAGGCTCGCTGCTGCGCCCCTTGCGGCCGATCTCCGGGGCATTGATACCAATCAGGCGCACACTGCGGCCATCGGCAAGGCGCAAGGTGTCGCCATCGACGATCTGTCGCACGGCCACCCGTTGCGGGTTTTCCGGCAGCGGGCAGAACGCCAAGGCCGGAAAATGCCAAATCGCGCCCACAAAAAAAGCGCCCACAAGGGGCGCTTTCTTTTGCAGCAACGCGAAACCCGAAGGATTCGCCATGCGCATGATTACTTCTTGGTACCGAACATACCGAAGCGATCGGCGAACTTCTGTACGCGACCACCGGTGTCCAGGACTTTCTGCTTACCAGTGTAGAACGGGTGGCACTGGGAGCACACGTCGATCGCCAGCGGCTTGGCCAGGGTCGAACGGGTTTCGAATTTGCTGCCGCAGCTGCAGGTGACTGCAACTACTTCGTAGTTCGGATGAATATCTGCTTTCATGGTCACTTCCTCGAGCTGCGTGCCGCCACCCAACACCAATTGTTGAATACCGCACGTAATTAGGCGGCGAATAATACCAGAGTGCGGCGTCAGCGCAAGTTGTCGCTTGTACCGACGGTCGTCTGCTAGTCTCGCCACTCGTTGAAATACCCTTCCGAGACCTTCCGCGTGTCCGACGTCATCCTGCGCCTTGCCCTCCCTTCTCCCTTGCGTCGCCTGTTCGACTACCGGGCAACGGCGAGCATGGCGCGCCAGGCGCTTGAGCCTGGCATGCGCATCCGCGTGCCGTTCGGCCGACGCGAAATCATCGGCGTGCTGGTAGAGGTCTGTGACAAGAGCGAAGTGCCCGCCGAGAAGCTCAAGCCGGCAATTGCCCTGCTCGACCCGGTCTCACCCGTGCCAGCCGCATTGTTCAAGCTGTGCCTGTGGACCGCCCAGTACTACCAGCACAGCCTGGGCGACACCCTGAGCTGGGCCTTGCCCACTCTGCTGCGCCAGGGCGAGCCTGCCGAGATGCGCCAGGAACGGTTCTGGCACGTCACCCCTGGCGCCCGCCTTGAAGACCCACGCATCGCCCGCGCGCCTCGCCAGCGCGACGCGCTCAAGACTTTGGCCCAGCACCCGCATGGCGTGGCCCACAGCCTGCTGGGCAAACTCAACCTGAACAAGGACAGCCTCGACCTGTTGCTGGCCAAGGACCTGGTTCAGGTCGAGGTGCGCCGCCATCTGCCCGGGGCACGTCATGAGCACTGGCTGGCCCAGCCTGAATTGCCTCTCAACGAAGAACAACGCGAAGCCTTCGACACCATACGCGAAGGCTTCGGTGGCTTCGCCGCCTTCCTGCTGGCCGGCGTGACTGGCAGCGGCAAGACTGAGGTCTACCTGCAACTCATCCGCGAGACCCTTGAAGCCGGCAAACAGGCGCTGGTGCTGATCCCGGAGATCAACCTGGGCCCGCAGACCCTGGCGCGCTTCGAGCAGCGCTTCAATGCCCGCATCGCCCTGCTGCATTCGGCCGTCAACGACCGTGAGCGCCTCGACGCCTGGCTGGCGGCCCGTGATGGCGAAGCCGACATCATCATCGGCACCCGCTCGGCCCTGTTCACGCCCATGAAGAACCCGGGCCTGATCATCATCGACGAAGAGCACGACGGCTCCTATAAACAGCAGGAAGGCTTGCGCTACCACGCCCGCGACCTGGCGCTGGTGCGCGCCCACCAGGAGAACATCCCGATTCTGCTCGGCTCCGCGACCCCGTCGCTGGAAACCCTGCACAACGCCCTGAGCGGACGTTACCGTCTGCTGCGCATGAACCAGCGCGCTGGTGGCGCGCGCCCTCCACGCATGTTGCGCCTGGATGTGAAAAGCCTGCCGCTGGACAGCGGAATCAGCGGCCCGCTTCAGCAGGCCATCCGCCAGACCCTGGAAGCCGGCCAGCAAGTATTGGTGTTCCTGAACCGCCGCGGTTTCGCCCCCACCTTGCTGTGCCACGACTGTGGCTGGTTGTCCGAATGCCCGCGCTGCGATGCCCGCATGACCGTGCACCAGCGCTCCGGCGTGCTGCGCTGCCACCACTGCGGCTATGACGAACGCCTGCCGCAGCAGTGCCCGCAGTGCAATCACGTCGACTTGCGCCCGGTAGGGGCTGGCACCGAACGCGCCGAAGAACGCCTCAAGGTACTGTTCCCGGACTACCCGATTCTGCGCGTCGACCGAGACAGCACTGCCCGCAAGGACGCCATGCACAACCTGTTCACCACCATCCAGCGTGGTCAGCCGAGCATTCTGGTGGGCACCCAGATGCTGGCCAAGGGTCACCATTTCCCGCGGGTGACCCTGGTGGCCATTCTCGATGCCGATGGCGGGTTGTTCTCCGGCGATTTTCGCGCCAGCGAGCGTATGGCCCAACTGATCGTCCAAGTGGCTGGCCGCGCTGGCCGTGCCGAAGAGCCTGGCAAAGTCATCATCCAGACCCACCTGGCCGACCACCCCCTGCTGGTGCAATTGACCGAACAAGGCTACTTCGCCTTCGCCGAACAGGCCCTGATCGAGCGCCGCACGGCCGGCCTGCCCCCTTACTCCCACCTTGCCCTTCTGCGCGCCGAAGCCCACAAGCCGGGCCAGGCAGAAAGCTTCCTTGACGAAGCGTGCGCCGCCGCCGAACGGCTGGTGGCCGAGCAGGCCCTGCCCGGCATCGAGCTGTTGGGCCCGGTACCCGCGCCCATGGAGCGCCGCGCCGGACGCTTCCGCGCGCAACTATTGATTCAGGCCAATACCCGCGCCCCCTTGCATCGACTGATCAGCGCCTGGTTGCTAGTGTTGGAGCAGATGCCGAGCGGGCGCCAGGTACGCTGGTCGCTGGATGTCGATCCAGTGGACCTTTATTAAGCTTGCCGCGCAAAGGTTGGCAACCCGGCCCCAGCAACGGATAATGCCCAGTTTTTCCACCTGCGCATCCAGGCGCTCCACCGCGCTTGCGGTCGAAAAGAGAACCCCATGAAAGACACCATTCGCCAGCTGATCCAGCAAGCCCTCACCCAACTCGTCACCGACGGTGTGCTGCCTGAAGGGCTGTCGCCGGCGATCCAGGTGGAAAACGCCCGGGACAAGACTCACGGCGACTTCGCCAGCAACATCGCCATGATGCTGGCCAAACCAGCCGGCATGAAGCCGCGCGACCTGGCCGAAAAACTGATCGATGCACTGCCGGCCAGCGCCGACATCAGCAAGGTCGAAATCGCCGGCCCAGGCTTCCTGAACTTCTTCCAGAACACCGACGCCCTGGCCAACCGCCTGGACGCCGCGCTGGCCGATACCCACCTGGGCGTGCGCAAGGCCGGTGCCGCGGAAAAAGTCGTGATCGACATGTCGGCCCCTAACCTGGCCAAGGAAATGCACGTCGGCCACCTGCGCTCGACCATCATTGGTGACAGCGTCGCGCGGGTGCTGGAGTTCCTCGGCGACCAGGTGATCCGCCAGAACCACGTGGGCGACTGGGGCACCCAGTTCGGCATGCTGCTGGCCTACCTGGAAGAGAACCCGATTACCAGCGACGAACTGTCGGACCTGGAGAACTTCTACCGCGCCGCCAAGAAGCGTTTCGACGAATCCGAAGAATTCGCCACCTGCGCGCGTGGATTGGTTGTGAAGCTGCAAGCCGGCGACCCGGATTGCATGGCCCTGTGGACACGCTTCAAGGACATTTCCCTGTCCCACTGCCAGAAGACCTACGAGCTGCTCAACGTCAAACTGACCATGGCCGACGTGATGGGCGAAAGCGCCTACAACGCCGACCTGGCCAACGTGGTCGCCGACCTCAAGGCCAAGGGCTTGCTGGTCGAGGACCAGGGCGCGCAGTGCGTATTCCTCGAGGAATTCAAGAACTCCGAAGGCGAGCCGCTGCCGGTAATCGTGCAGAAGGCCGACGGCGGTTACCTGTACGCCACCACCGACCTGGCCGCAGTGCGCTACCGCAGCAACGTGCTTAAAGCCGACCGCGCCCTGTACTTCGTCGACCAGCGCCAGGCCCTGCACTTCAACCAGGTGTTCGAAGTTGCCCGCCGCGCAGGCTTCGTCGGCCATCCGATGCAGATGGAGCACATGGGCTTCGGTACCATGAACGGCGCCGATGGCCGCCCGTTCAAGACCCGTGACGGCGGTACCGTGAAGCTGATCGACCTGCTTACCGAAGCCAAGGAGCGTGCCTACGCCCTGGTCAAGGAAAAGAACCCGAGCCTGGCCGAAGACGACCTGCGCCACATCGGCGAAGTGGTGGGCATCGGCGCGGTCAAATACGCCGACCTGTCCAAGCACCGCACCAGCGACTACAGCTTCAACTTCGAACTGATGCTCAACTTCGAAGGCAACACCGCGCCCTACCTGCTGTATGCCTACACCCGCGTCGCCGGTGTGTTCCGCAAGCTGGGCAAGGGCTTCGACGAAGTCGAGGGCAAGATCGTGTTGCAGGCAGCCCACGAGCAAGACCTGGCCGCACGCCTGGCGCAGTTCGGCGAAATCCTCAACAACGTCGCCGACAAAGGCACCCCGCACGTGCTGTGCAGCTACCTGTACGACCTCGCCGGCCTGTTCTCCAGCTTCTACGAGAACTGCCCGATCCTGGCGGCCGAAAACCCAGAGCAGCAGCAAAGCCGCCTGCGCCTGGCTGCACTGACCGGTCGTACCCTGAAACAAGGTCTGGAACTGCTCGGCCTGGAAACCCTGGAGCGCATGTAAGTTGGCTGCCAAGAAAAAACCTGCTCCCAAGCGCGGCGCCAGCCGCCAACAGGCGCCGTCCAAACAGCCGATCCCTGGCTGGGTGTGGCTGGCGGTCGGCT
Source organism: Pseudomonas sp. Teo4 (assembly GCF_034387475.1). NCBI lineage: Bacteria > Pseudomonadati > Pseudomonadota > Gammaproteobacteria > Pseudomonadales > Pseudomonadaceae > Pseudomonas > Pseudomonas sp. Teo4. The sequence continues at coordinate 723,134 of NZ_JAXCIL010000002.1, forward strand.
TGACCGTAGGCGCCTTCATCGTCTTCCTGATGAAGCTTGAACCAGGTGGCGGCGACATCAAGCGCACCAAACCGGAGCAGCAGAAATCTGAAAAGGTGGCTGAAGCGAGCAAGACCGCGCCGGCCACCCCGCAGCAGCCAGTGAAACCGAAGTACGACTTCTACACGCTGCTGCCAGAGTCCGAGGTCATCGTGCCGCCGGAAGCTGTACCGGAAAAAACACCACCAGTACCGGCCCAGCCAGTGACGCCGGTAACGCCAGCTGAGGCGGCCAAGATCGACACTGCCCGCGCCCAGGCCGCGCTGATGGGTCAAACACCGCCTCCGGCACCGCCAGTGATCAAGCCGGCAGCCACCACCCAGTTCTTCCTGCAGGCTGGCTCGTTCCGCAAGCAAGCCGATGCAGACAAGGTACGGGCGCAGATCATCCTGCTTGGCCAAGCGGTGAAGGTGGAGTCGGGCACGGTCAAGGAAGAGACCTGGTACCGCGTGCTGGTCGGGCCGTTCAGTAACCGTGAACAACTGACGTCGGCGCAAAAGCAGCTGGCAGGCGCTGGCTTCAGCAACCTGCTGCTGCAGCAACGTCAGACCCGCCAGTAACGACAAGGCCTTGCCGCTCAGCGCGACAAGGCCTTTTTTCTGTCAGCGACGCTCGGCGTTGACCTGGGAGATCTGGCTGTTCAGCGTCCAGAAGTCATACAGCACGCCCAGCAGGAACAGCCCGCCGGTGAAAAAGTAGATGATCGCGCTGATCCACTTGCCTTGGTACAGGCGGTGGGCACCGAAGATGCCGAGGAAAGTCAGCAGGATCCAGGCAAGGTTGTAATCTACCCGCCCCGGCTGAAAACGCAGGTCGGCCTCGCGATCCATCGACGGGATCAGGAACAGGTCGATCAGCCAGCCGATCCCCAGCAGTCCCAGGGTGAAGAACCAGATCGTCCCAGTGATCGGCTTACCGTAATAGAAACGGTGCGAGCCGGTGAAGCCGAAAATCCACAGCAGATAGCCAAGCACCTTGCTGTGGGTGTCGTGGGCTGGCGCCCCCTGTTGATAACTGTTCATTCATAGCCCCCGTGGGTTATCCGAAAATTTTCTAAAAGAAAATGTGACTTTTCCGTCGCAGGCCGACGTACGGCAGCATGACAATCGACCAACGGATCAGAAAGTGATCAAAAAGCTGTTATAAAGTTGCGCGCCAACACACATAAAACACTTAAAAGAGCTTCATCTATGCCGCCTTTGTTCAAGACATGGCTGACCCTCTGTCTATTATTACCCCTGGCCGCCCACGCCACCAATCGTGAGCAACGTCTACCCAACGGTTTCACCGGCTATACCACCAATGCCGCCGTGAAACATGCGCCGACAAAGCAGGCGAACCTGCGCGCGCGCCCAACTAACGTCGCCAACGCTCAATACCAGCCGGTTGCAGCGATGTCCCCCAAGCAGAGCAGCAATGTGCTCAGCCGGGCCGTCAATGTGCTGGGCACCCCCTATCGCTGGGGTGGTAGCAGCCCGACCAAGGGCTTCGATTGCAGCGGGCTGGTGAAGTACGCCTTCAACGATGTGGCCGATGTCGACCTGCCGCGCACCTCCAATGCCATGGCTCAAGGCCAGGGCGTCAAGGTGGCAAAAAGTGACCTCAAGCCGGGCGACCTGATCTTCTTCAACATCAAGAGCCGTCGGGTCAACCACGTTGCCATCTACCTGGGCAACGACCGCTTCATCCATGCACCGCGCCGCGGCAAGCGGGTGAGCATCGACACCCTGAGCAAGCCTTACTGGCAGAAACACTACGTTGTTGCCAAGCGGGTGTTGCCGAAGGAACAGCAGCAGCTGGCGCTGGCCAAGCGCTAAGCTCACTGGCGCCATCGCCGGCAAGCCGGCTCCCACATGGACCGCGCTGATCTTGAGATCACTGAAACCTGTGGGAGCCGGCTTGCCGGCGATGAGGCCGGTACAGGCAGATACCAGTAGGTGACAGGGGGCGCTACGACGCGTCGATCACCCCTGCTGCCCGTAAAGTTTCCATCGCCCCCTCCATCGTTCTCATCCCCGCCGCCGCCCCCGACTGCATCACCGACTGCAACTGCGCCATCCGCCCTTCGCGAATCAAGTTGCGCACAGCGGACGTCGCCACCAGCACTTCCCTTGCTGCCACACGGCCACCACCTCTGCGCCTTACCAAAACCTGCGCCATTACCAGGCGCAAGGACTCCGCCAGCATGGCTCTGACCAAGGTTTTCTCCTCGGCAGCGAACACCTCCACCAGTCGGTCGATGCTGCTGATGGCCGAGCGGGTGTGGACGGTCGCCAGCACCAGGTGGCCGGTTTCGGCGGCGCGCAACGCCAGACGAATCGTTTCAAGGTCCCGCAACTCGCCAATCACGATGACATCCGGGTCCTGGCGCAATGCACTGCGCAACCCCTGGGCAAAGTCACGGCAATGGCGCCCGACCTCGCGCTGGTTGACCAGGCTGCGCTGCCGATTGTGGATAACTTCGATAGGGTCTTCGAGGGTGATGATGTGCAACGACCGCTCACGATTGAGCTGATCGACCAGTGCCGCCAGCGTACTGGACTTTCCACTTCCGGTCGGCCCTCCCACCAGGATCAGGCCGTCGACGCATTGCGAAACAGCTCGAAACACTTCTGTGAGGGCAAGTTCTTCGAGTGTCGCAATTCGTTTCGGAATGATCCGAATAGCGGCCCCTGGCCCATTCAACTGGCGAAACAGATTCAAGCGAAAGCGTCCAAGCGACGGCAGGTCCAGCGCCATGTCCAGCTCATCGCCTTGTGTCCACTGACGACATTGCGCTTCGTCGAGCAGATGCGCCAGCCCGTCATGAACCGCCGTCGCCGACAAGGGCGGCAGATCCAGGCGTTGCAGTTCACCATCCAGGCGTATCAGCGGTACGTCACCCGCAGCCAGGTGCAGGTCACAAGCCCCTGCATCCATAGCCCGGGCCAAGAGGTCGGTCACGTCCATGAGACTCCCCAAAGACCATCAAGCAGGTAGAATGCCGCAGACCCATGAGCCGACGGCAGCGATCCATGTCCACCATAGCAGACAACCTTTCCGCCCTCGCCAGCCGCATCGAAAGCGCGGCACGGGCTGCAGGGCGCGACCCGGCCAGCGTCCATCTGCTGGCCGTGAGCAAGACCAAGCCCGCCAGCGCCATCCGCGAGATCCATGCCGCAGGCGTTCGCGATGTCGGCGAAAACTACCTGCAGGAAGCCCTGGCCAAACAGGACGAGCTGCGCGACCTGCCCTTGATCTGGCACTTCATCGGCCCCATTCAGTCGAACAAGACCAAAGCCATCGCCGAGCACTTCGACTGGGTACATTCCGTGGACCGCCTGAAGATCGCCCAACGCCTGTCCGAACAACGGCCTGCCGGGTTGCCGCCGCTGAATATCTGCCTGCAAGTGAACGTCAGCGGCGAAGACAGCAAGTCTGGCTGCGCGCCAGGCGACTTGCCTGCGCTGGCCAAGGCTGTCGCCGCCCTGCCCAACCTGCGTCTACGCGGCTTGATGGCAATTCCCGAGCCGACCGAAGACCGGGCTGCACAGGAGGCCGCTTTTGCCAGCCTGCGCCAGTTGCAGGAAGGTTTGGGCCTTGATTGCGACACTTTGTCCATGGGCATGAGCCACGACCTCGAAGCGGCCATCGCGCAGGGAGCGACCTGGGTGCGTATCGGCACCGCCCTGTTCGGCGCGCGCAACTACGGCCCCGCTTGATTCCATGCTTTACTCACTCTTTCCCTCAAGGACCTGACATGAGCAAGACACGTATTGCCTTCATCGGCGCCGGCAACATGGCCGCCAGCCTGATCGGCGGCCTGCGCGCCCAGGGCCTGGACGCCTCGCAGATCCGCGCCAGCGACCCAGGTGCCGAAACCCGCACCCGCGTCAAAGCCGAGCACGGCATCGAAACCTTCGAAGACAACGCCCAAGCCATCGACGGCGTTGATGTGATCGTCCTGGCGGTAAAGCCACAGGTCATGAAGACCGTTTGCCAAGCCCTGGCCTCCAACCTGAAGGATGGCCAGCTGATCGTCTCGATCGCCGCCGGTATCACCTGCGCCAGCTTGCAAGCCTGGCTTGGTCCGCGCCCAGTTGTGCGCTGCATGCCCAACACACCAGCCCTGCTGCGCCAAGGCGTGAGCGGCCTGTACGCCACCACCGAGGTTTCTGCCGAGCAGCGTCAGCAAGCCGAGCAACTGCTGTCTGCAGTGGGTACCGCCCTGTGGCTCGATGAAGAACAGCAACTGGATGCCGTGACCGCGGTCTCCGGCAGTGGCCCGGCGTACTTCTTCCTGCTGATCGAGGCCATGACCGCAGCGGGCGAAAAACTCGGCCTGCCCCGTGAAACCGCCTCGCAATTGACCCTGCAGACCGCACTGGGCGCTGCGCACATGGCTGTTGCCAGCGATGTCGACGCCGCCGAGCTGCGCCGCCGTGTCACCTCGCCAGCCGGCACCACCGAAGCGGCCATCAAGTCGTTCCAGGCCAACGGCTTCGAAGCCATTGTGGAACAGGCGCTGGAAGCTGCGGCAAAACGCTCCGCCGAGCTGGCCGAACAATTGGGCAAATAAGGAGTTCTTGATGAATGCACTGTCCGGTGCCTTGATTTTCGTAGTGCAAACCCTGGTCAGCCTGTACCTGGTGATCGTCCTGCTGCGCTTCGTACTGCAACTGGTCAAGGCCAACTTCTACAACCCGCTGTGCCAGTTCGCTGTGCGCGCCACGCAGCCACTGCTCAAGCCGATTCGCCGCATCATCCCGAGCGTCGGCGGGCTGGACACCTCGTCACTGTTGCTGTCGGTGGTCATTCAGGCGTTGCTGATGGGCTTCGTGCTGATGGTCACCTACGGCACCTTCGGCGACATCCTGCACCTGCTGATGTGGGCGATCATTGGCATCACTTCGCTGTTCCTGAAGATTTTCTGGGTCGCGATGATCGTCATGGTGATCGTCTCGTGGGTTGCGCCGAACAGCCACAACCCTGCCGCCGAGCTGGCCTACCAGATCAGCGAGCCGGTACTGGCGCCGTTCCGCCGCATCGTGCCTAACCTGGGCGGCATGGACATTTCGCCGATCTTCGCTTTCATTGCGATCCAGGTGCTGCAGTCGTTCGTCATGCCTCCGCTGGCGGCCTACGCCGGCATGCCACAGGAACTGTGGCGGATGATCTGACCCTGCGTAATACCCAGCGGCAAGCCTTTGCTTGCCGCTGGGGGTAGCGCTCTTTAGACTTACGCCTCCGTCAAGCGTGAGCAGGGTCGATGTCCACTGTCCTTCCCGAAGATTCCGTCGGTCTGGTAACACCGCAAATTGCCCGGTTCGATGAACCGCTGGCCCTGGCCTGTGGCCGCTCGCTGGCCAGCTACGAGCTGGTTTACGAGACCTATGGCACCCTGAATGCCAGCGCGAGCAATGCCGTGCTGATCTGCCATGCGTTGTCCGGCCATCACCATGCCGCTGGCTACCATGCCCCCACCGACCGCAAGCCGGGCTGGTGGGACAGCTGCATCGGCCCCGGCAAGCCGATCGACACCAATCGCTTCTTCGTGGTCAGCCTGAACAACCTGGGTGGCTGCAACGGCAGTACCGGCCCCAGCAGCATCAACCCAGCCAGTGGCAAGCCCTATGGCGCCGACTTCCCGGTATTGACCGTGGTGGACTGGGTGCACAGCCAGGCGCGCCTGGCCGATCGCCTGGGCATCCAGCAATGGGCCGCAGTAGTGGGCGGCAGCCTGGGCGGCATGCAGGCCTTGCAGTGGACCATGACCTACCCCGACCGCGTGCGCCACTGTGTAGACATCGCGTCTGCACCCAAACTGTCGGCGCAGAACATCGCCTTCAACGAAGTGGCACGCCAGGCCATCCTCACCGACCCCGAATTCCACGGCGGCTCGTTCCAGGATCAAGGCGTTATCCCCAAGCGCGGCCTGATGCTGGCCCGCATGGTCGGCCATATCACTTACCTGTCGGATGACTCGATGGGTGAGAAATTCGGCCGTGAGCTCAAGAGCGACAAGCTCAACTACGACTTCCACAGCGTCGAGTTCCAGGTCGAAAGCTACCTGCGCTACCAGGGCGAAGAGTTCTCCGGCCGCTTCGACGCCAACACCTATCTGCTGATGACCAAGGCACTGGACTACTTCGACCCGGCTGCAGCCCACGGCGGCGACCTGGCGGCGACCCTGGCTCACGTCAAGGCAGACTATTGCATCATGTCGTTCACCACCGACTGGCGCTTCTCGCCGGCCCGCTCGCGAGAGATCGTCGACGCCCTGATGGCCGCACGCAAGAACGTCTGTTACCTGGATATCGACTCACCTTACGGGCACGATGCCTTCCTGATCCCGACACCTCGGTACATTCAGGGCTTCTCGAACTACATGAACCGCATCGCCATCTGAGGACAGCATGAGAGCCGATCTGGAAATCATCCACGACTGGATCCCCGCCGGCAGCCGGGTACTCGACCTGGGCTGCGGCAATGGCGAGTTGCTGGCCTCGCTGCGTGATCGCAAGCAGGTCACCGGCTACGGCCTGGAGATCGACGCCGACAACATCGCCGCCTGCGTGGCCAAAGGTGTCAACGTCATCGAGCAGGACCTGGACAAAGGCCTGGGCAACTTCGCCAGCAACAGCTTCGACGTGGTCATCATGACCCAGGCCCTGCAGGCGGTGGAGTACCCCGACCGCATCCTGGACGAGATGCTGCGCGTCGGCCGCCATTGCATCATCACCTTCCCCAACTTCGGCCACTGGCGCTGCCGTTGGTACCTGGCGACCAAAGGCCGCATGCCGGTATCGGACTTCATGCCGTATACCTGGTACAACACACCGAACATCCACTTCTGCACCTTCGCCGACTTCGAACAGCTGTGCCACGAGCGCCACGCCAAGGTGCTCGACCGCCTGGCGGTCGACCATTTGCACCGTAACGGGTGGGGCGGGCGGCTTTGGCCTAATCTTCTAGGTGAAATCGGCATTTATCGCGTCAGCAGCCCTGGCCTGCAGGAGCACCAGCTCGCGGTCTGACGCCCAGCGGAGGAATGCACCATGCGTCGCCTAGCCCTGTTCCTGATCAGCCTGTGCCTGGCCCTGCCGGTACTGGCTGCCGATGCCGCCAAGCCCGAGCGCAAGGAAGTCTTCGGCGATGTGACGGTCCACTACAGCGCCTTCACCTCGAGCATGCTGCAACCGGACATCGCCGCCGCCACGGGGCTTACTCGCAGCAAGAACCAGGGCGTGCTGAACATTGCCGTGCTCAAGGCCAGCAAGCCTGCCATGGCGGTGGTCAGCGGCACGGTGAAAGACCTGACCGGGCGCAGTAACCCGTTGTCGTTCAAACAGATCACTGACCAGGGTGCGGTGTACTACATCGCCCAGTTCAAGATCGAACAGGCAGAAACCCTGACGTTCGACGTGAATGTCGAAACTGGCGGCGTCAGCCATAAACTCAGCTTCAATCAGGAAGTATTCCCAGGCGAATGATGAATTTCCAGCAACTCGTATTGGCCAGCCACAACGCCGGCAAGCTCAAGGAACTCCAGGCCATGCTCGGAGCATCCGTCCAACTGCGCTCGATTGGCGAGTTCAGCCAGGTAGAACCCGAAGAAACCGGCCTGTCGTTCGTCGAAAACGCCATCCTCAAGGCACGTAACGCAGCGCGTATCTCCGGCCTGCCGGCCCTGGCCGACGACTCCGGCCTGGCCGTGGACTTCCTCGGCGGTGCGCCGGGCATCTACTCGGCGCGCTATGCCGACGGCAAGGGTGACGCGGCAAACAATGCCAAGCTGCTCGAAGCCCTGAAAGATGTCCCCCAGGACCAGCGCGGCGCCCAGTTCGTCTGCGTGCTGGCCTTGGTGCGCCATGCCGACGACCCACTGCCGATCCTGTGTGAAGGCCTGTGGCACGGGCAGATCCTGTTCGAGGCCAGTGGCGAACACGGCTTCGGCTACGACCCGCTGTTCTGGGTGCCGGAGCGCAGCTGTTCGAGCGCCGACCTTCCACCTGTCGAGAAGAACCAGCTTAGCCACCGCGCCCGCGCCATGGCCCTGCTGCGTCAACGTCTGGGCCTGGCATGACCGATAAGCTGTCCACCCGACCGCACCTGCCAGGTGCGGCGGGTTTCGCCGTGCTGCCGCCCCTGGCGTTGTACATCCATATCCCGTGGTGCGTGCGCAAGTGCCCCTACTGCGACTTCAACTCCCACGCCGCCGGGCCTGAATTGCCGGAAGATGCCTACGTCGACGCGCTGCTGACCGATCTCGACCAGGAGTTGGTGGCGGTACAAGGCCGCCCGATCAGCTCGATCTTCTTCGGCGGCGGCACCCCGAGCCTGTTCAGCGCCAACGCCCTCGGCCGCCTGCTGCGAGGTGTCGAGCAGCGTATTCCGTTCGCGGCGGATATCGAAATCACCCTGGAGGCCAACCCGGGTACTTTCGAGCAGGAGAAGTTCAAAGCCTACCGACAGACCGGAATCAACCGCCTGTCCATTGGCGTGCAAAGCTTCCAGCCGGCCAAGCTCGAAGCGTTGGGCCGCATCCACAATGGCGATGAAGCGATCCGTGCTGCCGGCATGGCACGCGCTGCCGGCTTCGACAACTTCAACATGGACCTGATGCACGGCCTGCCCGACCAGTCGCTGGAAGACGCGCTGGGCGACCTGCGCCAGGCCATCGACCTGGGGCCGACGCATCTGTCCTGGTACCAGTTGACCGTCGAGCCGAACACCGTGTTCTGGAACCAGCCGCCCGAGCTGCCGGAGGACGATATCCTCTGGGACATCCAGGAAGCGGGCCAGGCTCTGATGGCCGAGCACGGCTTCGCCCAGTACGAAGTGTCCGCCTACGCCCAGCCGGGTCGACCGGCCAGGCACAACCTCAATTACTGGCGCTTCGGCGACTTCATCGGCATTGGCGCCGGCGCCCATGGCAAGCTGACCTTCGCCGACGGGCGCATCCTGCGCACCTGGAAAACCCGGCTACCCAAGGACTACCTGAACCTGGCCAAGCCGTTCAAGGCTGGCGAGAAGCTGCTGCCTGCCGATGAGCTACCGTTCGAGTTCCTGATGAACGCTCTGCGCCTGACCCAGGGTGTTGAAGCTGAGCTGTTCACCCAGCGAACCGGCCTGCCGCTGGAACAGCTGGCCGAGGCGCGCCGCGCCGCCGAACAAAAGGGCCTTTTGCAGGTCGAACCGGATCGACTGGTGGCCACGCCACGGGGCCAGCTGTTCCTCAATGACCTGCTGCAGTATTTCTTGACCTAAGGATGACCCATGGATCTGGTACTTGATCTGCTGGCGACGGTTTCCCGTTGGAGCCGTAGCAACCTGTCGGAGATTTCCCTGGCCCTGGTGGGCTGCCTGCTGGTGCTGTTCGGCACCGATATCAAAGGCTGGGTGGAGCAACGCCTGGGCGGTCTGGCTGGCGCACTGCGCGTGCCGTTCATGGCCTTGCTGGTGATGATTGGCAGCGGTGCGGCGCTGATCTATGCGACGCCGTGGGTGGTGAAGGGGCTTGGGCAGTTCAACAACTATGCGCTGGCACCCGTGCTGCTGGTGGTGCTGGTGTTGATTGGCGTGGTGGCTGATCGCCGCGGGTAAGGACTGCTAAAAGCTGCCCCGGGAAACCAGGGCAGCCCTACCACCTGACTAGCCCTTACTGGGCATCGTCGAAGTGATCACGCATGAAGTCCCGTACGGTCTTGAGCACAGTCAAGATCCGGATGAGCTTCCAGACGCGGCTCAGCGCATCAAGCAAATGCTTCATATGCCTTGGCCTCCGTGTTGGCGGGCCAATCTTCCAGCATCTAACCGGTACTTCGATGCCTTCGAAAACCATGTGGAGGGTTCTCAGTGAAGTGGCCAGGTCAATGGCCCTTCGAAAATCACTCACCGGCACGGTTCTCAGGCCATGTCGAAGGGGCCGGAAAGCAGAATTCATCTACAACCCGGCCCATCACTGAATTGATCCACACAGGAGCAGCGCGATAATACTTGGAATATCCACTCAGGGCTGTTAACCGCTCTGACACACTTAATGCTGGATATTTCCAACATTGACGCCCCCATTCGGGCTGCCTATGATCGATTTCGTGTGGAGGGTTTTCAGTGAAGTTCCGAAGCGAAGGATACTCAGTCCTATCACTTCAATAAAAAAACCGCCCTTCTCAGGGCGGTTTTTTTGCGCCTGCATTTCTGCAGGCATCAGTGCATCGAATGGCTAAAACAGCCGATCAATCCACCTTCTCGAACTTCAGATCCCACACCCCATGCCCCAAGCGCTCACCACGGCGCTCGAACTTGGTGATCGGACGTTCTTCCGGACGCGGGACATAAGCACCATCGGCCGCCTGGTTGCGATAACCCGGTGCCGCGCTCATCACTTCCAGCATGTACTCGGCATACGGCTCCCAGTCGGTGGCCATGTGGAACACGCCGCCCGGCTTCAGTTTGCGTCGAACCAGCTCGGCAAACTCCAGCTGCACGATACGGCGCTTGTGGTGGCGCGCCTTGTGCCATGGGTCAGGGAAGAACAGCATCAGGCGGTCGAGGCTGTTGTCGGCCACGCAGCGGTTGAGCACTTCGATGGCGTCGCAGTCATACACCCGCAGGTTCTTCAGGCCCTGGGTCAGCACGCCGTTGAGCAGCGCGCCAACGCCCGGACGGTGCACTTCGACACCGATGAAGTCCAGCTCCGGCGCGGCAGCAGCCATTTCCAGCAGGGAATGGCCCATGCCGAAGCCGATTTCCAGAGTACGCGGCGCCGAACGGCCAAACACCTGGTCGTAGTCCACCGGGCTGTCAGCCAGCGGCAGGATGAACTGCGGGCCACCCTGGTCGAGGCCTCGTTGCTGGCCTTCGGTCATGCGCCCGGCACGCATCACGAAACTCTTGATGCGGCGGTGGGGGCGCGCTTCGCCGTCAGCGGTGCTCGGCGTATCTTGCGATTCAGTCATCAGGGGCTCTTACTTGATCAGACCATCCAGCGGCGAGGATGCGCTGGCATAGAGTTTCTTCGGCATGCGCCCGGCGAGGTAAGCCATGCGGCCCGCGACAATGGCATGCTTCATGGCTTCAGCCATCAGCACCGGTTGCTGGGCGTGGGCGATGGCCGAGTTCATCAGCACCGCTTCGCAACCCATTTCCATGGCGATGGTGGCGTCGGAGGCGGTACCCACGCCGGCATCGACCAGCACTGGCACCTTGGACTCTTCCAGGATGATCTGCAGGTTGTAAGGGTTGCAGATACCCAGGCCAGTGCCGATCAGACCAGCCAGCGGCATCACCGCGATGCAACCGGCTTCAGCCAGTTGACGGGCGATGATCGGGTCGTCGCTGGTGTAGACCATCACGTCAAAACCGTCCTTGACCAACACTTCGGCGGCCTTGAGGGTTTCGATCACGTTCGGGAACAGGGTCTTCTGGTCTGCCAGCACTTCCAGCTTGACCAGGTTGTGGCCATCCAGCAGCTCTCGGGCCAGGCGGCAGGTGCGCACAGCTTCGACCGCGTCGTAGCAGCCAGCGGTGTTCGGCAGGATGGTGTAGCGGTCCGGTGGCAGCACGTCGAGCAGGTTCGGTTCGCCCGGGTTCTGGCCGATGTTGGTGCGGCGCACGGCGACAGTGACGATCTCGGCACCCGAAGCCTCGATGGCCAGACGGGTTTCTTCCATGTCACGGTACTTGCCGGTACCGACCAGCAGGCGCGACTCAAACGTGCGCCCGGCCAGGGTGAAAGGCTTGTCGCTACGAACGTTGCTCATCGTTGTTCCTCGGGAAAAGGTTGCGGGACTTGCAGGTGAATTGCCAAACCGGGCTTAGCCACCACCGATGGCGTGGACCACTTCAACCTGGTCGCCGTCATTGAGCAGCGTGGTGTCGTGCAGGCTACGCGGCACGATATCCAGGTTCAGTTCCACCGCGACCCGGCGCCCGGCCAGTTCCAGGCGGGTCAGCAGGGCCGCGACGCTCTCGCCAGCGGGCAATTCGTAAGGTTCACCGTTCAGTTGAATGCGCATGCGCACGGCCACCATTGTGCTTTGGGGGCACGCATTCTAGCGCTGATCGGCGCTTCAACCCAAGGCCGGCGGACACCATTAGTCGTGAGAGTGGACCGTTTGGTCAGCCCAACCGCCAGGCTGCCAGGCCCAGGCACAGCCAACCGGCGAGGAAGCACAGGCCGCCGATTGGGGTGATCATGCCCAATTTGCCCAATCCGCTCAGAGTCAGCACATACAGGCTGCCGGAGAACAACAGGATACCCACCGCGAACAGACCGCCCGCCCAACCCACCAGGCGCCCAGGCAGATGCGCCGAGAGCACGGCAACACCGAAGATCGCCAGTGCATGCACCAACTGGTAAGTGACGCCAGTCTGGAAGATGGCCAGGTAGTCGGCCGTCAGGCGGCTTTTAAGACCGTGCGCGGCGAATGCGCCCAGGGCGACACCGGTAAAACCGAAAAAGGCAGCGAGCATCAGGAAGCTGCGAAGCATGGGACGACTCCTTGTATCGGGTCTGTATAATGGCCCGTTCCACCGGTCCGGCCAAGCTATCACCATGCTGTCATCCTACCTTCGCCGCTTCGCCCGCGCCCTGCTCTGGTTCGCTGCCGGCAGTGTCGTGCTGGTGCTGGTGTTCCGCTGGGTGCCGCCGCCGGGCACCGCGCTGATGGTCGAGCGCAAGGTCGAGTCCTGGTTCAACGGCGACCCCATCGACCTGCAGCGCGACTGGGAGCCTTGGGAGAACATCTCCGATGAGCTGAAAGTCGCGGTCATTGCCGGCGAAGACCAGAAGTTCGCCAGCCACTGGGGCTTCGACATTCCCGCCATCCAGGCAGCTTTGGCCTACAACGAGCGGGGCGGCAGCATTCGCGGAGCGAGCACCCTGACACAGCAAGTGGCGAAGAACCTGTTCCTGTGGTCCGGCCGCAGTTGGCTACGCAAAGGGCTGGAGGCCTGGTTCACGGCACTGATCGAGCTGTTCTGGTCGAAGGAGCGGATTCTGGAGGTTTACCTGAACAGCGCCGAATGGGGCAAAGGCGTGTTCGGTGCCCAGGCGGCGGCGCGCTACCACTTTGGCGTGGACGCCAAGCGCCTGAGTCGCCAGCAGGCCGCGCAGCTGGCGGCTGTGCTGCCAAGCCCGATCAAATGGAGTGCCAGCCGGCCGAGCGCCTATGTGGCCAGCCGGGCGGGGTGGATCAGACGGCAGATGAGCCAGTTGGGTGGGCCTAGCTACCTGATGCAGCTGGATGCTTCGCGCAAACTCTAATCGCCCTATCGCCGGCAAGCCGGCTCCCACACTGGGAGCTGCGCGGTACCTGTGGGAGCCGGCTTGCCGGCGATAGGGCCATCAGAGCCTGCACAAATAAAAAAGCCGCTCAGCCCATTCGGGCCAGCGGCTTTTCAATACAACCAAGCTTGATCAGATGGTGATCAACGCCTTGACCTTGTTCATCGCGTTCTTCTCCAACTGGCGAATACGCTCGGCCGACACACTGTACTTGTCCGCCAGCTCATGCAAGGTCGCTTTCTCCTCGGCCAGCCAACGCTGGTAGAGAATGTCGCGGCTACGTTCGTCCAGGCCTTGCAGTGCTTCGTGCAGGTTGCTGGTGGAGTTGTCGCTCCAGTCGGCATCCTCCAGCTGCACAGCCGGGTCGTAACGGTGGTCTTCCAGATAATGCGCAGGCGACTGGAAGGCACTGTCATCGTCGGCCTCGGCGGCCGGGTCAAAGGCCATGTCCTGGCCACTCAGGCGGCTTTCCATCTCACGCACTTCGCGCGGCTCGACACCCAGGCTTTCAGCTACACGATGGACTTCATCGTTGTTCAGCCACGCCAGACGCTTCTTCTGGCTGCGCAGGTTGAAGAACAGCTTGCGCTGGGCCTTGGTGGTCGCCACCTTGACGATGCGCCAGTTGCGCAGAATGAATTCGTGGATCTCTGCCTTGATCCAGTGCACTGCGAACGACACCAGGCGCACGCCCATTTCCGGGTTGAAGCGCTTGACCGCCTTCATCAGGCCGACATTGCCTTCCTGGATAAGGTCGGCCTGGGCCAGACCGTAGCCGGCGTAGCTACGGGCGATGTGTACGACGAAACGCAGGTGGGCCATCACCATTTGCCGAGCGGCCTCGAGATCCTGCTCATAGTAGAGACGCTCGGCCAGATCACGCTCCTGCTCGACAGTCAGCAGCGGAATGCTGTTGACCGTGTGCACGTAGGCCTCCAGGTTTGCACCAGGAACCAGGGCATAGGCAGGTTGCAACGATGTGGTCATTCAAGAACCTCCGACTTTCAAAACTCGCGCCTTGTGAGCGCTGCCAACATTGACCCGGAACGACGGTACAAGTTCCAAAATGAAAAAAATGTCAATGCTGGCACGAAAAAACTATCGTGGCGCTAGCTCGTTCAAATGGCGAGCCACCGCAATCCATGCACCGATATACCCCAACAGTACCGCACCAATCAAGAGCGACAGACCATCGGAAGCCGGTACGCCAGCCAGGGCGAAATCACTGCCATACAGCCCGGAGAGCCCTACCACGGCCTCGTTCAGCCAGTTCAGGCCAAACGCCAGGATACCCCAGGCAAACAGCCCCGCGCCCAGTCCATACAAGGCTCCCATGTAGAGGAAAGGCCTGCGTACATAGCTGTCGGTGCCGCCCACCAGCTTGATCACTTCGATCTCGATCCGGCGGTTTTCAATATGTAGACGAATTGTGTTACCGATTACTAACAGCAGTGCGGAAATCAACATGACCGCCAGGCCGAAGACGAACCGGTCACCCAGCTTGAGGATTGCCGCCAGGCGCTCGACCCACACCAGGTCAAGCTGCGCCACTTCGACCCGAGGCAGTTCCGACAGGCGCTGGCGCAGCGCCTCCAGCGCGGGCTTGTCGACCTCGGTCGGCGTCACCACCACAACACCAGGGAGCGGGTTGTCGGGCAGTTCGCGCAAGGCCTCGCCCAGCCCGGACTGCTGCTGGAATTCCTCCAACGCTTGCTCCCGGCTGACATATTGGGCATCTGCGACCCCTGGCATGCCTTTGATATCGTCCCGCAGGGCTTCCCCGGCCTTACCGCCAGCGTCCAGCTTGAGGTACAGCGAAATCTGCGCGGCACGCTGCCAGGAACCACCCAGTACTTCGACGTTCTTCAGCAGCAACGACAAGCCCATGGGCATGCTCAGCGCCACGGCCATGACCAGGCAGGTGAAGAAGCTGCCGATCGGCTGTTTGCCCAAACGGCGCAGGCTGTCCGCCAGGCTGGCGCGGTGGCTTTCCAGCCAGGCGTGCAGCAGGGTGCGGAAATCCGGGCCGTCGTCGTCGTTTTCGCCGCGTTTTTTCTTCTCCGGCGCAGGGTCGGCGGCCTTGGGCGCGACGCGCTCGGACACCTTTGGTGTACGTGTAGTGCTCATTGCCCGGCCTCCCCATCGCCGATCAATCGACCGCGCTGCAGGGTCAGCATGCGGTGGCGCATGCGCGCGATCAGTGCCAGGTCGTGACTGGCGATCAAAACCGTGGTGCCCAGACGGTTGATGTCCTCGAACACCCCCATGATTTCCGCCGCCAGGCGTGGGTCGAGGTTACCGGTGGGTTCGTCGGCCAGCAGCAGGGCCGGCTGATGGACGATAGCGCGGGCGATACCCACCCGCTGTTGCTGGCCGGTGGACAGGTCGGCCGGGAACAGCTCGCCCTTGTCGGTCAGCGACACACGCTCCAACGCCGAATCCACGCGCTTGGCGATTTCGGCCTTGGACAGCCCGAGAATCTGCAGCGGCAAAGCGATGTTGTTGAACACCGTGCGATCGAACAGCAACTGGTGGTTCTGGAACACCACGCCGATCTGCCGGCGCAGGAACGGGATCTGCGAATTGCTGATCTGCCCCAGGTCCTGCCCTGCCAGCATCAGCTTGCCGCTGGTCGGACGCTCCATGGCCAGCAGCAGGCGCAACAAGGTGCTCTTGCCGGCACCCGAGTGGCCCGTGACGAACAGGAATTCGCCCCGGCGCGCCCGGAAACTCAGCTCATGCAAGCCGACATGGCCATTGGGGTAGCGCTTGGCAACCTGTTCGAATCGGATCATGGGTGCTCTCGCTCGGCGAACAAGGCTTTGACGAAGGGTTCAGCTTCAAAGGTGCGCAGGTCGTCAATGCCTTCACCGACACCAATGAAGCGGATCGGAATGTTGAACTGCTTGGCCAGGGCGAAAATCACCCCACCTTTGGCAGTGCCGTCCAGCTTGGTCAGGGCCAGGCCGGTCAGTTCGACACTCTGGTTGAAGTACTTGGCCTGGCTGATGGCGTTCTGCCCAGTACCGGCATCGAGCACCAGCAGCACCTCGTGGGGCGCCTCGGCGTCGAGCTTGCCAATTACCCGACGGACCTTCTTCAGCTCTTCCATCAGGTTGTCCTTGGTGTGCAGACGCCCGGCGGTATCGGCGATCAGCACGTCAACGCCACGGGCCTTGGCGGCCTGAACGGCGTCGAAGATCACCGAAGCGGAGTCGGCACCGGTGTGCTGGGCGATCACCGGGATCTGGTTGCGCTCGCCCCACACCTGCAACTGCTCCACCGCAGCGGCACGGAAGGTATCGCCAGCGGCCAGCATGACTTTCTTGCCTTCGAGCTGCAGCTTCTTGGCCAGTTTGCCGATGGTGGTGGTCTTGCCAGCGCCGTTAACGCCAACCACCAGGATCACGTAGGGCTTGTTCTGGGCTTGGACCTTCAGCGGCTGCTCGACTGGACGCAGCAAGGCCGCCAATTCTTCCTGCAACGACTTGTACAGTGCGTCGGCGTCGGCCAGCTGCTTGCGGGCAACCTTCTGGGTGAGGTTCTGGACGATGGTCGAGGTGGCCTCGACGCCCACGTCGGCGGTCAGCAGACGCGTCTCGATTTCGTCGAGAAGATCGTCGTCGATGGCCTTCTTGCCCAGGAACAGGCTGGCCATGCCTTCGCCGATGCTGGCACTGGTCTTGGACAGGCCCTGCTTGAGGCGGGCGAAGAAGCCGGGCTTGGACTGTTCAGCGACGACCGGGGTCAGCTCGGGCTCGACGGGCGCCGACACGACGGCGGCGACCGGGGCCGGTTCAGGCTCGACAGGCGTCGGCACGGCAACAGCAACCGGGGCAGGCGCCAAGACCGGGACCACAGGCTCAACGGGTTCTGGAGCGGGGCGTGCCGGGATGGCGGGTGGAGCCTTGGGTTCGAGATCCGGCACCAGGGCCACAGGCTCCTCGGCAACCGGCAGCACCAGGTTGCTGACCGGCGCAGCGTGCTCGATCTCCGGCGCGGCCTCGACCGGCACCGCTTGCAGCGGCATGGAGGCGATCGGCTCAGGCGCCGTGGCTTGCAAAGGTTGGGAGGCTACCGGCTCCGGCTGCGGGGCTTGCAGCGGCTGGGAAGCCACGGGTTCGGGCGCGGGTGCTTCGACCACTGGCAAAACCGGCTCGACCGGAGCGACCGATGGCTGCTCGACGGCGGGCTGCGGCGCTACCGGTTCGGCGGCCTGCGGCTCAGGAGACTGTGGCTGTTCGGCGACAGGTTGCTGCGGCTTCTTGCGAAACCAGCTGAACAGGCCTTTTTTCTCGCCAGCCTCGGCCGGCGCTTTTTTGTCGTCGTTGGAACCAAACATGGAAGACGGCTATCTCAGGGTAGCGATGGGCCAGCACTTGGCGCATCGGGAATTCTTTAAACGCAGAACAGACTATTTTGAATCCGGCTGGTTCATGCGCAATGTTTTGTCGTAGGTCCTGTGGGCCAGAACGGCGACAGGCATGGTCGCCAGGCAACCGGATCAGTATCCTAGCACCTCCTGGCCTGCTGGCGCTAAACCCAGCGGGCCGCCGAACAGGTTAAACACCGTATGAATGCTCTAGCCCGCCGCGCCGCTGGCCTGTTGCTCGGCACACTCTGTCTGCCGCTCGCGGCCCTTGCCGCCGATGTGCAACCCACCCACGAGTTCATTCTCGACAACGGCCTGAAAGTGGTCGTGCGCGAGGACCACCGCGCCCCAGTGGTGGTCTCACAGATCTGGTACAAGGTTGGCTCGAGCTACGAGACACCGGGCCAGACCGGACTGTCCCATGCCCTTGAGCACATGATGTTCAAAGGCAGCGCCAAGATCGGCCCCGGCGAAGCCTCACGCATTCTGCGCGACCTCGGCGCCGAGGAAAACGCATTCACCAGCGACGATTACACGGCTTATTACCAGGTCCTTGCCCGCGACCGCCTGCCGGTGGCCATGGAGTTGGAGGCCGACCGTCTGGCCAGCCTGCGCCTGCCCGCCGACGAATTTGCCCGCGAAATCGAGGTGATCAAGGAAGAACGCCGCCTGCGCACCGACGACCAGCCCAGCTCGAAGGCGTTCGAGCTGTTCCGCGCGATGGCCTATCCGGCCAGTGGCTACCACACCCCGACCATCGGCTGGATGGCCGACCTTGAGCGCATGAAGGTCGAAGAGCTGCGCCATTGGTACGAATCCTGGTACGCCCCGAACAATGCCACCCTGGTCGTGGTGGGGGATGTCACCGCCGATGAGGTCAAAGGCCTTGCGCAGAAGTACTTCGGCGGCATTCCCAAACGCAACGTGCCGCCGGCCAAACTGCCGCTGGAGCTGGCCGAACCGGGCCAGCGCCAGCTGACCCTGCACGTACGCACCCAATTGCCGAGCCTGATCTACGGGTTCAATGTGCCTGGACTGGCAACTGCCAAGGAACCGCGCACCGTACATGCCCTGCGCCTGATCTCGGCCCTGCTCGACGGCGGCTACAGCGCACGCATGCCTGCACGTCTGGAACGGGGCCAGGAGTTGGTTGCTGGCGCATCCTCCAGCTACAACGCCTTCACCCGTGGCGACAGCCTGTTCCTGATCTCAGCCACACCGAACGTGCAAAAGCAAAAAACGCTCGAAGAGGTGGAAAAAGGTATCTGGCAGTTGCTTGAAGAACTCAAGACCACGCCTCCCAGCGCCGAGGAGCTGGAGCGCGTGCGTGCCCAGGTCATCGCCGGCCTGGTCTACGACCGCGACTCCATCAGCAGCCAGGCCACTACCATTGGCCAGCTGGAAACGGTCGGCTTGTCCTGGAAGCTGATCGACAGCGAACTGGACGAGCTCAAGCGCGTGACCCCTCAAGACGTGCAGAACGCCGCGCGCACCTATTTCACCCGTGAACGCCTGAGCGTTGCCCACGTACTGCCTGAGGAGTCCGCTCATGAGTGATCGCAGCGCACCACGCTACACCCTGATCGGTACGGGCATCATTGCATTGGTGGTGGCAGTGGCCGCCGTCCTGGCGCGCCCGGCCCAGTCCGAGGCAGAGACTCCCGCTGCCCGCCCTGCCAACACCCTGCAGTCGCTGGCTGAGCTGGACGGCAAAGCACCGAGCCGACGCCAGCTGAACATCCAGAACTGGACCACCGCCGAAGGCGCCCGCGTGCTCTTCGTCGAGGCGCGCGAACTGCCGATGTTCGATCTGCGCGTGACCTTCGCCGCTGGCAGCAGCCAGGATGGAAACACCCCTGGCCTGGCCGCCCTGACCAACGCCATGCTCAACGAAGGCGTGGCCGGCAAGGACGTGACCGCCATCGCCGAAGGTTTCGAGGGGCTGGGTGCGGATTTTGGCAACGGTTCGTACCGCGACATGGCAGTTGCGTCGCTGCGCAGCCTCAGTGTGAAGGACAAGCGAGACCCCGCGCTCAAGCTTTTCGCCGAAGTGACGGGCAAACCGACCTTCCCGGAAGATGCGCTCAAGCGCATCAAGAACCAGCTGCTGGCCGGCTTCGAGTACGAAAAGCAGAACCCCGGCAAGATTGCCGGCAAAGCCCTGTTCGCCAAGCTCTACGGCGACCACCCTTACGCCCACCCCAGCGATGGCACCGCAGAGAGCGTGCCAGGCATTACGCTGGAGCAGTTGCGCGAGTTCCATACCAAGGCCTACGCTGCTGGTAACGCGGTCATTGCGCTAGTGGGCGACCTAAGCCGCAGCGAAGCTGAAAGCATCGCCGCCCAGGTTTCGGCCGCCCTGCCCAAAGGCCCTGCGCTGGCGAAACCAGCTGAACCCGCTGAGCCCAAGGCCGGCCTGACGCACATTGACTTCCCGTCCAAGCAGACCCACCTGATGCTGGCCGAACTGGGCATCGACCGCCAGGACCCAGACTGGGCAGCCCTGTCGCTGGGCAACCAGATTCTCGGCGGTGGTGCCTTTGGCACCCGGCTGATGAGCGAAGTGCGGGAAAAACGCGGCCTGACCTACGGCGTCTACTCGGTGTTCAGCCCGATGCAGGTACGTGGACCGTTCATGATCAACCTGCAGACCCGTGCCGAGCTCAGCGAAGGCACGCTCAAGCTGGTGCAGGACATCCTTGCCGAATACCTGAAAGAAGGCCCGACCCAGCAGGAGCTGGACGACGCCAAACGTGAACTGGCCGGTAGCTTCCCGCTGTCCAACGCCAGCAATGCGAGCATCGTCGGCCAACTGGGCGCGATCGGCTTCTATAATTTGCCGCTTACCTGGCTGGAAGACTTCATGCAACAGTCCCAGTCACTTACGGTCGAGCAGGTAAAAGCGGCCATGAACAAGCACCTGTCTGCCGATAAACTGGTGATTGTCACCACTGGCCCGAAAGTGCCTCAGAAACCGCTGCCTGCCCCCACTGAAAAACCCGCCGACCAACCGCTCGGCGTACCGGAGCACTAATGCCAAGATCCACCCCGCCCGCCCGTACCAATCAGGGCCAGAGCAAGGGCCAGGGCCACCTGCGCATCATCGCTGGCGAGTGGCGCAGCCGCCGCCTGGCGGTGCCTGAAGGCGATGGCCTACGGCCAACCACCGACCGCGTCCGCGAGACCCTGTTCAACTGGCTGGCGCCCTACATCGAGGGTGCCTGGGTACTGGATGCCTTCACCGGCAGTGGCGCCCTGGTACTGGAGGCTTTGTCCCGCGGTGCCCAGGACGCCGTGGCGCTGGACAGCAACCCGGCCGCCATCGCCAACCTGAAGAACAACCTCGAGATCCTGCGCTGCCCACGCGGGCAAATTCTGCAGACCGATGCCCTGCGCTACCTGCAAGGCCCGGTAAAGCAGCAGTTCGATGTGGTGTTCCTCGACCCGCCGTTCCATCAGGACTTGCTGGCCAACGCCTGCAACCTGCTGGAGCAAGGCCAGTGGCTGCGGGAAAACGCCTGGATCTACACCGAAAGCGAAGCCGCGCCCTCCACCCTGCAGATGCCTGGCAACTGGCGCCTGCACCGTGAGAAAAAGACAGGCCAGGTGCATTACGCACTCTGGCAACGGGGCTGAAGCCCCCGGCCCAAGGTCGTAAATAAGTAACGCTGACGGTCCGTCACACTCAACGAAGCTGCTCCTGTTCACTGACAACAGGAGCAACTCGACCATGGCTTCACTGATACAACCTACCGCTGCCAGCGCACCTGCGCTGCAGCACTTCACCCTGGACAACGGGCTGGCGGTCTACCTGCGTGAAGACCACCGCGCGCCGTTGGCCAGCGCACAATTGTGGTACCACGTAGGTGCCAGCTACGAACCACCAGGTCACTCCGGGCTGTCTCACCTTCTGGAACATTTGATGTTCGAGGGCAGCAGCAAACTTGAGCCTGGCGAGTACTCGACACTGATCACCCGGATCGGAGGCGAGCCGAACGCCGCCACTACACAAGACGCCACCTACTTCCCTGTCACGCTGCCAAGCAACCGCCTGGAAGTCGCCCTCGAGGCAATGGCCGATGCCATGGCCAGCGCTTCGTTCGAGCAAACAGCGTTTGACCGGGAGATCGAAGTCGTCCGCGCGGAACGTCGTAGCCATGTCGACAACAACGCCCTTGCGCTTGCCATGGAGCGCGCCAACTCACTGGCCATGGGCACCAGTGCATACGCGACCCCCGTCATTGGTACGACGCAAGACCTGGCTGACATGACAGCAGCGGCCGTACGCACCTGGTACCAAAGCTGGTATCACCCCAACAACGCATCGTTGGTGGTGGTCGGTGATGTCACCTTGGGCCGGCTGCGCGAGTGGGTCGAGCGCCATTTCGGCGCGATACCCGCCAACCGACTGCCTGACCGCGATACCCCTCGGCAAAGCACCCCACTTCAGCAGCGTACGCAAACCGTCACACTGCCACACCTGCGTGAAGGGCTGATCATGAACTTCAATGTGCCAAGCCTGGCGACCGCAAGCACCGAACAGGAAGCGTACGCCTTGCGTCTGATCCCGGCGATTCTGACCGAGGGCAGCAGCTCACGCCTGTCCAGGCGCCTGCTGCGTGAACAAGAAGTGTTGCATGCAAAAAGGTCGCAGTACCTGCATCACCTGCGCGGCGACAGCCTGCTGACCTTCTATTTCTTCAATAACCCGCTCAAGGCGACTCCCGAGCAGGCAATGGAGCATGTTTGGGCCGAAATCGACCAACTCAGGCAATCGCCACCTTCGGACCAGGAGCTCACCCGTGCCAAAGCCCGCTTGCTGGCAGGCCAGGTGTTCAGTCGCGACGACCTCGGCGAGCAGGCCTTCGCCATCGGCCAACAAGCCGCCAGCGGCGTTGATCCCCACCAGCTCGACCGGGAAGCGCAGTCCCTGCAAAGCGTCACAGCCGAAGCCGTGCGGGATGCCGCCCATCGTTACCTGACCCGCGAACGACTGACCGTCACCTACATGACCGAGGGAAAACGCCCATGAGCGACATGACTGCAACGGCACTGAAATCGGCCCAAGGGTTGGACTTGAGCCAGATTGACGACATTCAGGCAACGGTTGAAGCATGGCGAACCCCGCGTGGCACGCAGGTACGCTTCGTCAGGCGCCCTGAACTGCCCATGCTGGACCTGGTGCTGCAATTCAAGGCAGGTACATCGCTGGATAGCGACACTTCGGGTGTCGCGGCCCTGACGCTGCATATGCTCGATAAAGGCACCACGCGTATGGATGCCGCACAGTTCAGCGAGCAGATCGAAGGGCTCGGTACGCAGATTGGTACGGAAATTCGGCTGGAACACTCCAGCGTGACAATGCGCAGCCTTACCGCGCCGGAACTGCTGACCCCAGCAATCGAACTGTTAACCGACATGGTGGCACAGCCTGCCTTCGACCCTGGGCAACTGGCCAGAATGAAGCGCCAACTGCAGCCTTACCAGCAAGGGCGCTATACCTTGCCTCAGCTGCGCACCCGGGTGGAGGTTCACCAGCACCTGTTTGCGGGGCACCCCTACGGCACTGCGCTGGGTACGACACCCGAAGGCATCGAGGCCGCCACGGTCGGGCAACTGCGGGCATTTCATGAGCGCGCCTACAGCGCCAACAACCTTCAAATCGCGATGGTCGGCGACCTGACGCGTGAGCAAGCCGAAGCCATGGTCGAACGCATCACGCAGGCATTGCCACAACACTGGGCCGCAGCAGCGTTGCCACCTGTTCCACAAACAGCCGGCAAGAAGATCCACGTCTCGCTACCTGGCGCCAGCAATGCAATGGTGCTGGCGGTGCCAATCGACGTACAACCTGGCGACCCTGACTTCCCAGCGCTGGTGCTGGCCAGTGAAGTCCTGGGTTCCGGGCTGGACTCGCGGCTCATGCGCGAGCTCAGGGCAAAGCGAGGACTGACGTACGGAGCAAGCACGCGGCTCTCCCCTCACGAAGCGGGCGGGTTGTTGTACATCGAGTGGGAAATCGAATCCGCCTACATCGACGCATCGCAGACGCTCGTTGCAGAATTGCTGGAACAGTTTATCGCCGAGGGGCCCACCCAAGCGGAACTGGACCTCGCGCGGCAACAATTGGCTGGCGATCTTCTGCGCAAAGTGGCGCGTAACCGGTTTTTGGCAGCGTTGATGGCGAAAGCGGCTCAGCAAGGTTTGCCCGCCGACCACATCAACAACTACCTGCACCAACTCCTGGCAGTAACCCCTGACGGCGTTCGCACAGTGCTGCAAAGCCGGCTGGACGTTGCACGCAAGGTGTTGGTCAGCGTTGGCCCCGCAGCAGAACAGCAACCCTTGCCATATCTCCCCTCCACCGACCAATAGCGCAGGTACAGTGGCGGTGTTTCATGGCAATCTAGGCAGGCACATCATGAGTTGCCCAGCATGCCCAGCCTCACCGCCACCTTCCGCCCGGCCGCCGGCCTGTCCAACCCTCACTTGCAGACCTTGTGGGGTCCACTCTGGCGCAGGCAGCCCGAGCTTGAACGTGATCGTGAGCGGCTGTGGCTGGCCGATGGCGACTTCATCGATCTCGACTGGCATGGCCCGCATCAACCGGACTCACCATTGGTGCTGGTACTGCATGGATTGACCGGCTCCTCCCACTCGCCCTATGTCAAAGGGTTGCAACGCGCCCTGCTAGGCCGTGGCTGGGCCAGCGTGGCCGCAAACTGGCGAGGCTGCTCGGGCGAGCCCAACCTGTTGCCCCGCAGCTACCACTCAGGTGCCAGTGAAGATCTCGCCGAAATCGTTGCCCACCTGCGTGCCCAACGCCCGTTGGCACCGTTGTATGCAGTCGGCTATTCGCTGGGTGGAAATGTATTGCTCAAATACTTGGGCGAAAGCGGCACTGAAAGTGGCCTGGAGGCAGCGGTAGCGGTGTCTGTGCCGTTTCGCCTGGACCAATGCGCCGACCGCATCGGCCAAGGGTTCTCGAAGGTCTACCAAGCCCATTTCATGAAAGAAATGCTTGCCTATGTGCTGCACAAGCAACGGCACTTTCGCGAACATGGGCACGACGAAGGCTTGGCGGCGCTCGAGCGGCTGGGGCCGCTACGCAACCTGCGTACGTTCTGGGACTTCGACGGCAGGGTGACGGCGCCACTAAATGGCTTCAGGGACGCGCAGGATTACTACCGGCGCTCATCGAGCCGCTACTTCCTGGGCGCCAACCGGACACCGACGCTGATCATCCACTCCACCGATGACCCATTCGTGTTCGGCCACAGCTTGCCAGGCATGGATGAGTTGGCGCCACAGACGCACTTTGAACTGCACAACCGTGGCGGGCATGTAGGGTTCGTCGACGGCAGCCTACGCAACCCGGGTTATTACCTGGAGCGCCGGATTCCGCAGTGGTTGGTGGAGGGCCTGTAGGAGCCGGCTTGCCGGCGATAGGGCCGGCACAGGCACCACAGGCTCCTTGCTCAATCCCCGGTCGCCACCTCACGCTGCGGATCATTGATCCACTCGCTCCAGGACCCCGCATATAGCCGCCCCATTGGATACCCTGCCAGCGCCAGGGCAAACAAGTTGTGGCACGCCGTCACGCCCGAGCCGCAGTAAGCCACAAGTTGCTCTGGCGCACGCCCTGCCAGTTTCTCGGCAAAGCGCTGCTTTAGCTGATCGACCGACAAGAAGCGCCCATCAGCGCCGATATTGTCAGTAAATGCCGCGCACTGAGCGCCTGGAATGTGCCCTGCCACTGGGTCGATCGGTTCCATCTCACCCCGAAAACGTGGCAATGCACGGGCATCGATCAGGGTCAGGTCAGGATTACCCAAACGCTTGGCCAAGTGCTCTGCATCGATCAGCAGCTTCATGTCTGGCTCACCGATGAACGAGCCCTCGCGCTTGGGCGGCGAATCCAGGCTCAGCGGCTGGTGCGCTGCGTGCCAGGCTTTCAGGCCGCCATCGAGAATGTACACATCATTGCGCTTGCCCAGCCAGGCCAACAACCACCACGCCCGAGCGGCAAACGCACCAGGGCCGTCATCGTACAGCACCACACTGCTGTCATCGTTCAGGCCCCACTCGCGCAAGCGCTCGGCCAGTCGGCGCGGGTCGGGCAATGGGTGACGGCCTGTCTTGCCCTTGGTCACAGGGCCGCTCAGGTCACGCTCCAGATCGGCAAAGTGCGCCCCGGCAATATGCCCCTCGGCGTAGCTGCGCTGACCGTAATCGACATCTTCCAGAGCAAAACGACAATCGAGGATCACCAAATCGGGCGAGTCCAAACGCTCGGCCAACTGCTGCGGGGTGATCAATTGCGCTAGGGGCATGGTTGTCTCCTGAACAATGGCAAATAGGCCCTGATCATGGCTCCAGGGCTTGATTGAACGGTACATGGAATTCCTGGCACAGCGCATTCACGGCATTGCGCGCCTCACAAGTCACGAACCCCAGCTCCAGCACCAGTACCTGATAGACGCCGCGCTTGAAGGCTTCTTCACCCAGATGCGCGGAATGTTCGCGGGTGGTACTGAGAAAACGAACCCAGGAGGTCAGCACGATCCAGGCATTGATGGTCAGCGACTCGATCTGCGCGGGTTCCATGGTCAGGATCCCAGCGTCGACAAAACCCCGGTAAATCGCCTGCCCCTGGCGCAGACAGCGCTCGGAAAACCGCCGATAGCGGGCGGCCAGCTCTGGGTCGCTTTCAAGCAGGTGCTCCAGGTCGCGGTGCAGGAAGCGGTAGTTCCACATCGCAGCAAGCAGCGCCTTGAGGTAGAAACGTTTGTCTTCCACTGTGGCCGAGCGGCCCTGGGGGGGACGCAGGAAACTGTCCACCAGCTCTTCGTACTGGCTGAACAACAGGGCGATGATCGCCTGCTTGTTGGGAAAGTGGTAGTAGAGGTTGCCTGGTGAAATTTCCATGTACGCAGCAATGTGGTTGGTGCTCACGCTGCGTTCGCCCTGCTGGTTGAACAGCTCCAGGCTGCTCTGCACGATGCGCTCTCGGGTCTTAATGCGCGGGGCCATGCTCAGCTCCCAGTCAGTGGGCTTCCATTAAGGGTGCATATTACGGTGTATGACGCTGGATAACCGCTTGAAATTTTCGTACCAACGTCCGAATTAGAGTATAGGCTCTAGAGAAATTCAGCTCTTGCCGGAGTCGACATGACCTCACCGATCACTTTGCCTCTCGTGAATTCGGACATCGACCTGGCGGTGACGTTCGCCGCCCAGCGCCAGGCGTTTGCAGGCAACCCCATGCCACCTGCAGCACAGCGACGACAATGGCTCAGGAGCCTGCGCGAAGCACTGCTGGCAGACCAGGCCAAATTGATCGAGGCCATTGACGCAGACTTCAGCGGCCGCAGTGCCGACGAGACACTGCTGGCTGAACTACTGCCGTCGGTGCAAGGCTTGCGCCACGCTGAGCGCCACCTGCAGCGCTGGATGCGCCCCAGCCGCAGGACGGTAGGCCTGGCATTCCAGCCGGCCAGTGCAAAAGTGCTGTATCAACCCCTGGGTGTAGTCGGCATCATCGTGCCCTGGAACTACCCGCTGTTTCTCGCTATCGGCCCGCTCACCTGCGCCTTGGCCTCAGGTAACCGCGTGATGCTCAAGCTCAGCGAAGCCACGCCCGCCAGCGCTCAAGTGCTGAAAGCACTGCTGGAGCGGGTGTTTCCCAGCGACCTGGTCAGTGTGGTGCTTGGCGAGGTGGAGGTCGCCCAAGCGTTTGCCCGCTTGCCGTTCGACCATTTGCTGTTTACCGGCGCCACCAGTGTCGGACGTCACGTCATGCTGGCCGCAGCCCACAACCTGACCCCGGTGACCCTGGAACTGGGTGGCAAGTCGCCAGCCATCGTCTCGGCCACGGTACCGCTGGACACGGCCGCAGAGCGCATCGCATTCGGCAAGACTCTCAATGCCGGGCAAACCTGCGTCGCACCGGACTACGTTCTGGTCCCCCGTAACCGTCTCGACGCTTTCGCTGACGCCTACCGCCGCGCCGTTCACAGGCTTTACCCGAGAATTGCAGACAACAGCGACTACAGCGCCATCATCAATCCCCGGCAACTGCAACGCCTGCAAGGCTTGCTCGATGACGCACGGGACAAAGGCGCGCAGGTGCTCGACTTGTACCCTGACGAACCCCGGCAGGGCCGTCGCCTGCCTCCACACCTGCTGCAGGGTGTGAATGACGACATGACCGTGATGCAGGACGAAATCTTCGGTCCACTGCTGCCCGTCGTGCCCTACGACAGCCTCGACGACGCGCTCAGCTACATCAATCAGCGCCCACGCCCACTGGCGCTGTACTACTTCGGCTACGAGCGCGCCGAGCAAGAGCACGTCTTGCGCCACAGCCACTCTGGCGGGGTCTGCCTGAACGATACCCTGCTGCACGTTGCGCAGGACGACCTGCCCTTCGGTGGCGTCGGCCCCTCCGGCATGGGTCACTACCACGGCCGCGAAGGGTTCCTGACCTTCAGCAAGGCCAAGGCAGTGCTGGCCAAGCAGCGGCTGAATACCGCTCGGCTGATCTACCCGCCTTACGGCAAAGCCTTGCAACGCCTGATCTACAAACTGTTCATCCGCTGAGTCCTTGCCTATGCACCGCCGCGATCTGCTGCGTTTCAGCCTGGGCGCCAGCGTGTTTCTGACCACCGCCAGCCTGGTCGGCTGTACGGCTCAGTCCCCCGCGCCAGGCTTCAGTACCCTGCGCAATGACGACCTTCCAGTGCTGCGCGCACTCATTCCGGTTGTGCTCGCCGGCACCCAGGCCGCCCAGGAGCTGGTTCTGCATAGCCTTGACCACAAGCTGGCGGCACTGTCGCCGGAGATGCTCAAGCTCACTCGGCAGCTGTTCGATGTACTCAGCCTGCCCCTCACCCGCGGCCCGCTGACCGGAGTGTGGGGCAGCTGGGAACAGGCCGGCGCCGAGCAGGTGAGCGCCTTCCTGCAACGCTGGCAGGACAGCTCTCTGAATCTGCTGCGCATGGGCCACGCTTCACTGCTGCAACTGCTGCTCATGGCCTGGTATGAACGCCCTGAAGCCTGGGCCGCCTGCGGCTACCCTGGCCCGCCGAAGATCTGAACCCCTACAACAAGAGCATCGCCAATGCCTGTCATCGACCCGTTTCGCCAAGGCCTCGAACGCGGCTGGATCACCCACGACGGCTCGCGCCTGGAGCAAGACCTGAGCCTGCAGGCCGATATCGCCGTGATCGGCAGCGGTGCTGGTGGCGCCACCAGCGCGCAAATGCTTGCGGCTGCGGGGTTCAAAGTGCTGTTGATCGAGGAAGGCCCGCTCAAGACCAGCAGTGATTTCCACCTTCTGGAAGATGAGGCCTACTCCAGCCTGTATCAGGAGGGGCTGGGGCGGATGAGCAAGGATGGCGCCATCACCATTCTCCAGGGGCGCGCCGTAGGCGGCACCACGCTGGTCAACTGGACCTCCAGCTTCCGTACACCGCCACAGACCCTGGCGCACTGGGCCAAGGAACACAGCGTGAAGGGCCTGGCAGAGGACGAGCTGAAACCGTGGTTCGAGCGCGTGGAACAGCAACTGGGAATTACGCCTTGGGCCATGCCCCCAAACGCCAACAACGACGTGCTGCGCCGTGGCTGTGAAAGCTTGGGCTACCGCTGGGCGGTGATCCCACGCAACGTGCGTGGCTGCTGGAACCTGGGTTATTGCGGCATGGGCTGCCCGGTCAACGCCAAGCAGTCGATGCTGGTAACCCATATTCCGGCCACCCTCGATAATGGGGGCGAGCTGCTCTACCTGGCGCGGGCCGTGCGTTTCGAGCACAACGGCGAGCACATCACGCAGTTGCAGTGCCAGGCACTCGGCGCTCAGGGTGTGCACCCCAACGGCCGGCAAATAAGCGTTCGCGCCCGACACTACATCCTTGCCGGCGGTGGCATCAACAGCCCCGCCCTGCTGCTGCGCTCACAGGCGCCTGACCCGCACAGGCGCCTGGGCAAACGCACCTTCCTGCACCTGGTCAACTTCAGCGCGGCGCGCTTCAGTGCACGCATCGACCCCTACTATGGTGCTCCGCAATCCATTTACAGCGACCACTTCCAGTGGCAGGACGGCACCGACGGCCCTGTCGGCTACAAACTGGAGGTACCACCCTTGCACCCAGCCCTGGCCAGCACTCTACTGGGCGGCTACGGCACCGAAAACGCCCAGCGCATGGCGGACCTGCCCCATACCCATGTCATGCTGGCGCTGCTGCGTGACGGTTTTCACCCGCAAAGCCCTGGAGGGGAGGTGGAACTGCGCGGTGACGGCTCGCCCGTGCTCGATTACCCAATCACCGACTACCTGCGGGATGGCCTGCGACGGGCCTACCGCAGCATGGCACAGATCCAGTTCGCCGCCGGAGCGGCGCAGGTTGCCCCCGTGCATGGCGATGCGCGCTGTGTCGACAACCTGCAACAGGCCCTGGCCCAGATCGACGGCCTGCGCCTGGAACCCTTCCGTACCCGCCTGGGCAGCGCCCATGTCATGGGCGGCTGCGCACTGGGCGAAGACCCACGTCAAGCGGTGTGCGACAGCCTGGGTCGGCACCATCAGCTGGAAAACCTGTCGATTCACGACGGCTCACTGTTTCCCACCAGCATTGGCGCCAACCCGCAGCTGTCGGTCTACGCCCTCAGCGCAAAGCTCACCGATGCCTTGATTGCCCGACTGGCACGGGGCGCATGACAACTTGTACCCCCTCTGTCTATAGTGCCAACTTCCGGCCGCGCGACTTGGCCGGGCGCAGTCGCTGCGCTACCATCCGACTCCCCAACGCACTCCAGCCAGGATGACGCGATGAACCGAGTGTTGTACCCGGGTACTTTCGACCCCATTACCAAGGGCCATGGCGACCTGGTCGAGCGCGCTTCGCGCCTGTTCGACCACGTGATCATCGCTGTGGCGGCCAGCCCCAAGAAAAACCCCCTGTTCCCCTTGGAACAACGGGTAGAGCTGGCTCGTGAGGTCACCAAGCACCTGCCCAATGTCGAAGTCATCGGCTTCTCCACCCTGTTGGCGCATTTCGCCAAAGAGAAGAATGCCAACGTCTTCCTGCGTGGCCTGCGTGCAGTGTCCGACTTCGAATACGAATTCCAGCTGGCGAACATGAACCGGCAGCTGGCGCCCGACGTCGAAAGCCTGTTCCTGACGCCTTCGGAGCGGTATTCGTTCATTTCCTCGACGCTGGTTCGGGAAATTGCGGCACTGGGCGGCGACATCAGCAAGTTCGTCCACCCGGCGGTCGCCGAGGCCCTGACCGAGCGCTTCAAGAAGTAAGACCCGCACCAGGCATTCGCGCCCGCGTGCA
Source organism: Pseudomonas sp. Teo4 (assembly GCF_034387475.1). Lineage (NCBI taxonomy): Bacteria > Pseudomonadati > Pseudomonadota > Gammaproteobacteria > Pseudomonadales > Pseudomonadaceae > Pseudomonas > Pseudomonas sp. Teo4. Next base: position 754,158 of record NZ_JAXCIL010000002.1, read on the forward strand.
CTGCGGGCGCGAATGCGGCACAATTGTGCCTACCGCGTTGAACATGCCCGGGCGATGAGCCCCGGCCGGAGTCCCCATGTCCCTGATCATCACCGACGATTGCATCAACTGCGACGTCTGCGAACCCGAGTGCCCGAACGAGGCCATCTCTCAAGGCGAAGAGATCTACGTGATCGACCCCAACCTGTGCACCCAGTGCGTAGGCCACTATGACGAGCCGCAATGCCAGCAGGTCTGCCCGGTCGACTGCATCCCGCTGGATGAAGCCCACCCGGAGACCGAAGAACAGCTGATGGCCAAGTACCGCCGGATCACGGGTAAAGACTGATACCGCTATCGCCGGCAAGCCGGCTCCCACAGCGCTCTCACCGCACCTGTAGGAGCCGGCTTGCCGGCGATCTGGCCCTTCTGGCCCTCAAGATCAGCGCTGACAGCGTGGGCAGAACACACTCGCCCGCTGCCCCAGCTTCACCTCACGCAAGGTCGTGCCACATACCTTGCACGGCATCTCGCCTCGTCCATAAACGAACAATTCCTGCTGGAAGTAGCCCGGCTGTCCGTCGCCACCAATAAAGTCGCGCAGGGTCGTGCCACCTTGCTCGATAGCCGCCGCCAGCACGCGCTTGATCTCGATGGCCAGCCGCAGGTAGCGCGCCCGGGAAATACCGCCCGCCTCACGGCGCGGGTCGATACCGGCGGCAAATAGCGCCTCGGTGGCGTAAATGTTGCCCACCCCTACCACCACCGCGTTGTCCATGATGAACGGCTTCACCGCCATCGAACGCCCGCGCGACAGCTGGAACAGACGCTCGCCATCGAACAGGTCGGTCAGCGGCTCCGGCCCCAGGCGCAGCAACAACTCGTGATTGAACGGGTCGAGGCTCCAGAGCATCGCACCGAAGCGCCGCGGGTCGGTGTAGCGCAGCATCAAGCCGGACTCCAGCTCGATGTCGACATGTTCGTGCTTGGCAGCTGGCAGGCCCAGCTCCACCAGACGCAAATTACCGGACATGCCCAAGTGGCTGATCAAGGTCCCGACTTCAGCATTGATCAGCAGGTACTTGGCCCGTCGATCGACGCTGACAATGCGCTGGCCCGACAGGCGCACATCCAGATCTTCGGGGATCGGCCAGCGCAACCGCCGGTCGCGCACCACAACACGACTGACGCGCTGCCCGACCAGATGGGGTTCGATACCGCGCCGGGTCGTTTCGACTTCTGGCAACTCCGGCATGGATCAGTGCCCCATCTCGCGCAGGGTCTGCTTGAGGTTCTCGAAGTCGTACTCCGACAACCCGATGTAATCGAGCACCAGCGGGCCGACTACATTCCACTCATGATCGACGGCCTGGTTGCCCAACACCCGGTGGGAGGCACAGATATGCTCGGCCATCTTCAGAACCGCCAGCAGGTTCTTCAGCTGGGTCTGGGTATTGCGCGAGGACTCATCGCGGAACACCGCCAAGGCGTTGTGATGGTTGGCGATGGCCGCGCTGATGTGTTCCGGCAGACGCCAGGATTTGGCGGTGAAGTAGCCGACCACCGAATGGTTGGTGTTGAAGGCCCGGTTTTCGGTATCGACCACACGGGTTTCTTCGCCGGCCTTGGCGTAGGCCTCTTCAAGCACATCCATGTAATCTGGGAAGCGCTTGAGCATCAGCGGTACGCCGCAATCATGGAACAAGCCGAGCGTGTAAGCCTCGTCCACGGCCTGAATACCGGTACGTTTGGCCAGCGTCAGACAGGTCATGGCCACATCCTGGGCGGTGTCCCAGAAGCGGTTGAGGGTGACGATGGTCTCGTCGCTCATTTCGCCCTTGATGGACTGGGCGTTGATCAGGTTGATGATCGAGCGGCTGCCCAACAGGTTCACCGCACGCTGGATCGAACCGATCTTGTTGGAAAGGCCGAACTGTGGGGAATTCACCAGTTTCAGCAAGGCCCCTGAGAGGCCGGGGTCCTGGGAAATCAGCTTGGCGATGGTTTCCAGGTCCGGGTCAGGCATGTACTGCTCGAACTGCAAATCGACCATGATTTGCGGTTGCGGCGGAATGGTGATGCCTTGCAAGGCTTGCTGGATCTGTTCGGCGCTGAGTTCTTGGGACATGCGTGCATACTCGTGAAGTTCGGAGGGATTCTAACCCAGATAATCAGCACCTAGTCCGGCGCAATCCTGTGGGAACAACTGTCTTGCTCGGTTTCTAGAAAGCTGTGCGATCCCTGTGGGAGCCGGCTTGCCGGCGATTGGGGCCACCACTTGGTCGCGCCCTACACCGGACCCCGTAGCAAAAGGATATAATCCCGCTCTTTTTTCCCGGAGCGACGTCATGTCCCTGCCCAGCCTTCGCCTCAAAGCCAATGCCGACCGCCGCCTGCGTGCCGGCCACCTGTGGGTCTACAGCAATGAAGTCGACGTAAGCGCGACCCCGCTGCAAGGCCTGCAGGCCGGGCAGCAGGCGGTTCTGGAGGCAGCCAACGGCAAGCCCCTGGGCATCGTGGCACTGAGCCCGAACAACCTGATTTGCGCCCGCCTGCTGTCGCGCGATGCCAAGCTGCCGCTGGACAAGTCGCTGCTGGTCCACCGCTTGAACGTCGCACTGTCCCTGCGCGAGCGCCTGTTCGACAAGCCTTGCTACCGCCTGGTATACGGCGACTCCGATCTGCTGCCGGGCCTGGTGGTGGACCGATTCTTCGACATCCTCGTGGTCCAGCTGGCTTCGGCCACCATGGAACAGCACAAGGATGACGTCATTGCAGCCTTGGTCCAGGTGCTCAAGCCCAGCGGCATTCTGTTCAAGAACGACTCCGCTGCCCGTGACGCCGAAGGCCTGCAGCGCTACGTCGAAACGGTCTACGGCGAAGTCCCGGACTGGGTTGCGCTGGAAGAGAACGGCGTGAAATTCGAAGCCCCCGTGCGTGAAGGCCAGAAAACCGGCTGGTTCTACGACCACCGCATGAACCGCGCGCGCCTGGCCCCCTACGTGAAAGGCAAGCGCGTACTCGACCTGTTCAGCTACATCGGCGGCTGGGGTGTGCAAGCCGGCGCATTCGGCGCCAGCGAAGTGTTCTGCGTTGACGCCTCGGGCTTTGCCCTGGACGGCGTGGAGCGCAACGCTGCACTGAACGGCATCAGCGAGAAGCTGACCTGCATCGAAGGCGATGTGTTCGAGGCTTTGCGTGAGCTGAAGGCCGCCGAAGAGCGTTTCGACGTGATCATTGCCGACCCACCCGCCTTCATCAAGCGCAAGAAAGACCTGAAGAACGGTGAAGCGGCTTACCGCCGCCTCAACGAACAGGCCATGCGCATGCTGACCAAGGACGGCATTCTGGTCAGCGCCTCGTGCTCCATGCACCTGCCTGAAGACGACCTGCACAACATCCTGCTGACCAGCGCCCGCCACCTCGACCGCAATATGCAGCTGCTCGAACGCGGCGGCCAAGGTCCGGACCACCCGGTACACCCGGCCATTGCCGAAACCCGCTACATCAAGAGCATTACCTGCCGATTGCTGCCTAACAGCTGATTCAGCCCGCTACCTGAGGGCTGGGCAGTACCTGTGGGAGCGGGTTTACCCGCGAAAGCGTCGGTGATTTCACCCTCGTATTCGCGGGTAAACCCGCTCCCACAATGCCGTTTATTGGCCTGAAGGGGATTTGGCCGGTCAGATCTCCAGCACGTACGAAGCAATCCCGAAATACACCAGCACCCCCGCTGCATCGGCAATCGAGGTCACCAGCGGACCGCTGGCCGTGGCCGGGTCAAGCTTCAGCCTGGTGAACATGAATGGCAGGCTCATGCCGATCAGGCTACCCACCAGCACGATCACCAGCATGCTGCTGGCAACGATCACGGCGATGTCCGGGCCACCGCGCAGAACGCCAAGTGATGCCACCGCCACAGCCATGGTCCCTCCCAGCGCCAGCGCAACCCCACATTCACGCCCGAGCATGCGCAGCCAGTCGCGCATCATCACTTCTCCTGTCGCCAACCCCCGGACCATCAAGGTCGCCGACTGCGCCCCAGCGTTGCCGCCGCTGTCTACCAGCAGGGGCAGGAAGAACACCAGAGCGATATGCGCGGCGATGGTTTCCTCGAAAGCAGCAATGCCAGCCCCCGAAAACAAGTTGCCGAACACCAGCAACACCAGCCATAGCACCCGCTTGCGGTACAGCAGGCCGACGGTGGCATCCCGGAGGTTGCCGACATGGTTAGTGATCGACGCCCCTTTGTGGAAGTCTTCGGTGGCTTCTTCTACCACCACATCGAGCGCGTCGTCACAGGTCACGATACCCACCAGGCGCCCCACCTCGTCGAGTACCGGCACCGCCAGCAAGTCATGCTCACGGATCAGGCGGGCGACCTCTTCCCGGCGGGTGCTGGTGCAGGCACAAATGACGCTGCGCACCATGATGTGCTCGATAGGCTGGTCGGGCGCGGCCAGGATCAGCTCGCGCAGAGAAAGAGTCCCTACCAGGTTGCGCCGCTCGTCGAGCACATAGGACTGGTAGATCGTTTCGGCATCGGCCGCTTCCCGACGCAGCATGTCGATGGCCTGGCTGGCACTCAGGCCGGCGTCCAGGCTCGAATACTCGCTGGTCATCAGGTGGCCCGCGGTGCCCTCGGGGTATCCGTCAGGATGCAGCAGGTCATTGCGCCGCGCCTGGGCGGCCTGGCGCAGATCGAAGGGTGAAACGTGAACATCGGAAACGTGGTGCATGAGGTTCTCCAGGCGCCGACCCAGGCGCCCACAGACCTCAGTCACATGGACTCAAGCCTTCGGCAGCCCTGGCGACGGCGCGCTCAGTGCCAATTTGCAGGTTCGGTATGAACTGAAACTGGGAAGGTCCATTGAGGTCTTGTCTCGTGAAACCGCACATGCGGCGCGGCGGATCATAAGTAGCCATGGCGGGCCTGTCAGCCCCCTTGGCAGCGTTTCGGAAGGGTCCTACAAACGACCGGCCATGCGAGCAAAGCCACCGCCCAGACACATCGCCATTCCCTCAAGGCGCCAGCGGTGTAGAATCGACCTATTCATCGCCAGTCATCCCCGGCGGGTTTATGAGCTCTGGTCGAACTTGCGGCGATCCCGCAGTGTCTTCGGCCTCATCCGTGCCAGTGGCAACCGGCCTTCGGCGCAAAGGACAAGAGAAGCTCACTCCCCTTTTTGTGACCTGATTTAGCCGCCAGGAGTGCTTCATGCCTGATTATCGTTCCAAGACATCCACCCAAGGCCGCAACATGGCCGGCGCCCGTGCCCTGTGGCGCGCCACCGGGATGAAAGACGAAGACTTCAAGAAACCGATCATCGCCATCGCCAACTCGTTCACCCAGTTCGTCCCGGGCCACGTGCACCTGAAGGACCTGGGTCAGCTGGTTGCCCGCGAAATCGAACGTGCCGGTGGTGTGGCCAAAGAGTTCAACACCATCGCGGTCGACGACGGCATCGCCATGGGCCACGACGGCATGCTGTACTCCCTGCCGAGCCGCGAGATCATCGCCGACGCCGTGGAGTACATGGTCAACGCGCACTGCGCCGACGCCATCGTGTGCATTTCCAACTGCGACAAGATCACCCCCGGCATGCTGATGGCCGCCCTGCGCCTGAACATCCCGGTGATCTTCGTCTCCGGTGGCCCGATGGAGGCCGGCAAGACCAAGCTTGCCAGCCACGGCCTGGACCTGGTCGACGCCATGGTCATCGCCGCCGACTCGACGGCCAGCGACGAAAAAGTTGCCGAATACGAGCGCAGTGCCTGCCCGACCTGTGGTTCCTGCTCCGGCATGTTCACCGCCAACTCGATGAACTGCCTGACCGAAGCCCTGGGCCTCGCCCTGCCGGGCAACGGTTCGACCCTGGCCACCCACTCCGACCGCGAACAGCTGTTCCTCACCGCTGGCCGCACCATCGTCGAGCTGTGCAAGCGTTACTACGGCGAGAACGATGAGTCGGTGCTGCCGCGCAACATCGCCAACTTCAAGGCGTTCGAAAACGCCATGATGCTGGACATCGCCATGGGCGGTTCGACCAACACCATCCTGCACCTGCTGGCCGCGGCTCAGGAAGCCGAAGTGGCCTTCGACCTGCGCGACATCGACCGTCTGTCGCGCAAGGTGCCGCAACTGTGCAAAGTCGCGCCGAACATCCAGAAGTACCACATGGAAGACGTCCACCGCGCTGGCGGCATCTTCAGCATCCTCGGTTCGCTGGCCCGTGGCGGCCTGCTGCACACCGACCTGCCGACCGTGCACAGCCGCAGCATGGAAGAAGCCATCGCCAAATGGGACATCACCCAGACCGATGACGAAGCCGTGCATACCTTCTTCAAGGCTGGCCCGGCAGGCATCCCGACCCAGACTGCGTTCAGCCAGTCGACCCGTTGGGAAACCCTGGACGACGACCGTGCCGAAGGCTGTATCCGCAGCTTCGAGCATGCCTATTCGCAAGAAGGCGGCCTGGCCGTGCTGTACGGCAACATCGCCCTCGACGGCTGTGTGGTCAAGACCGCTGGCGTCGATGAGTCGATCCACGTGTTCGAAGGCACCGCGAAGATCTTCGAAAGCCAGGACAGCGCCGTTCGCGGCATTCTTGCCGACGAAGTGAAGGCAGGTGACATCGTCATCATCCGCTACGAAGGCCCGAAAGGCGGCCCGGGCATGCAGGAAATGCTCTACCCGACCTCGTACCTGAAGTCCAAAGGCCTGGGCAAGGCCTGCGCCCTGCTCACCGACGGCCGCTTCTCTGGCGGTACCTCGGGCCTGTCGATCGGCCACGCCTCGCCAGAGGCCGCTGCCGGTGGTGCCATTGGCCTGGTTCGCGATGGCGACAAGATCCTCATCGACATCCCCAACCGTTCGATCAACCTGCTGGTCAGCGACGAAGAGCTGGCTGAACGTCGCGTCGAGCAGGACAAGAAGGGCTGGAAACCGGTTGAGGCGCGTCCACGCAAAGTGACCACCGCGCTCAAGGCCTACGCCCTGCTGGCGACCAGTGCCGACAAGGGTGCGGTGCGCAACAAGGCGATGCTCGAAGGGCTGTAAGGCTCGGAGGCATTGAAGACCGGCGCCTGGTGCGCCGGTTTTTTTTGCCCGCCCAGTCTGTTCGCGGGTAAACCCGCTCCCACAGGTACCCCACGGGCTCCGAGAGCGGTGAGGCTCCTGTGGGAGCGGGTTTACCCGCGAACAGGCCTGAACAGACAATAGCCGTCTTACTGAATCTGCTCCGGCGTCACGATCACCCAGTTCTTGTCCGCCGTCACCGGCAAACCTTCCTTGGCCTGTGCCGCCGCGTTCTTCGCGATCATCCCGTTGAGCTGGTCCATGTACTTGGCCTTGCGGTTTATCCACAGGTGGATACCGCCCTTGCTCACATCCACCCCATGGAACTGCATGTAGCCATCGCTCGTTGGCGTGTCACCACCCACCAGGACCGGCTTCTTCCACTGGTCGATGTACGTAAGAATCGCCGCCTGCTTGCCTGCCATCCAGGTGGCTGGGGTCCACAGGTAAGGGGTCAACTCCAACCCCTCATTGGCCTTGGCGTCATATTTGCCCTCGGTGATCTGCTTGCGCGCCGTGGTCAGCTGGCCACTGGCGCGGTCCTTGAGCAGCAAGCTCACGCCGATTACATTCTCAGGCTTCACGTTGTAACCGTACTTGGGGTCGGAGGCGACCATGCGCACCAGTTCTTCCGAGGCGGCCGAAATCACATAAACCTCGATACCGTTCTCCATCAACTTGTTGTACAGCTCAGCCTGGCCAGTGAAGACCTTGGGCGGCTGCACCTCGATGGTTTTTACCTGATCGCCTTCGTAGTAAGTACTGGGCACCGGTTTGCCAGAGGCCATGAGCTCATCGACCTGGACCTTCAGCTCTTTCAACGTGAACCCGGAAAACACCTGCGCCACCCACGGGTAGCAGACCATGTCGTCGATCTCGCACAGGCGGTAGTAGTAACTGAACAGGCTCTCCTTGTGCTCGGCGGTGTCCTTGAATGGAATCAGTTTGAGAGAAGGGTCGAGCTTGTCTCGCGAGAGCAACCCTTTGTTTTCCATGAACGGCAGCAGCGATTCTTCAAGGTCGAAGCGGTAGCTGGTGTTGTCCATGTCGAATACCGCGTAATTACCCTTGTTGGCGTTGGCGGCGATCATCGAATTCAGCTGTTTGGCCGCCTCCGCGGGCCAGTGCTTGAGCTCGGTTGCAGCCCAGGTTTCGACACTGAACAGCAGGGAAAGGCCAACGGCAAAAACTTTCGGAGCGAACTTCATGCACGCATCTCCTGAAATGATCGAAAAAAACTAGTCCAGAAATTCGCACGAGCCTCCCCCCACAACGACCTTCACACACCTGCAAACGTCGTGTTCATTGCCATCTGCGACATGCTGTTATTCCATAAACGACTATCTAAATTACATTTAGATATAAATTCGTTTGTTTTCAGGCTGTTAGCATTTCTGTTCGCAATCGCTCACAGAGGCGATGCCTCTTCTGCTTTTTCCTGGAGCTTCAATGAACCTGCCGTTGTCACTCAACCTGCTGGCGTTCCTGGCCTTGTTGCTGGGCCTGGCGCAAACCCGCCGCACCGACTGGAGCCTGGCCAAGAAGGTCCTGCTGGGCCTGGTGCTGGGCGTAGTGTTCGGCCTGGTGCTGCATACGCTTTACGGCGCGGGCCATCCAGTGCTCAAGGCCACCATCGGCTGGCTCGACCTGGTCGGCAATGGCTACGTCGGCTTGCTGCAGATGATCGTCATGCCGCTGATCTTCGCCTCGATCCTCAGCGCCGTGGCGCGCCTGCACAATGCCTCATCGCTCGGTCGCATCAGCGTACTCAGCATCGGCACCCTGCTGCTGACCACGGCCATTGCCGCGCTGATCGGCATCGCCCTGACCAACCTGTTCGGCCTGAGCGCCGAAGGCCTGGTGGCCGGAGTCCAGGAGAGCGCACGCCTGCAGGCCATCCACAGCGACTACGCAGGCAAGGTCGCCGACCTCAACATCCCGCAGCTGCTGCTGTCGTTCGTCCCCAGCAACCCGGTGGGCGACCTGGCCCGAGCCAAACCCACTTCGATCATCAGCGTGGTGATTTTCGCCGTGTTCGTCGGCCTGGCCGCATTGCAGCTGATCAAGGATGACGCCGAGAAGGGGTCGCGCGCACTATCGGCCATCGACACCCTGCAAGCCTGGGTGATGCGCCTGGTTCGCCTGGTCATGAAACTCACGCCTTATGGCGTGCTGGCACTGATGACCAAGGTGGTCGCCAGCTCCAACCTGGACGACATCCTCAAGCTCGGCAGTTTCGTGCTGGTGTCGTACCTTGGCCTGGGCCTGATGTTCGTGGTGCACGGCGTGATCCTGGCCATCACCGGTGTCAGCCCGCTGCGCTTCTTCCGCAAGGTCTGGCCAGTGCTGACCTTTGCCTTCACCAGCCGCTCCAGCGCCGCCAGCATCCCGTTGAACATCGAAGCGCAGACCCGTCGCCTGGGCGTCCCGCAATCGATCGCCAGCTTCAGCGCCTCGTTCGGCGCGACCATCGGCCAGAACGGCTGCGCCGGCCTGTACCCGGCGATGCTCGCAGTAATGGTCGCGCCAGCGGTGGGCATCGACACCTTCGATCCGCTGTGGATCGCCACCTTGGTTGCCATCGTCACCCTGAGTTCGGCGGGCGTTGCAGGCGTCGGCGGTGGCGCGACCTTCGCCGCGCTGATCGTGCTGCCGGCCATGGGCCTGCCAGTGGAGCTGGTGGCGCTGTTGATCTCGGTAGAGCCGCTGATCGACATGGGCCGCACGGCGCTGAACGTGAATGGCTCGATGACTGCGGGCGTGGTCACCAGCCAGCTGTTGAAAGAGACCGACAAGGCCGTGCTGGCCGGTGATCAGCATGCCGAGTTGAGCCACACCTAAGTCTGCCGGGGCTGCTCTGCAGCCCAATCGCTGGCAAGCCAGCTCCCACTCTTGATAGGAGCCGGCTTGTCGGCGATAGGGCCACAAGCCGCACAAGGCACCTGATCAGTAGCTGGCCCGAAGCGTCAGCGTCAGGTTGCGTGGCTCGCCATAGAAGTTCGACCCCCACGAACTGTCCACCCGATCGTAGTACTTGCGATCGAACAGGTTGTTGGCCGTCAGCGTCGCCGACAAATTACGGTTGAAGCGGTACCCGACCTGTGCCGTCGCCACGCTGTAACCGCCCTGGACGAAGTCCACATCACGCTTGTAGTAGGTGGCACTGACTGCCCGCACCCCGCCACCGACACTGAAACCTTCCAGCGGCCCGTCGCTGAATGCATAGCGCGTCCACAGGTTGAAGTTGTGCTTCGGGGTGATGGTGATGCCCTGATAGCTCTCGTCGCTCATCGACTTGAGCATCGTGAAGGCATAACCGGTGGCGATGCTCCAGTTATCGGTGATGTTTCCGGTCAGTTCGGTCTCCCATCCCTGGCTGCGCACTTTCGCCTGGGCCTCGTAGTAAGAGGTCTGCGAAACCAGCTGCGCGCGGTTCTCGTCGTAGATGCGAAACACTGCGACGCTGCCGTTCAGGCGGCCGTCGAGAAAGGACCGCTTGAGCCCCAGCTCGTACTGCTTGCCCTTGCGCGGATCGATAGGCTGGCCAAGGGAGTCCACCTCGGTCTGCGGCTTGAACACACTGGTGTAGCTGGCATAGGCCGACAACTCAGGTGTCAGCTTGGCTACCAGAGCCGCGTAGGGGATCACCTTGCGGTCGATGTTGGTTTCGGTGTTGGTGAAGTTGTTGAAAAAAGCGTTGGCATTACGCCCCTCGCTCTCGAACCAGGTAACCCGGCTGCCGACAATCACATCGAGCCAGTCGGTCACGTTGACCTTGCTGCGGGCGTACAGGCCGTACTGCTTGGATTTCGACCAGTTGCCATTGTCCATGGTGTAGTCGCGCTTGGGGATATCGATGCTGCCCGGGTCGAAGACATTGATGTCGAAGTACTCGCCACCACCGTAGGTGAAGTCCTTGTCCAGGTGCTGGTACTCCGCGCCGACGGTGAATTCATGCTCGCGGCCGAACGCCTGCACCGGCAAGGTGACGAAGCTGTCCAGGCCGAGGGTCTTGATATGGGTGTAGTAGGCATAGGCCACGGCGGAGCTGGCACCGGTCGCAGGGTCCACGGCGCCGTCGGTCCAGGTGAAATTGCGTGTTGGCGTCTCGGCATCGCGGTAACTGAGCGAGGTCTTGAACTGGCCGCCGTTATCCAGGGCATGATCCACTTCCAGGAAACCTTCCCAGACGCGCTCATCCATCTCGTTCCACTTGGCGTCGACGAAGGTCGAACGGCTGACATCCAGCAGCCTGCCATCGGCATAGGCCGGGAGGCCGAACGCCGGGGTGGAGTTATTACGCTGGTAAGCGCCGCCGAGCGAGACGGTGGTAGCCGGACTCAGGTCGTACTCCAGGCGGCCATAGACCATGGGGCGTTCGTTCTGTGCGTAGTCGACGAACGACTGGTTGTTTTCGTAAGCGGTCACGAAGCGCCCGCGCAGGGTGCCTTCGTCGTTGAGCGGCCCGGTGACGTCGATGCTTGAGTGATAACGGTCCCAGCTGCCCGCCGACAGTTCGCCGCTCAGGCCGAATTGCCCCAGTGCACGCTTGCGCACCAAGTTGATGGTACCGCCGGGTTCACCCGCGCCCTGATACAGCCCCGACGGCCCACGCAGAACCTCGACCCGGTCGTACATGGCCAGGTCGAAAGCCGTCGCCATATCGCCCTGGCCGGTGAGCTGCGACACACCGTCGACTTGCACCTGGTCGACCAGGAAGCCGCGGATGTACACATCGTTGAGGTTGGAGCCCGTGTTGTAGCTCTTGATCGTCGCCCCGGTAACCTGACGCATGGCGTCCTGCAGGCTGTTCATGTTCTGGTCGTCGAGCCGCTGGCGGGTGACCACGGACACCGACTGTGGAATGTCCTTGAGCTTCTGCTCGCCTTTACCGATGGTCAGGGCGCCAGTGGTATAGGACTGGCTACCTTCGGTAGTGGCGCCGAGCAATTGGCTGCTGACCGAGGTCGCCCCCAGTTGCAAGGCCGAATCGGCCTCGCCCTGGTTGCGGTCAAGAGTGACACTGTCGCCGTCTATGTAGGTTGCCCGCAGGCCGGTCCCCTGCAGAAGGCGTGCGAGCGCCTGGTCCTGTGGATAACTGCCACTCAGGCCCGGCGAGCGCAGTCCCTGAGTGAACTCGCCTGGGACCAGCACCTGAATCCGCGTCACCGAACTGAAGGCCGCCAGCGCCGAGTCCAGCGACTGCGGCGCGATCTCGAATCGGTAGACCTGCGCCTGAGCTGCTGCGCAGGCCAGATTCGGCGCGACGAGCGCGACGCTGCCCAGCGATATGGCCAGACCAAGCAGGGTCCGAGTGGCGGTGTTGTTCATCAGTGAAGCTCCCCGAATTCATCCAAGTCATGGAACTGCGCAGCACTGTCTGAGAGTGCTTATTATTTGCGCCTACCATTTCAAGGACGTCGCTTCACGGAAAAACCCTGAACATTTCTGAAAAAATTCTCAGCGCTCGCGCAATACCCGCAGATAAGGCGTGTACTGCTCGGCACGCAGGCTGAGTGTATGGGTCAATGCCTTGAGCACGGCATCTGGCTTGTCGATCTCGAACACCCCGGAAACCTTGCGCTGACGCAACTGCTCGCCGAAGACCAGGGTCTGACCTGACCAGTAGCGGTTCAACTGCGCCACCACCTCGCCCAGCGGTCGCTGGCTGAACACCAGCTGTCGCTGACGCCAGGCAAAGCCGCTGTTCAGGTCGAAGCTGTGGACCACACCCAGAGCCCCCGCACCGTACTCCACCGCCAGCCCCGGCTCGAGATACACGCTCGGGCCTTCACCGGCGCGTACTTCGACCTTGCCCTGGGCAACCTGCACGCGGGTCTGGTCGTCGTCGTGGGTCACACTGAAGCGCGTACCGACCACCCGAACCCATCCCTCGCCGGCACGCACCACGAACGGCCTTTCGGGGTCACGGGTCACTTCGAACCAGGCCTCGCCGCGAAGCAATCGAACCCTGCGCTCGCCTGGCTCCAAGGCCACCTGCACAGCGCTGTCGGTGTTCAACTGCAGTAAGGAACCATCGTCGAGCCTGATACTGCGCGATTCGCCCGTGGCAGTGGCATAGTCGGCACGCCACCGTTCAGGCCAAGGCGTTTGCGCAATCAGTAGCCCAAGCAGCAGCATCGCCGCCACCGCCCAGGGCCAGCGCCGTCGCTCAGCACCTCGCCAGGCCTGGCGTTGCTGCTGGCGAACCTGCCGGGCAGGCTCACGCAGCGCCCCAAGCAGCGCAATCACCTCATCCCAGGCCTGCGCCTGCTCCGGCCCCAAGGCCTGCCACTGGATGAACGCTAGCCGTTCCTCGGCCGTCACGTCCTCAGCCTGCAAACGGTAATACCAGGCCGTAGCCTGCTCGAACAGCGCTTCGCCTTGGTCGGCGTCAACGTTATGCGGATTCATGGGGTCGAAACTCATGGGCGTGATGTCCCGTTCTTGCCCGCCAACCGCGCCTTGATGAAGCCTCGGCAGTCGAGCAACGCCCGCCGCAGCTGGTACTCGACGCTACGCGGGGTGACATTCATGCGTTCGCCAATCTCGCGGTAGGTGCAGCCATCAACATGGTAAAGCAGAAAAATGTGCCGAGTCGCTTCTGGCAAAGCCTGAATTGCCGCCTGCATCAAGGCCTGCTCCTGCTGCTCGGCCAGCTGTTGCTCGGCCCCCGGCGCATCGCTGGCCAGCTCATCGCTGGGCTCACCGCCGTCCAGGCGTTCAGAGCGGATCGCCTGGCGCTGATGATCCCGGACCAGGTTGCTGGCGATGGTAAACAGGAAGGCCGGCAAGTTGTCGATCTTCTTGTCCGCAGGCAACCGCGCCAGACGCAGGAACGACTCCTGGGTCAGGTCGGCGGCTACCTGGGCATTGCCGGTGCGACGGGCGACGAAGGCCTCGAGCGCCTTTTTATGCTCCGTGAACAGACGGGCGATCTGCTTGTTCCATGAAGACACGATGCAACCTGCTCGGGTGTCGAGAGGAGCGAACGCTAGCAGAGAATGAGAGGAATTCGCAATTATTGGACCGATTTACCGCCCTGCCCCTCAAGCCTTGTCCCACACCTCGAAGTGGTACGCGGGCCCCTGGCCCTCGGCGGGTTGCGGGTCAGTCGAGTGCAGCGCCCACTGCGCCCTGTCGAACTCAGGGAACCAGGCATCCCCTTCCGGAGACAACTCCACGCGGGTCAGGTACATCCGGCTCACAAGCCCCTTCTCCAGCGCCTGCCCGTACAGTTGCGCCCCGCCGATCAACATCAGCTCATCGACACCCTGCTCGCGCGCCCATTGCTCAGCACGCTCCAAGGCTGCTTCCAGCGAAGCGAACACCTCGGCCCCGGCCAGTTGCAGGCCCGGTTGGCGGCTGACAACGATGTTCAAACGCCCCGGCAGCGGTCGCCCCAGAGAATCCCAGGTCTTGCGCCCCATGATGATCGGCTTGCCCAGGGTGGTGGCCTTGAAATATTTGAAATCCCCCGGCAAATGCCAGGGCATGGAATTGTCGATGCCGATTACGCGGTTCTCGGCGAGCGCCGCAATCAGGCTGAGGGGGAGTGAGGTAGTCATACCGGCGAGGATAGCAAACCCGCCGTGGGTTATGCTTCTGCCCTGAACCGTGCAATGGAAGACCTCGTGACTGGACCGACTGAACTCGACAAGCGCTGGCTCACCGAAGCGGTGCGCCTGCGCGAGGAACACGCCGGCCCCCTGGAGGACCAGGAAGCCAACCGCCATGCGCGCCAGCAAGGCGGCGACCTGGCGACACGCATCGAGCGCCGTGCGCTGTGCCTGGCCGAGCGCGATGGCATGACCCTCGCGCTGCGACACTGGAAGCAAGGCGCCCGTCTGGCACTATTGGCATTGCTGCTGATGGCCGTTCTCAGCGGCGCAGGCCTGGCACTTGCAGCCCTCGGCGACGGCCAGCGAGCGGTCAACGTGTTCTGGGCCCTGGGCAGCTTGCTCGGGCTGAACCTGCTGATGCTGCTTGGCTGGGCCGTGGGCTTTGCCCTGAGCGGCGAACAGGGCGCCAGCCTCGGCCGACTGTGGCTCTGGCTAAGTGAACGATTCGCCCGTGATGCCAAGGCCGCGCATCTGGCCCCCGCCCTGTTGGTGCTGTTGCAGCGCCAACGCCTGAACCGCTGGCTGCTCGGCCTGCTGGTGCATGGCCTGTGGCTGCTGGCGATGCTCTGCGCGCTGGGCATGCTGCTGGCCCTGCTCGCCACCCGGCGCTATGGCTTCGTCTGGGAAACCACCTTGCTGGCCGCTGAACCGTTCATCCACCTGACCCAGGCACTTGGCGCCCTACCCTCGCTACTTGGCTTCGCCACGCCCGACGAGTCCATGATTCGCGCCAGCGGCGACACGCTACCCGCCCTGGACATTGCCCGACAGGCGTGGGCCAGCTGGTTGCTTGGCGTGGTGCTGGTCTACGGCCTGCTCCCTCGCCTGTTGTTGGCGGGACTTTGCCTGTGGCGCTGGCGCCAAGGCCGCAACCGCCTGGCCTTGGACCTGAGCTTGCCGGGCTATGCCCACCTGCGTGACGCGCTGATGCCGCGCAGCGAGCGCATTGGCGTACAGGACGCCGCCCCAGACGCACTGCCTCGGTTCGAAGCCGGCCAATTGGAGAGCGGCAGCAGTGGCGCCTTGCTGGTTGGTTTGGAGCTGGACGACCAACGCCCCTGGCCGCCCGCCTTGCCCAAGGCGGTCACCGATGCCGGCGTGCTCGACAGCCGTGAGTCACGCAACCGTCTGCTCGAGCAATTGAGCCGCTTCCCCCCGGCGCGCCTGGCCATCGCTTGCGACCCGCGCCGCTCGCCCGACCGCGGCAGCCTTGCCCTGCTTGCCGAGCTGGCGCGCAATGCCGGTGCCACCCGCATATGGCTGCTGCAGGCAGCACCGGGTGAAGCCCTGGATGCCGAACGCCTGGGCGACTGGCATGACGCCCTGGACCGCCTGGGCCTGCCACATGCCGACACTTCGCCCCTGACCTGGCTGGAGCATGGCCATGACTGAGCCACTGAAACTGGCCGTGGTCGGCCACACCAATGTGGGCAAGACCTCGCTGCTGCGCACCCTGACCCGTGACGTCGGCTTCGGCGAGGTCTCCCATCGTCCGAGCACCACCCGTCACGTTGAAGGCGCGCGCCTGTCCGTGGATGGCCAGCCGCTGCTGGAGCTTTACGATACCCCAGGTCTTGAAGATGCCATCGCCCTGCTCGATTACCTGGAACGTCTGGAGCGCCCCGGCGAGCGCCTGGACGGCCCAGCCCGCCTTGAACGTTTTCTTCAAGGCAGCGAGGCACGCCAGCGCTTCGAGCAGGAGGCCAAGGTGCTGCGTCAGTTACTGGCCAGCAATGCCGGCCTGTACGTGATCGACGCCCGCGAGCCGGTGCTGGCCAAGTATCGCGATGAACTGGAAGTGCTGGCAGGCTGCGGCAAGCCGTTATTGCCGGTGCTCAACTTCGTCGCCAGCAGCCAACACCGTGAGCCGGAATGGCGTGAAGCCTTGGCCCGTCTTGGCTTGCACGCACTGGTGCGGTTCGACAGCGTGGCGCCGCCGGAAGATGGCGAACGCCGCCTGTACGAGAGCCTGGCGCTGCTGCTGGAAGACGCCCGCCCCGCCCTGCAACGGCTGATTGACGACCAGCAAGCCCAGCGCCTGGCCCGTCGACAAAGCGGCAAGCGTCTGATCGCCGAACTGCTGCTCGATTGTGCTGCCTGCCGACGTAGCGTCGAAGCCGAGCCCGCCGCCGAAGCCAAGGCCATCGAGGCGCTGCGTCAGGAGGTACGCCAGCGCGAGCAGCGCTGCGTGGAGTCGCTGCTCAAGCTGTACGCCTTCCGCCGCGAGGACGCCCATGCCGGCGAACTGCCGCTGCTGGATGGCCGTTGGGGGGATGACCTGTTCAACCCGGAAACGCTGAAGCTTCTAGGTGTGCGCCTAGGCAGTGGCGTTGCCGCTGGTGCAGCGGCAGGTGCCGGCGTCGATTTGCTGGTGGGCGGGCTGACCCTGGGTGCAGCCGCACTGGCCGGTGCGATTGCAGGAGGTGCCTTGCAAACGGCACGCAACTACGGCTCACGGTTGATGGGCAAACTCAAAGGCCAGCGCGAGCTGACCGTGGATGACACGGTGCTGCGCCTGCTTGCCTTGCGCCAGCAACAATTGATGGTGGCGTTGGATAATCGCGGGCATGCCGCGCAGGACAGCATCCGCTTGGGTGAATTGGACGAAAAGGCCTGGCGTGAGGGCAAGCTGCCCGAGGCGTTGAGCAAAGCGCGGGCGCATCCGCAATGGTCGACGCTCAACCCTGGGGCACGGGTAAATCAGGCGGAGCGGCAGGAGCAGCTGGAGGCGCTGGTTTCACAGATCTGAATTGGCCTCATCGCCGGCAAGCCAGCTCCCACAGGTATTGAAGGTTGAACCTACCCTGTGGGAGCCGGCTTGCCGGCGATGAGGCCAGTACAAACAATCAACTTCTCAAAGCAGTGCCAATGCTTTCTGCTTCAAGGCCCCCAGATCAATCACCGGCACCGCGACCTCCTTGGCCATCTCATCCCACTCACGCATCCGCAGGCTGACCTCGAACAGCGGATCTCGCTCGAACGCATCCGCCTCGCTCTCGCTCATCACCCCACCCTGATACACAAGGGTCTGCCGGCTCGCCTCACTCAGCCGTTCGTAGTACCCCGGCTGGCGCAAGGTCAGGTAACGCTTGGCTTCCACGTGGTACTGCACCAGCCGCGCCATGCGCTCGCCAAAGCCACAGCGGCGCAAATACTCGGCGCCGATGCGCTCATGGCTGACCACCCCGAAGCCGCCCATGCTGGCGTCACCACCGCACAGGTGGCCGATGTCGTGAAAGAACGCCGCCAGCACCACTTCATCGTCGAAACCTTCGGCCATGGCCAGTTGCGCGGCCTGGGACATGTGCTCGAGCTGGGTGATGGCTTCGCCGATGTAGTCGTCGCTACCATGGCGTTCGTAAAGAGCGAACGTACTGTCGATGATCTGGGCTCGCGTGGGCATCGCAATCGTGTCCTGACGGGTGAATGAGGTGGCCTCTTCGCGGGTAAACCCGCTCCCACAGGTACCCCGTAGCCCTTGAGCTGTACGCGATCACTGTGGGAGCGGGTTTACCCGCGAAGAGGCCGACGACAATTACTGCTGTGCCACCTTCTCCGACTTACCATCATAGCGCTTGCGCCATTCGCTCAGGATCTCGTCACGGTTCTTCGAGGCCCAGGCAAAGTCGTTCTTGATCAGGCGCTGCTCGTAGTCCGCCGGCAATTCGGTCTGCGGCTTGGCAATACCCGGCGCCGCCAGCACGGCGAAGTTTTCCTTGTACAGCTCCATGGCCGCAGGGCTTGCCGAGAAGTCGGCCAAGCGCTTGGCTGCATCGGCTTTCGGCGTGCCCTTGATCACCGCAGTCGCCTCGATCTCCCAGCCCAGGCCTTCCTTCGGCAGCACGATATCCAGCGGCGCCCCTTGCCGCTTGAGCTGCACCGCCGGGTACTCGAACGAGATACCGATAGGGAACTCGCCAGCGGCTGCCAGCTTGCAGGGTTTGGAACCGGAGTGAACGTACTGGCCGATGTTCTGGTGCAGCGCATCCATGTAAGCCCAACCCTGAGGTTCGCCGAAGGTCTGCAGCCAGGCGCTGACATCGAGGAAACCGGTGCCGGATGAGGCCGGGTTGGGCATGACGATCTTGCCCTTGTACTCAGGCTTGGTCAGGTCCTGCCAGCTCACTGGCTTGCTCAGACCTTGCTTCTCGGCCTCGACGGTGTTGAAGCAGATGGTCGCGGCCCACACGTCCATGCCCACCCAGGCTGGGGGATTGGCCGCATCGCGGTAGTTCGCTGCGATCTTGCCCAGGTCTTTCGGCGCATAGGCTTCCAGCATGCCGTTCTGGTCCAGAATGGCCAGGCTGGACGCAGCCAGGCCCCATACCGCGTCGGCTTGCGGACGGTCTTTTTCGGCCAGCAACTTGGCGGTGATGATGCCGGTGGAATCGCGTACCCACTTGATCTCGATGTCCGGGTTGGCCTTCTCGAAAGCCTGTTTGTAGCTCTTCAGCTGTTCGGCTTCCAGGGCGGTGTAGACCGTCAGCTGGGTGCCAGCGGCCGAGGCCTGCAGGCTGAACACGGCGGATACGGCAGCGGCAAGTGCAAGGTGCTTGTGCATGGTGGGTTCCTTACAGGTCAGACGGTCGCGGCGCGCTGGCGCCAGGCTTGGGAGCGGCGCAGCAGGCCGCGGGAAGCGCCGGCCAGCAGCAGCGAGGCTGCGGCACTGGTCAGCAGGATCAGGGTCGACATCGCCGCGGCACCGCCGACGTTGCCGGCATCGTCCATGTTCAGCACGGCGACGGCAGCCAGGATGGTGTCGGGGCTGTACAGGAAGATGGCCGCCGACACGGTGGTCATCGCCGAGACGAACAGGTAGCGGACGATGTCCAGCAGCGCTGGCAGGCAGATCGGCACGGTCACCCGCAGGAAGTGCTTGTACAACGGCGCCTTGAGCGACAGCGCAGCGGCCTCGAACTCGCCATCAAGCTGACGCAAGGCAGTGGCTGCGGTCATCTGCGCGGTGGTCAGGTAGTGGGCGATGGTGCACACCACCAACAGGGCCATGCCGCCATAGAACACATGCAGCGGGTTGCCGTTGAGGTTGAAGAAGAAGACATAGCCCAGGCCCAGAACCAAGCCCGGCACCGCCATCGGAATGAAGCTCAGCAGACGCAGGGACTGGTTCAACAGGCGCTGGCCTTGGGTCTTTTCCATCAGGTAGGCGCCGGTGAATATCACCAGGCTGCCGATGACCGCAGTGCCGATGGCCATCGTCACGCTGTTGCGATAGGCCAGCCAACCGCCGCCGGCCGTGTCCTCGAACATGTAGTGCTTGAGCGACAGCGACAGGTTGTAAGGCCAGAACGTGACCAGCGACGAGTAGATCGCCATGCCGACCACCAGCAACAAGGCCGCGCACACCAGTAACACGATCGCCAGGAAGCAGGCATCACGCCCTCGCGAAACCTTGGGTTCGAACACCTGGGCACGCCCGCTCATGGCCTCGCCCTGACGCCGACGCAACCAGGCATCGACACCAAAGCTGAGCAGCGCAGGCACCAACAGCACCATGCCGATCAGGGCACCACGGCCAAACTGCTGCTGACCGACCACAGCCTTGTAGGCCTCCAGGGCAAGCACCTGATAGTCCCCACCTACCACAACGGGTACGCCAAAGTCGGTGATGGTCAACGTGAACACCAGGCAGAACGCGGCGAACACCGCCTGACGCGTAGCCGGCCAGGTGATGCTGTGGAACGCTCGCCAAGGCCCGGCGCCCATGCTGGACGCGGCATCGAACAGCCGTGCATCGGCCAACGACAGGGCAGACAGCAGAATCATCAGGGCATGCGGGAAGGTGTAGATGGCTTCACCCAGCACGATGCCCCAGAAGCCATAGATGTTGTCGCTCAGCAGACTGCGCAGCAGGCCCTGGTTGCCGAACAGATAGACCAGGGCGATGGCCGGCAGCATCGATGGCGCCAGCAGCGGCAGCAGGGAAATACCGCGCCACAGCCCTTTGGCTGGAATCAGTGTGCGTTGCAGGGCGTAGGCAAACACGTAGGCCAACGGCACGACGATGGCGGCCACAGTGAAGGCCACCGACAAGCTGTTGCCCAGCAGCCAGTGGAAGTTGTCGCTGGCGAACAGCTCACGGGCAGCCGCCAGGCCACCGCCTTGGCCGGCGTCGCCGCTGAAGCCGCGCCAGAAGATCGCCAGCAAGGGCATCAGCACTGCCAGCACCAGGAGGATCAGCAGCAGGCTTTTGCCACCGACGACGAACAACCGGTCACCCAAGGCGACACCCTTGCGCGACGCTGCCTGGGCCCGGATGAACGGCAGGGACATTGGCGCGGCCATCTCAGGCGAACACCTGCAGGTTCTGCGGTGGCAGGGCCACCCAGATGTCCTGCGAACCCAGACGCGGCATGGCTTCCGGGCTCAGCTCGGCAAGCATGGCATGGCCTGGTAGGGCCTTGAGTTCGAAGCTCAGGCGGCACCGATTACCGAGGAAGGTGATTTCATTGACCTTGGCCGGGAACAGATTTTCCTCGTGCACCACCGGGTTGACCGCAATCGCCTCCGGGCGGCAGAACAACCGCCCGCTGCTGGCCGGTGCCGCCCCTGGCGCCAGGCGCATGCTCATGGCGCCGACCTGGGCATGGCTGGCACTGCTGCGCTGGAACGGCAACCAGTTGCCCTGCCCGACGAACTCGGCCACGAATGGTGTGGCGGGCTGGTCGTAGATTTCCTGGGGCGTGGCGTATTGCTCGACCTGGCCGTTGTTCATCACGGCGATGCGGTCGGCCATCAGCATGGCTTCGTCCTGGTTGTGGGTCACCATCAGCGTGGTGATGCCCAGTTGCCGCTGCAACTGGCGAAGCTCGGTGCACAGGTGCTCACGAACTCGCGCATCCAGTGCCGACATCGGCTCATCGAGCAGCAGCAAGGAGGGTGCTGGCGCCAGGGCACGGGCCAGGGCCACACGTTGCTGCTGGCCGCCGGAAAGTTGGCCCGGGTACTTCTTCTCGCTACCGGACAACCCCACCAGTTCAAGCATCTCGGCCACGCGTCGGCGGCTTTCGTCGCGGCTACTGCCGGTCAGGCCGTAAGCGATGTTGGCTTCGACGGTGAGGTTGGGAAACAGTGCGTAGGACTGGAACAGGATGCCGTAATCACGGGCCTGGGGTGGCAGCAGGGAAATATCGCGTTCGCCGATGTACAGCTCACCTTGATCCTGACGCTCAAGACCCGCGATGCAACGCAGCAGGGTGGTCTTGCCGCAGCCAGAAGGCCCCAACAGGCAGACAAGTTCGCCAGCGGCGATGTCCAGGTAGACATTGTTGAGCGCCGTAAAGGCACCGAAACGCTTGTGGATACCGCGCACTTTCATCTGTGCGCCCGGGGTGGCGTTGTTCATGGCAGGGCCTCATCGAAGAGATGGGGGCCATGCTAGGAAGGCAATGAGACGGTTCTGTGGCGTTAAGGCAAAAGCGGGTGATAGTGGTATAGGCAGATTTTTGTAGTGGCCATAAGGGCCTCTCAGGATCACTGCAGTACCTGTGGGAGCAACTGTCTTGTGTTGCCTGTACCGGCCTCATCGCCGGCAAGCCGGCTCCTACAGGTACAGCGGTGATCTCAAGGTTGGCGCGGTCCATGTGGGAGCCGGCTTGCCGGCGATAGGGCCCTCCTGGCCACTACAAAACTGTCAGAACTGCGACCCCGCCACTTCCTGCGCCACCCCCAGAAAGGCCGCCGGCAACCGCGCCTGGCGCCGCTCCTTCAGACAGTACAGGTACTCATGCATCACGGGCGCATCCTCCAGCGTCAGCACCCGCAGTTCAGGGTTGTGCGGCACCTCGTGCCGGGCGATCACGCTGATACCGATATTGCGCAGCACAGCCTCGCGAATCGACTCGCGGCTGCCAATTTCCAGCAACGCCCCGGCCTTCACCCCCGCCGTCTGCATCATGTGTTCCGTCAGCTGACGCGTGGTCGAACCTTTTTCACGCATCAACAGGCACTGCCCCGCCAACGCTTCGATGGACACCGTCTGCCGATGCGCCAGCGAATGGTTGCGATGCACCGCCACCACCAGCGGGTCGCTGCCCAGCACCCGACGCACCAGGCGGGCATCTTCCATCAGTTGCGATGAGGCGGCGATATCCACCCGGTAGTCTTCGAGCATCTCCACCACCTGCTGGGAATTGCCGATTTCAACCGACACTTCGACCTGGGGCAGGCGTTCGCGGAAGATTTTCACCAGATCGAGAATGTAGTAAGGCGCGGTGGCTGCAATGCGCAGGCTGCCTTGGGACTGGCCGCTGTTACGCAGCTCGAATTCAATATCGGCTTCTTGCTGAAGCAGGGCCTTGACCATCGGCAACAGCCGCACGCCCTCCTCGCTCAACACCAACCGACGCCCACCCCGGTAGAACAGCTCCACCGCGTACTGGCTCTCCAGGTTGCGGATCTGCGTGGTCACGGTGGGCTGGCTGAGCCCGAGCTTCTTGGCTGCCTGGGTGATGCTGCCCAGGCGGGCCACCATGTAGAAGGCTTTGAGCTCGGCACTCAGCATTGAAAAACCTCTATTTGCGCAACAGGCGCAAGCCGTTGAACACCACCAGCAGGCTGACGCCCATGTCGGCGAACACCGCCATCCACAACGTCGCCATGCCGGCAAAGGTGATCGCCAGGAATATCGCTTTGATACCCAAGGCCAGAACGATGTTCTGCATCAGGATCGCCGCACTTTGGCGCGACAGCCTGACGAACGCCGGGATTTTGCGCAAGTCATCGTCCATCAGTGCCACATCGGCGGTCTCGATGGCCGTGTCGGTGCCAGCGGCGGCCATGGCGAACCCGATCTCGGCGCGGGCCAGGGCCGGGGCGTCGTTGATACCGTCCCCGACCATGCCAACCCGATGACCTTGGGCGTAGAGCGCTTCGATGGCCTTGAGCTTGTCCTCGGGCATCAGGTTGCCTTCGGCGCGATCGATGCCCACCTGGGCGGCAATGGCTTGTGCGGTGTGGGGGTTGTCACCGGTGAGCATGAGCGTCTTGATGCCCAGCTCGTGCAGCTCGGCGATTGCCTGGCGACTGCTGTCCTTGACCGTGTCGGCCACCGCGAACAGGGCCAGCGGGCCGGAGCGGTCGAGCAGCAGGACCACGGTTTTACCCTGGCGCTCCAGAGCGTCCAATTGTGCTTCCAGCTCAGGTGAACAAAGGCCCAGTTCCTCGACCAGGCGGTGATTGCCCAGGTGATAAAGCTCCCCATCGATCTCGCCGCGCACACCACGGCCGGCCAGGGCGGCGAATCCCGTCACTTCGTTCAACGGCAGCCCTTGGGCCTTGGCAAACTGGGCGATGGCGCCCGAGACCGGGTGATCGGAGCGGGCGGCGAGGCTGGCCGCCAGCGCTTGGGCACGTCCCTCGAACAGCGGGTCGAGCACCTGTGCATCGGTTTGCACCGGCTTGCCGTGGGTGATGGTGCCGGTCTTGTCCAGCGCCAGCACATCAAGCTTGCGACCGCCCTCCAGGTAAACCCCACCCTTGATCAGAATACCCTTGCGCGCCGCCGCGGCCAGGCCGCTGACAATCGTGACCGGCGTGGAGATCACTAGCGCGCAAGGGCATGCCACCACCAACAGGACCAGGGCACGGTAGACCCAGTCGAACCAGGCGCCAGCCATGAACAGGGGCGGAATGATCGCGACCACCAGGGCGATGGCGAATACCACCGGCGTGTAGATGCGCGAGAAGCTGTCGACGAATCGTTGGGTCGGCGCCCGAGCGCCCTGAGCTTCCTCGACGGCCTTGATGATGCGCGCCAGGGTGGAATGCCCGGCCGCAGCGGTCACGCGGTACTCCAGCGCACCCGCCTGGTTGATGGTGCCAGCGAACAGCTTGTCGCCGACGGTCTTCTCGACGGGCAGGCTTTCGCCGGTGATCGGCGCCTGATCGACACTCGATTGCCCACTCATCACTTCGCCGTCCAGGCCGATACGCTCACCTGGGCGCACCCTCGCCACGCTGCCGATGGCCACTTGCCGCACCTCGACTTCGCGCCACTGGCCATCAGCCTGCTGGACTGTGGCCATGTCAGGGGTGAGCTGCATCAAGCCACTGATGGCATTGCGCGCCCTGTCCAATGAACGAGCCTCGATCAACTCGGCGATGGTGAACAGCACCATGACCATGGCCGCTTCCGGCCACTGGCCGATCAGCACCGCGCCGGTCACCGCAATACTCATCAGGGCATTGATGTTGAGGTTACGGTTTTTCAGGGCAATCCAGCCCTTCTTGTAGGTCCCCAGGCCACAGCCCAGGATCGCCGCCAAGGCCAACGCGGCCACCACCCACTCGGGCGCCACGGCGCTGAAGTGGATGATTTCCGCAGCAATGGCCGCCACGCCCGACAAGGCCAGCGGCCACCAACGGGTTTTGTTCGGCACGATTGGCGTGGCGGCATCCACCTCGTCCAACAACGGCTCGGCCTTCATGCCCAGGCTGTCGATGGCGCGCTCGATGGCGGCGGTAGCACCCAAGGTGTGACGCACGCCGAGCACGCGGTTGATCAGGTTGAACTCCAATTGCTCGATACCTGCCAGCTTGCCCAGTTTGTCCTGGATCAGCGTCTGCTCGGTCGGGCAGTCCATGGCCTCGATACGGAAACGGCTGAACTGCGCCCCGTCACTGGCCTTTTCAGTCAGCTGCACCAGAGCAGGCGCGGCGTGGGAGCCGCAACAGCTGTGGGCGTGGGAATCGTGGCAGTGGCTTTCGCCGCCATGGGCATGGTCGTGCTTGTGTTCGTGACTGACAGGCTGGTTCATGGGGTCGTCCTTAAAATGCGCCTGTTGCCAAGTGAACACCCTGTAGCCACTATAGGGTCAAGCTACCTGCTGGAGATTTCGCCATGAAGATCGGTGAATTGGCCAAGGCCACCGACTGCGCCGTGGAGACCATCCGCTATTACGAACGGGAGCAGCTGCTGCCGGAGCCTGCACGCACGGACGCCAACTATCGGCTGTACACCCAAGCCCACGTGGAGCGGCTGACCTTCATCCGCAATTGCCGCACCCTGGACATGACGCTGGATGAAATACGCAGCCTGCTACAGCTGCGCGACAGCCCAGAAGGCTCGTGCGGCAGCGTCAATGCGCTGATCGACGAACATATCGAGCATGTGCAAGCGAGGATCGATGGGCTGGTGGCGCTGCAAGCGCAGTTGGTGGAACTGCGACAGCGTTGCAATGCGCAAGGGGACGAGTGCGCGATCTTGCAGCAACTGGAAGTGAACGGGGCGGTATCGGTGCCGGAAACTGAGCATTCGCACGTGGGGCGCAGTCACGGGCACTGATCCGACACCGCAATCGCCGGCAAGCCGGCTCCCACAAGGACCGCCCCGACCTTGAAATCAGCGCAGCACCTGTGGGAGCCGGCTTGCCGGCGATGAGGCCGGTGAAGTCAGACCGCCATCGGCGCCGTCATCGGCGCATGGTGCTCATACCCTTGCAGGCTGAAATCACTCGGTTCGATCTTCTCCAGCCACTCCGGCTCGTACTTGCCGGTCTTGGCGAACTCCGGCACGCGGTCGCTGATTACCAGCTTCGGTGCTTCCAGCGGCTCGCGCTTGAGCTGCTCGTTGAGCATGTCCAAGTGGTTCTCGTACACATGGGCGTCGCCGATGAAATAGGTGAACCAGCGCGGAGTGTAACCAGTCAGGCGGCCGAACAGCGACAGCAGCGCCGCGCCCTCGGTGAGGTTGAATGGCGTGCCCAGACCCAGATCGTTGGAGCGAATGTAGAGCGTCAGGGAAATTTCCTTGGTCTCGGCGTTAGGGTGGAACTGGTACAGCAAGTGGCATGGTGGCAGGGCCATTTCGTCCAGCTGGGCGCAGTTCCAGCCGTGGAACAGGATGCGACGGCTGCCTGGATCGTTGGCGATGGTGTCCAGGCACTGACGCACCTGGTCGATGGCCTTGTACAGGATGACGAACGCCTGGCCGTCTTCCTCATCCTTGGCGATCTGGCGGAAACCGGCCTTCTCGGCCATCTCGATCGCCGCCGGGTTGCTCAGCGGAATGCGCTTGTAGCCCGGCCACTGGCGCCATTGCACGCCATAGATCTCGCCGAGGTCGTCATGGCCCTGACGGAACGGGTTGGCCAGCCACTGGGCGTTTTCGTTGGCGTTCTGGTCCCAGACCTTGCAGCCAAGCTCGCGGAACTCAGCGGCATTCTTCACGCCACGCAGGAAGCCGACCATCTCGCCGATGGCCGACTTGAAGGCCAGCTTGCGCGTGGTGATGGCCGGAAAGCCCTTCTGCAGGTCGAACTTGAGCATGGCGCCCGGCAGGCTGATGGTGCGAATGCCGGTGCGGTTTTCCTGCAGGGTGCCGTTCTCGATGACGTCACGGACCAGATCTAGATACTGTTTCATGGCTTACCTGTAACAAGAACGGCAGGGGGATCGCCCCTGCCGTGAAATTCAAACGGTGGCCTTGGCCGTCGGTTTACGGTTGTAGGCCCACCAGATCAGGAAGATGCCGCCAACGATCATCGGCACGCAAAGCAACTGACCCATGGTCAACCAGCCGAAGGCGATGTAGCCAAGCTGGGCGTCGGGTACCCGCACGAACTCCACGATGAAGCGGAAAATGCCGTAGAACAGCGCGAACATGCCGGAAACGGCCATGGTCGGACGCGGCTTGCGCGAGTACAGCCAGAGGATGACGAATAGTGCCACACCTTCAAGGGCGAACTGGTAAAGCTGCGACGGGTGACGTGGCAACTGGGCCGGGTCGCTGAACGGAGGGAAGATCATCGCCCATGGCACGTCGGTGGCCTTGCCCCACAGTTCGGCGTTGATGAAGTTGCCAATACGCCCGGCGCCCAGGCCGATCGGCACCAGCGGGGCGACGAAGTCCATCAGTTCGAAGAACGACTTGTTATTACGCTTGCCGAACCACAAGGCCGCCAGCATCACACCGATGAAGCCGCCGTGGAACGACATGCCGCCCTTCCACACCTCGAAGATCAGCGTCGGGTTGGCCAGGTACTGGTGCAGGTCGTAGAACAGCACGTAACCCAGGCGCCCGCCAACGATCACCCCCATCGACAACCAGAACACCAGGTCCGAGAGCTTTTCACGGGACCAGGTGGGGTCAAAGCGGTTCAGACGGCGCGAAGCCAGCAGCCAGGCGCCGCCGATGCCGATCAGGTACATCAGGCCGTACCAGTGGATTTTCAGCGGCCCGATGGCCACGGCCACGGGGTCTATCTGCGGGTAAGGCAGCATGGAACTTCCTCTCGATTCAAATCAAAAAGCTGAGGCCGACGCAGAACAGCAGTGCTGCGAACAGGCGTTTCAACAAACGTGGCGACAGCTTGTGCGCCAGGCGCGCGCCGAAGCGGGCGAAAAACATGCTGGTCACGGCAATGCCGACCAATGCCGGCAGGTACACATAACCCAGGCTGTGGGCCGGCAAGTGCTCCTCGTGCCAGCCCAGCCACATGAAGCTCAGGGCACTGGCCACGGCAATCGGCAGGCCGCAGGCTGAAGAGGTGGCCACCGCCTGCTGCATGGGCAGGCTGCGCCAGGTCAGGAACGGCACGGTCAGCGAACCGCCGCCGATGCCGAAAATGGCCGAGGCCCAGCCAATCACACTGCCTGCACCCACCAGTGCAGGTTTGCCGGGGACGCCAAGGCTGGCCTTGGGCCTGAGGTCCAGGGCCATCTGCACGGCGATGATCAGCGCGAACACACCGATGATCTTCTGCAACTGCGGGCCCTGGATCAGCGAGGCCGTCTTGGCACCGACACCGGCCCCGATAAGGATACCGAGGGTCATCCAGGCGAAGATCGGCCATTGCACCGCGCCCTTGCGCTGATGCTCGAGCACGGCGTTGATCGAGGTGAATACGATGGTCGCCAGCGAAGTGCCGACGGCCAGGTGGGTCAACACCGAAGGGTCGAAGCCCTGCAGGGTAAAGCTGAACACCAGCACTGGCACGATGATGATGCCGCCGCCCACGCCGAACAGCCCGGCCAGTACGCCGGCGCACGCGCCCAACAGCAGATAGAGTACGAACTCCATTCGTCGCCCCCAAGGAAAACAATCCAGCATGGTAACGGATGCCGGGCTCGGGGCTCTAGTGAACTCTGTGACAGGATGGATCGGCGCCGCCCCAATGGGTAGAGTGGCGAAAAACACAGAGGCCCAACCGATGTGCCTGATCGTATTCGCCTGGCGGCCCGGGCATGCCCTGCCGCTGATCGTCGCGGCCAACCGTGACGAATTCTATGCCCGCCCCACCCAGGCTCTGGGGGCTTGGGAGGATGCACCTGGCGTGCACGCCGGACGTGATCTGGAAGCTGGCGGCACGTGGCTGGGCGTCGGGCCTGGAGGGCGCTTCGCCGCGCTCACCAATATCCGCGACCCCGGGCAGCCACTGGGGCCACGCAGCCGGGGCGAGCTGGTGGCGGCGTTTCTGCAGGGTGAGTTAGGGGTTGAAGGGTATCTCGACCAGGTGGCCAGCCGCAGTGGGCAGTATTCGGGGTTCAATCTGCTGGTGGGTGATCGTCACCAACTGGGTTACCTGCATGCCCGGGAAGCCGCGCCACGACTGCTGGCTCCCGGGGTTTATGGGCTTTCCAATGCCGGGCTGGATACGCCATGGCCGAAGCTGGTGAAGGCGCGAAGCGGGCTGGAAGCATTACTGGAATCAGCAGACCCGCAGCGCATGCTGGCGTTGTTGGCCGATGCTGAACCGGCAGGGGATGGGGAATTGCCGGAGACGGGGGTTGGGCTGGCGACCGAGAAGCTGCTGTCGAGTGTGTTCATTGCCAGCCAGAACTATGGAACCAGGGCCAGCACTGTGCTGATTGTGGATGATCAAGGCAAAAGACGGATGATCGAACGCAGTTTCGGGCCGTTTGGTGGGCATTTAGGGGAAGTTGAGCTGGAAGTCTGACGCCTGCACCGGCCTCATCGCCGGCAAGCCGGCTCCCACAGGTACTGCGGCGCGGTCCAAGTGGGAGCTGGCTTGCCAGCGATGGGGGCGATGCGGGACTCAGAGGCTCTTGTTCGGCCCGATCATCCGCGCCAAGCCAAGGTTCTTCAGGGCCAACTGCAACGAGCTGTGGATAACCTGCGGGTTGTCATGGCCCATGGCCTCAGCCAACAGTTCCTTGGCCTTGCTCATGTTGATCTGGCGCAGCATCCACTTCACCTTGGGCAGGTTGGTGGCGTTCATCGACAGGCTGTCGAAGCCCATGGCCATGAGCAGGATGGCCGCTGCCGGGTCACCGGCCATCTCACCGCAGATGCTCACCGGCTTGCCTTCGCCATGGGCGTCACGCACCACGGTATTCAGCGCCTGCAGCACCGCGGGGTGCAGGTAGTCGTACAGGTCGGCGACGCGTGGGTTGTTACGGTCGACCGCCAGCAGATACTGAGTCAAGTCGTTGGAACCCACCGAAAGGAAATCAACCTGGCGCGCCAGCTCCTTGGTCTGGTACACCGCAGCCGGGATCTCGACCATCACGCCAACCGGCGGCATCGGCACGTCGGTGCCCTCGTCACGCACCTCGCCCCAGGCACGGTGGATCAGGTGCAAGGCTTCTTCCAGCTCGTGAATACCGGAAATCATCGGCAGCAGGATGCGCAGGTTGTTCAGGCCCTCGCTGGCCTTGAGCATGGCGCGGGTCTGGACCAGGAAGATTTCCGGGTGGTCGAGGGTGACGCGAATACCGCGCCAGCCCAGGAACGGGTTCTCTTCCTTGATCGGGAAGTACGACAGTGCCTTGTCACCGCCGATGTCGAGGGTCCGCATGGTCACCGGCAACGGATGGAACGCCGCCAGTTGCTCGCGGTAGATCGCCAGCTGTTCCTTCTCACTGGGGAAGCGCTGGTTGATCATGAACGGTACTTCGGTGCGGTACAGGCCCACACCCTCGGCACCGCGCTGCTGGGCGCGGGCAACATCGGCCAACAGACCCGTGTTGACCCACAACGGCATGCGGTGGCCGTCCGGGGTCACGCAGGGCAGTTCGCGCAACGCATCGAGGCCCTGGGCGAGCTGGCGCTCTTCCTCCACCACATCGCTGTACTGCTTGCGCAACACGTCGCTGGGGTTGGTGAACACCTCGCCTTTGTAGCCGTCGACGATCATTTCGATGCCGTCGACCTTGGAATACGGCAGGTCGACCAGGCCCATCACCGTCGGAATACCCATGGCCCGGGCCAGGATCGCGACATGCGAGTTGCCCGAACCCAGTACCGACACCAGCCCCACCAGCTTGCCCTCGGGCACTTCGCCGAGCATGGCCGGTGTCAGCTCTTCGCTGACCAGGATGGTGTTGTCGCCGTAGACCAGCGACTGCGAACGGGCCTCTTGCAGGTAAGCCAGCAGGCGCCGGCCGAGGTCTTTGACATCGGATGCGCGCTCGCGCAGGTAGTCATCGTCCATCAGCTCGAAGCGGCTGACGTGCTCGCCGACCACCTGGCGCAAGGCACCTTGCGCCCACTGGCCGGTCTTGATGACCTCCATTACCTCGCCACCCAGGGCGGCGTCTTCGAGCATCATCAGGTAGACATCGAACAACGCCCGTTCTTCCGGGCGCAGCTGCGTGGCCAGCTTGGCGGACAGCTTGCGCATGTCTTCGCGCACGCCTTCCAACGCGTTCTGGAACAGCTTGAGTTCGGCATCGACGTCATCGACGGTCTTGTCCGGCACCACCTCGAGGTCTGCCGGCGGCAGCATGACCACAGCACGCCCGACTGCAGCACCCGGCGAGCCCGGCACGCCGACGAAGCGCGCCTCTTGAATGCCCTTGCCCTGACGCCCCAGGCCACGGATCGAACCCGTAGCCTCGGCATGGGCAATAACCCCGGCGAGCTGGGCGCTCATGGTGACCAGGAAGGCTTCCTCGCCCTCGTCGAACTGGCGGCGCTCCTTTTGCTGGATAACCAGAACGCCCACCACCCGACGGTGGTGAATGATCGGCGCACCCAGGAAGGACGCGAATTTCTCTTCACCGGTTTCGGCGAAGTAGCGATAACGGGGGTGATCGGCGGCGTTTTCCAGGTTCAGCGGCTCTTCGCGGGTACCAACCAGGCCGACCAGGCCTTCGTTGGGAGCCATGCTGACCTTGCCGATGGAGCGCTTGTTCAAGCCCTCGGTGGCCATGAGCACGAAACGGTTGGTTTCCGGGTCAAGCAGGTAGACGGAGCAGACCTGGCTGCCCATGGCTTCCTTGACGCGCAAGACAATGATACCCAACGCCGTCTTGAGATCTTTGGCGGAGTTCACTTCCTGGACGATCTTGCGCAGCGTATTGAGCATGGCTCGGGGTCGAACTCCGTCGTCAGTCGCGCGTCAGCAGACGCGGTGCTAGCTCTTTCAGGGCGCGTCGGTAGACCTCGCGCTTGAATGTCACTACCTGGCCCAGCGGGTACCAATAACTGACCCAGCGCCAGCCGTCGAACTCAGGCTTGCCGGTCAGGTCCATCCGCACCCGCTGTTCGTTACTTACCAGGCGCAGCAGGAACCACTTCTGCTTCTGGCCGATACACAGCGGCTGGCTGTGGGTACGCACCAGGCGTTGGGGTAAACGATAACGCAACCAGCCACGGGTGCAGGCAAGAATTTCCACATCGTCGCGTTCAAGGCCAACTTCTTCGTTCAGCTCGCGGTACAGGGCATCTTCCGGCGTTTCGTCAGGGTTGATGCCACCCTGAGGAAATTGCCAGGCATCCTGGTTGATCCGCCGAGCCCATAGCACCTGCCCGGCATCATTCGTGAGAATGATCCCGACGTTAGGGCGAAAACCATCCGGGTCGATCACGGCAGCAACCTCGCAAACGCATGTCACCGCATTGTTCCACAAAGCTCACAAGCGCAGCAACGCGCCCGCCAAGCTTATGTGCAGCGAGGTGAAAACTCCGTATTCTGCGGGCTCCCTTGTGGCTGATGTGAGTGACCGCGATGCGCCTGGCTTTATTCGACCTGGACAATACCCTCCTCGGTGGCGACAGCGACCATGCCTGGGGTGACTATCTGTGCGAACGCCGCATCCTTGACCCGATCGCCTACAAGCAGCGTAACGATGGTTTCTACCAGAGCTACCTTGCCGGTACTCTGGACCTGCAGGCCTACCTGGCCTTCTCGATGGAAATCCTTGCCGCGACCGCACCGGCCCAGCTCGACGAATGGCACCGGGACTTCATGCGCGACTGCATCGAGCCGATCATCCTGCCCAAAGCCGAAGCCCTTCTGCGCCAGCACCGCGAAGCCGGCGACAAGCTGGTGATCATCACCGCCACCAACCGCTTCGTCACCGCCCCCATCGCCCGCCGCCTGGGTGTGCGCACCCTGTTGGCCACCGAATGCGAAACCGTGGACGGTCGCTACACCGGGCGCAGTACCGATATACCGTGTTTCCGTGAAGGGAAGGTGACGCGTCTCAAGCGCTGGATGCTGGAGAATGGGTATGACCTGAAGGGGAGTTGCTTCTATAGCGACTCGATGAATGACCTGCCGTTGCTGGAGCAGGTGGAGCGGGCAGTGGCCGTGGACCCTGACCCGAACCTGCGGGCGGAGGCCGAGCGGCGGGGGTGGCAGGTGATGTCGCTGAGGGGTTGAGGCCGCCAGGGCCGCTTTGCGGCCCTTTGCCTTAAACCGGTTTTGCCCCCATCAGCCCCGCGATGGACAGCAAGCACACCCCACTGAACACCGCCAGCGCCAGGGTGAACTTCAAACCCACCACCTCGGCCTTGCGCAACCGATTCAAGCGCACCATCAACCACCACACCGCAAACGCGCCAAGGGTATAGATGACACTGGACGCCAGCACCCAGGTCTGCCCCAGCGGCCAGCCGACCAGATGCACCAGCCACCAGCCGGTGAACGGCATGCTCACCAGGCACACCCCCATCAGCAGCCAGACGAATACCAGCGGCCTGCGCAGCAGCTTGCCATAGGCTTCGGCATCGCCCCGCCGGCGTGCCAGCACGGTCCAGATCGCCAGGCCCAGCGCGCCCAGCAGCAACAGGGCAGTGGCAATGATGTGCAGGGCTTTGAGAGTTGTCAGATGTTCCATGACCACATTGTCCTTAAGCAGGCGATTTTGCTGTGGCCTCTTCGCGGGTAAACCCGCGAAAGGGCCATCAGCCCTAGCTTAGCTGTTTAGCCCAGAAACAACCGATACGCCGGGTTGTCGGTCTCGTCCCAATATGGGTAGCCGATCTTGGCCAAAGCCGCTGGCACCAGGTGACGCTCATCCTCCGGCACCTGCAGGCCAGCCACCACGCGCCCATCGGCCGCGCCATGGTTGCGGTAATGGAACATCGAGATATTCCAGCGCCCGCCCAGCTTGGTCAGGAAATTGAACAGCGCGCCCGGCCGCTCGGGGAATTCGAAACGCAGCACGATCTCGTCACTGGCCCCAGCCGAGTGGCCACCCACCATGTGGCGGATGTGCAGCTTGGCCAGTTCGTTGTCGGTCAGGTCGGTAACCGGGAAGCCTTGTTCGATCAGTTGCTGGACCAACGCCGCGCGTGGGTCGTTTTCCGGGTGGGTCTGCACGCCGACGAAAATGTGCGCCTCGTCGGAGGTGTGCTTGCGGTAGTTGAACTCGGTGATCTGGCGCTTGCCGATGGCCTCGCAGAAGGCTTTGAAGCTGCCTGGCCGCTCGGGAATGGTCACCGCGATGATCGCTTCGCGCTTTTCACCCAACTCGGCTCGCTCGGCCACGTGGCGCAGGCGGTCGAAGTTGACGTTGGCGCCGGAGTCGATGGCCACCAGGGTCTGGCCGCTCACACCCTTGAGCTCCACGTATTTCTTGATGCCAGCAACGCCTAACGCGCCGGCAGGTTCGGTAATCGAGCGGGTATCGTCGTAGATATCCTTGATTGCCGCGCAGATTTCGTCTGTGCTGACGGTGACCACTTCATCCACGTAATGACGGCAGATGTCGAAGGTATGCTGGCCAATCTGCGCCACCGCCACGCCGTCGGCGAACAGCCCGACCTGCGGCAGCACCACGCGCTCGCCGGCCGCCATGGCTGCCTGCAGGCAGTTGGAATCGTCCGGCTCGACACCGATCACCTTGATCTCTGGACGCAGGTACTTCACATAGGCGGCGATGCCGGCGATCAGGCCACCGCCACCGACGGGCACGAAGATGGCATCCAGCTGCCCGGGGTGCTGGCGCAGGATTTCCATGGCCACGGTGCCCTGGCCGGCAATGGTGTGCGGGTCATCGTAGGGGTGGATATAGACGAAGCCCTTCTCGTCGACCAGCTTCAGCGAATAGGCCAGCGCCTCCGGGAACGAATCGCCATGCAGCACCACCTTGCCGCCCCGCGAGCGCACGCCTTCGACCTTGATTTCCGGGGTGGTCTTGGGCATCACGATAGTGGCCTTGATGCCCAACTCGCGGGCCGCCAGCGCCACGCCCTGGGCATGGTTGCCGGCCGATGCAGTGACCACGCCACGAGCCAGTTCTTCCGCACTCAGCTGCGCCAGCTTGTTGTACGCCCCGCGAATCTTGAAGGAAAACACGGGCTGCAGGTCTTCGCGCTTGAGCAGCACCTGGTTGTTCAGCCGTTTGCTCAGCTGCCCGGCACTCTGCAGCGGGGTTTCGACCGCAACGTCGTAGACGCGCGAGGTGAGGATCTTCTTGACGTACTGTTCGAGCATCGGGAAAGCATCACTGGCCGCGGGACAAGGGCTGGGAGTCTACCCCAGCGCTACGTCGGGCGACCACAGCAAAGCCGCCCGAGCCGTTATACTAGGCAACTTTGAAACCGCCCTGCCCCTTTCGGAGCCCGCATGACCCAGGACCAACTCAAACAGGCCGTCGCCCAGGCCGCTGTCGACTTCATTCTGCCCAAGCTGGATGAAAAGAGCGTCGTCGGCGTCGGAACCGGTTCGACCGCCAACTTCTTCATTGACGCCCTGGCCCAGCACAAGACCGCCTTCGACGGCGCGGTCGCCAGCTCCGAGGCCACTGCCCAGCGTCTGAAGGGCCACGGCATCCCGGTGTACGAGCTGAACAGCGTCAGCGAGCTTGAGTTCTACGTCGATGGCGCCGACGAAAGCGATGCGCACCTGAACCTGATCAAGGGCGGCGGCGCAGCCCTGACCCGCGAGAAGATCGTCGCCGCCGTGGCCAAGACCTTCATCTGCATCGCCGACGGCAGCAAGCTGGTGCCGGTGCTGGGCGCCTTCCCGCTGCCGGTCGAAGTGATCCCGATGGCCCGCAGCCACGTGGCGCGCCAGCTGGTGAAGCTGGGCGGCGACCCGGTCTACCGCGAGGGCGTGGTGACCGACAACGGCAACGTGATCCTGGACGTGCACAACCTGCAGATCACCAACCCGGTGGAGCTGGAAAGCCAGATCAACGCCATTGTCGGCGTGGTCACCAACGGCCTGTTCGCCGCCCGTCCCGCAGACCTGCTGCTGCTGGGCACTGCCGAAGGCGTGAAAAGCCTCAAAGCCGAGTAATGGCTTCACGGCGCAGGCCCTTATCCACAGGGCCTGCGCTTTCGTCACCGTCATCCCGCCTTCTATATATATTCCAAAGAGTTAGTTCATAAACTCTTGATAAGCCATTAGGGTATATACACCGGACCACCGGACCAGCAAATGTCTGTCGCGATCAGCTGAAGCGACGTTTCCACTTTGTGAGGTTAGGAATGGTCAGGATCACAATCACCCCAGTGCGCAACGCCAGGGCATTGAGTGCAGCCAAGGAGCGGCACTGATGTCCAGCCAACCAAATACCCAATTCCACAGCGACCTCGACAGCTCGCCCCTGCTGCTGCCGGCCAAGGTCCTGCGCAACGACGCCGAAGCCCTGCAAGCCGCCCGCGAACTGGCCGCCAGTGCCCGTGAACAGGCGTCGCGCCGCGACCAGCAACGCAAACTGCCTTGGGCTGAAATCGAACAGTTCACCCGCAGCGGCCTGGGCAGCATCAGCGTACCCAAGGCCCACGGCGGCCCGGACGTTTCCTTTGCGACCATCGCCGAAGTGTTCCGCCTGATCAGCGCCGCCGACCCGGCCCTGGGGCAGATCCCGCAGAACCAGTTCGGCATGCTGCAGTTGCTGCGCCTCACGGCCAGCGAAGCCCAGCAGGCGGTGATTTTCCGCAGCGTGCTCGATGGTTGGCGCATCGGTAACGCCGGCCCTGAACGGGGCACCAAGGACACCCTGACCCTCAAGGCCCGAATCACCCGCTCGGGTGACGGCTATCGCATCAGCGGTGAGAAGTTCTATTCCACCGGTGCCTTGTTCGCCCATTGGGTGGCGGTCAAGGCGCTGGACGATGAAGGCCGTCAGCGTCTGGCGTTCGTGCGCCGGGGCAGCCCGGGGCTGCGCATCGTCGACGACTGGTCGGGCTTCGGCCAGCGCACCACCGCCAGCGGCACTGTGCTGCTGGACCAGGTGCCGGTGGAGGCCGACCTGGTCATCGACAACTGGCGCCAGCGTGACATTCCCAATATCCAGGGCGCTGCCTCGCAACTGATTCAGGCCGCAATCGACGCTGGTATCGCCGAAGCGGCAATTGAAGATGCCATCGCCTTCGTGCGCGACAAGTCCCGGCCATGGATCGAAGCCAAGGTCGAGCGAGCCAGCGATGACCCCTATGTGATCGCCGACATTGGCCGCCTGAAGCTGGAGCTCCATGCAGCCGAAGCCTTGCTGCGCAGGGCCGCGAAGGTGCTCGACGACGTCAATGCCGAACCGATCGATGCCGAAGCGGCAGCGCGCGCCTCCATCGCCGTGGCCGAGGCCAAGGTGCTCACTACCGAAATCTCGCTGCAGGCCAGCGAGAAGCTGTTCGAGCTGGCCGGCAGCCGCGCCACCCTTACCGAGTTCAACCTCGACCGCCACTGGCGCAATGCCCGGGTGCACACGCTGCACGACCCGGTGCGCTGGAAGTACCACGCGGTGGGCGCTTACCACCTCAACGGCACCCTGCCTGCACGGCATTCCTGGATCTGATCGGGCCGGGGCTGCTGCGCAGCCCAATCGCCGGCAAGCCGGCTCCCACAAACCCTGTAGGAGCCGGCTTGCCGGCGATTGGGCCGCAAAGCGGCCCCCAGCCCCTGGAGAACACCATGACTACATACCTCATCACCAGCGATGCCCAGGCCCTGTCCGTCGCTGAAGAAATCGCCCAGAAACTGCGTCAGGACAGCCCCCTGCGCGACCGCGAACGCCGCCTGCCCCACGCCGAGCTCGACTTGTTCACACGCTCCGGCTTGTGGGCCATCAGCGTGCCCAAGGCCTTCGGCGGCGCTGGCGTGTCCAACGTCACCCTGGCCAAGGTCATCGCCCGCATCGCCCAGGCCGACGCCTCCCTCGGGCAGATCCCGCAAAACCACTTCTACGCCCTGGAAGTGCTGCGCGTGAACGGCAGCCCCGAGCAGCAACAACGCCTTTATGGCGAAGTCCTCAAAGGCCTGCGTTTTGGCAATGCCCTGGCCGAGCTGGGCACCAAGACCGCCAACGAACGCACCACCCGCCTGACCCGCGATGGCGCCGGCTTTCGTATCAACGGCCGCAAGTTCTACGCCACCGGCGCGCTGTACGCCCAGCGCATCCCTACCTCGGTCATCGATGAACAAGGCGCGCAGCATCTGGCCTTCGTCCCTGCCGACAGCCAAGGCCTGCAGGTAATCGACGACTGGAGCGGTTTCGGTCAGCGCACGACCGGCAGCGGCTCGGTTGTGTTCGACGACGTATTCGTGCGCGCCGAAGACGTGGTGCCGTTCGACAGCGCCTTCGAGCGCCCGACCCCAGTCGGCCCACTGGCACAGATTCTTCACGCTGCCATCGACACCGGCATCGCCCGCGCCGCCTACGAAGATGCCCTGCACTTCGTACGCACGCGCAGCCGCCCCTGGGTCGACTCAGGCCTGGACAAAGCCACTGACGACCCCTTGACCCTTAAAAGCTTCGGCCATCTGGCGATCCGCCTGCACGCCGCCGAAGCCTTGCTGGAACGCGCAGGGGAATACCTGGACCGCGCCCGCGACGACAGCACCGCCGACACCGTCGCCGCCGCCTCCATCGCCGTGGCCGAGGCACGGGCGATCAGCACCGAAATCTCCCTGGCCGCCGGCACCACCCTGTTCGAGCTGGCCGGCAGCCAGGCCACCCTGGCCGAGCACAACCTTGACCGCCACTGGCGCAATGCCCGGGTCCACACCCTGCACGACCCGGTGCGCTGGAAATACCACGCCATCGGCAACTACTACCTGAACGACACGAACCCGCCGCGCCGGGGGACCATCTGATGGCCAAGCAGATCCTGCTCAATGCCTTCAACATGAACTGCATCGGGCACATCAACCATGGCCTGTGGACCCATCCACGGGACACTTCGACGCGCTACAAGACCCTGGAATATTGGACCGACCTGGCACGGCTGCTAGAGCGAGGGCTGTTCGATGGTCTGTTCATCGCCGACATCGTCGGCACTTACGACATCTACGGCAATTCACTGGACGTGACGCTAAAAGAGTCGATCCAGCTGCCGGTCAACGACCCGCTGCTGCTGGTTTCGGCCATGGCCGCCGTGACCCGCAACCTGGGCTTCGGCCTCACCGCCAACCTCACCTACGAAGCGCCGTACCTGTTCGCCCGACGCCTCTCGACCCTCGACCACCTGAGCAATGGCCGGGTCGGCTGGAACATCGTCACCGGCTACCTCGACAGCGCTGCCCGCGCCATGGGCCTGGAGCAGCAACCCGAGCACGACCGCCGGTATGACCAAGCCGATGAGTACCTGCAGGTGCTGTACAAACTGCTGGAAGGCAGTTGGGACGACGATGCCGTGGTGGAAGACCGCGAACAGCGCATCTATGCCCGGCCGGACAAAGTGCGCAAGGTCCACCACAACGGTGAGTTCTACAAAGTCGAGGGATACCACCTGTGCGAGCCCTCGCCGCAGCGCACCCCGGTGCTGTTCCAGGCCGGCAGCTCGCCCCGTGGCCTGGCCTTCGCCGGCAACCATGCCGAGTGCGTGTTCATCAGTGGCCAGGACAAAACCGCCACCCGCGCCCAGGTCGACAAGGTACGCGCCGCCGCCCAGGCGGCCGGCCGCGACCCGCAGGCAATCAAGGTGTTCATGGGCATTACCGTGATCGTCGCGCCCACCGAGCAACAGGCCCAGGCCAAGCACGCCGAATACTTGCGCTACGCCAGCCCCGAGGCGGGTGTGGCGCACTTCGCGGCCTCCACCGGGATCGACTTCGCCACTTACGAGTTGGACGAGCCCATCGGTTTCAACAAAGGCAACGCCATCCAGTCCGCCACCCGCCAGCTGCAGGAGAACGCCTGGACCCGTCGCCGCTTGTTGCAACAACACGCACTGGGCGGACGCTACGTGACCCTGGTCGGCACGCCCGAACAGGTCGCCGAGCAACTCATCGCCTGGGTCGACGAAACCGGCCTGGACGGTTTCAACCTGACCCGTACCGTCACCCCCGAAAGCTTCGAGGACTTCATTGACCTGGTGGTCCCGCAACTGCAACAGCGAGACCGCTACAAGACCGCCTACGCCGAAGGCACCCTGCGCGAAAAGCTGTTCGACAGCGACCACCCGCACCTGCCCGCCAGCCACCCCGGCTCGACTTACCGCTCAACCACCACCGCCCCGACTGGAGCCCTGCACCATGCTTGAAAAACTGTTCCGGCCCGTCGCGGCCATTGCCCTCACCCTCGGCCTGTCCAACTCCGTGCTCGCTGCCGAGCCTCTGAAAATCGGCACCACCGCGGCATTTGCGATTCCGCTGGAAGCCGCCGTGGAAGAGGCGCACAAGCAAGGGCTGGAAGTGAAGCTGATCGAATTCAGCGACTGGATCGCCCCCAATGTCAGCCTCAACAGCGGCGACATCGACGTCAATTACTTCCAGCACATCCCGTTCCTGGAAAACGCCAAGGCCGCCGCCGGGTTTGATCTGGTGCCCTACGCACCGGGGATCATCAACAATGTCGGGCTGTACTCGAAAAAGTACAAAAGCTTTACCGAACTGCCCGAAGGCGCCAGCGTGGCCATCGCCAACGACCCGATCAACAGCGGGCGTGGCTTGCAACTGCTGGCCAAGGCCGGGTTGATCACCCTCAAGCCGGGGGTCGGCTACAAGGCCACCGAAGACGACATCATCGCCAACCCGAAAAAGCTGAAGATCCTTCAGGTCGAGGCCGTGCAACTGGTACGCGCCTATGACGACGCCGACCTGGTTCAGGGCTACCCGGCCTACATACGCCTGGCCAACAGCTTCGACGCCACCTCCGCCCTGCTGTTCGATGGCCTGGAAAACAAGGAGTACGTCATCCAGTTCGTCATTCGCCCGCAAACCAAGGACGACACGCGTCTAGCCAAGTTCGTCGACATCTACCAGCACTCGCCAGTGGTACGCGCGGCGTTGAACAAGGCCCACGGCAAGCTCTACCAGGCCGGTTGGGAAGGCTGACATGGGCCAGGCCAGCGCCTTCAAGGCGCCCACCACTCACACCACGCCGCCACCGGCTCGGGAGCAGGCGCTGCGCCCGGAGGTCAATGAAGCCCATGTGCGCTTCATTGGCCTGGGCAAGACCTACCTCGGCCAGGCGCAACCCGCCCTGCAGGGCATCGACCTGAACATCCGTCGCGGCGAAATCTTCGGCATCATCGGCCGCAGCGGCGCTGGCAAATCGTCATTGCTTCGCACCATCAACCGCCTGGAGCAACCCAGCCAGGGCCGGGTGCTGATCGACCAGGTGGACATCGCGCCGTTCGATGAAGACCGCCTGGTCGCGCTGCGCCGGCGCATCGGCATGATCTTCCAGCACTTCAACCTGATGTCGGCCAAGACCGTGTGGCAGAACGTCGAGCTGCCTCTAAAGGTGGCCGGCGTGGCCAAAGCCGAGCGTCAACGCAAAGTGCGTGAATTGCTGGAACTGGTGGGCCTCGCCGAGAAGCATCACGTATACCCCGCGCAGCTGTCAGGAGGACAGAAGCAGCGGGTCGGCATCGCCCGGGCGCTGGTCCATGACCCCGAGATTCTTCTGTGCGACGAAGCCACCTCGGCGCTGGACCCGGAAACCACGGCCTCGATCCTCGAACTGCTGCGCGATATCAACCTGCGCCTGGGCCTGACGGTGGTGCTGATCACCCACGAGATGGCGGTAATCCGCGATATCTGTCATCGCGTGGTGGTGCTCGAACGTGGCGAGATCGTCGAGCAAGGTGAGGTCTGGCGGGTGTTCGGCTCACCCCGTCACGAGGTCACCCGCACCCTGCTCGCCCCGTTGCAGGCCAAGCTTCCGGCAGCGCTGCAGGCCAACCTGAGGGCCAGCCCGGCGGGCCGCGACAGTGCCGTGGTACTCAAGCTCACCCTGCTCGGAGAACCCGCGCTTTCCGACCTGTTCAACGACCTGGGCGGTCGCGTGCGCCTGCTTCAGGGCGGTGTGGAAACCATCGGCGAGCATGCTTTGGGGCAGTTGATCCTGTCGGTACAGGGCTCGCCGCACGATGCCCACCAATTGCTGGAACGTGCCCGTCGCTGGGCCGAAGACGTGGAGGTGCTGGGCCATGTGGTTTGATCGTCTGCTGGAAGGCTTGCTCGACACCTTGCTGATGGTCGGCGTGTCATCGTTGATTGCCCTGCTGGTGGGCGTGCCCATGGCTGTGTTGCTGGTGACCAGCGACAAGGGCGGGATCTTCGAGGCACCGCTGCTGAACCGCGTGATAGGCGCGTTCGTCAACCTGTTCCGCTCGATCCCGTTTCTGATTCT
Source organism: Pseudomonas sp. Teo4 (assembly GCF_034387475.1). Lineage (NCBI taxonomy): Bacteria > Pseudomonadati > Pseudomonadota > Gammaproteobacteria > Pseudomonadales > Pseudomonadaceae > Pseudomonas > Pseudomonas sp. Teo4. The sequence continues at coordinate 796,572 of NZ_JAXCIL010000002.1, forward strand.
GATGGTCGCGCTGATCCCCTTCACCCGCCTGGTGGTTGGCACCACTTATGGTGTGTGGGCAGCCGTGGTCCCCCTGACCATCGCCGCCACACCGTTCTTTGCCCGCATTGCCGAAGTCAGTCTGCGCGAGGTGGACCATGGCTTGGTGGAAGCAGCCCAGGCCATGGGCTGCCGACGCTGGCACATCGTCTGGCATGTACTGCTGCCCGAGGCTCTGCCTGGGATCGTCGGCGGCTTCACCATTACCCTGGTCACCCTGATCAACTCTTCAGCCATGGCCGGCGCAATCGGGGCCGGCGGGCTGGGAGATATTGCCTATCGGTACGGGTACCAGCGATTCGACAGCCAGATCATGCTGACCGTGATTGCCATGCTGGTGGCGCTGGTGGCGTTGATTCAGCTGGGTGGGGATAGGCTGGCAAAAGGGTTGAACAAGCGGTGAGTCGGACGGGGTATGCGGGGCATGCCTTGAGAGATGTGTTGAGGCGAAGATCGAGCGCCGCCCGCGCGGCGCATCGCGAGCAAGGCTCGCTCCTACGTCTGTTTCGGACCAATCACTCCTGCAGAATTCGCGCGCGACCGCCTTGCTGAACGGCTCGATATAGGCTCGTACAAACAAGGCGGTCGCGCGCCTCTGCTTCAGGCATGACTGGCCCGAAACAAGCGTAGGAGCGAGCCTTGCTCGCGATGCGCCGCGCGGGCGGCGCTCGATCTACGCATCACCTCACCACCCAAGGCGAGCACTCACCTCACCCCCAGCGCAACTCCCGCTCAGGCACCGGCCGGCCGAACCAGTACCCCTGCCCCAGCTGACACTGCTGCTCCAGCAGGAACCGCGCCTGCTCAGCCTGCTCGATGCCCTCGGCGTGCACCTGCATGCCCATGCTTCGGGCCAGGGCGATGATCACTCGGACAATGGCGATGTCATCGTCGTCGAGCGGCAGCCCGGCAACGAAGCCTTGGTCGATCTTCAGCTTCTGCACCGGCAGGCGCTTGAGCCGCAGCAACGATGAATACCCAGTGCCGAAGTCATCGATGGCCAGGTTCAGCCCGAGCTCACGCAAGCGGTGCAGCTGTTCCAACGCGACCTCAGGGTCTTCCATCACCGCACTTTCGGTGACCTCAAGCTCCAGCAGCGCCGGGTTCAGCCCGGTTTCGTGCAACACCTCGGCCACCTGCCGATACAGCTCGTGCTGGCCGAACAGCCGGCTGGAGATGTTCACCGCAACGAACGCCAACTGCCGCCCTTCAGCCTGCCATTGCACCATCTGCCGACACGCCTGGCGCAACACCCAGGCATCGATTTCGGCAATCAGCCCAGTACGCTCGGCAATCGGGATGAACTCGCCTGGCGGCACCAGGCCACGCATTGGATGCTGCCAGCGTACCAACGCCTCGACTCCGACCATTTTCGAGGTGAACAGATCATGTACCGGCTGGAAGTACACCCGCAGCTCTTCTTCCTCCAGGGCCCGCCGCAGCTCGCCAGCGGTTTCCACCCGATGCTGGGCGTGGGCGGTCAGTTCTTCGGTGTAGAACGCGTAGCAGGCCCGACCATTGCTCTTGGCCTTGAACAATGCGGAGTCGGCATTGCGCAACAGTTGCTCGGCGCTCAAGGCATCGTTGGGGAACAGGCTGATGCCGAGGCTGGCGCTGATGAACAGGCGATGCCCATCGAAGGTGAACGGCTCGCGCATCCGCTCGATGATGCTCTGCGCCAGCTTGCCCGCCTGCCCGACCTGCTGGCAGTTCTCATACAACACGCCGAACTCGTCGCCGCCCAGGCGCGCCAGGGTGACGCCACTGCCGAGCACTTCGGCCAGACGCTCTCCGACCAGCTTGAGCAACTGGTCGCCGATGGTGTGGCCCAAGCCGTCGTTGATGCTCTGGAAATGGTCCAGATCGAGCAGCAGCAACGCGCAGCCACGCTTGTTGGCCTGGGCCGCACTCAGCGCTTGCTCGGCGCGGTCGTTGAACAACAGGCGGTTGGGCAGCGCGGTGAGCGGGTCATGGTGGGCCAGGTAGGCCAACTCCTGCTCGGAATGCTTGATCGCACTGATATCGCTGAACACCGCCACGTAGTGGGTAAGTTCACCGCTGTCGTCGCGAATGGCGCAGATCGTCTGCCACTGGGGGTAGATCTCGCCACTTTTGCGCCGGTTCCAGATCTCCCCGCTCCACTCGCCTTTCTGCGCCAGCGCGGCATAGATCTGCTGGTAGAACGGCACACCGTGGCGCCCGGACTTGAACTTGTTCGGCCGCTGGCCGAGCACTTCGTCCTGCTGGTAGCCGGTAATGCGCATGAACGCCCGGTTGACGTGCACGATCAGGCCATGGCGGTCGGTGACCAGCACGCCTTCGAGTGTGCTGTCGAAGACGGCGGCCGCCATACGCAGGCGCTCACGGTCCTCGCTGCGCAAACGGGCACCGACGCCGATGAAATTCAGCAGGCGGGCACGGGAAACGAAGATCAGCACAGCACTGACCAATACCCAGAGCACCACGTTGATCTGCCGCCCCACGGTCAGCGCCAGGGGGTCTTCAGACATACTGTGCAACACCACCTCGGACATCACCAGCCAGAGGATCGAGAGCACCACATAGAGCGCAGCCATGCGCAAGGCGTCGCGAACAGAAACAGACATGTCGGGTGCAAAGCCCATGAAAAAGGATGGGGCATTATAAAGGCTGAAACATGTCGTGACTTCCTATCTGAAAGGGTGACTGGTTTTATTTCCCTGCCAAGGGATAATCAGCCCCTTCCCTGTTTCGAGGGTTATCCAACCTATGTGGTACAACGGCCTGCTCGACCTGTCGGCCTGGCAACTGGTCGCCATCACCTTGCTGATGACCCATGTGACCATCGTCAGCGTCACCGTCTACCTGCACCGCTACTCCGCCCACCGCGCCCTGGAGCTCAACGGCGCGCTCAAGCATTTCTTCCGCTTCTGGCTGTGGCTGACCACGGCGCAGAACACCCGCGAATGGACCGCCGTCCACCGCAAGCACCACGCCAAGTGCGAAACCCCCGACGACCCGCACAGCCCGGTCTACAAGGGCCTGAGCACCGTGCTGCGCAAAGGCGCGGAGCTTTACCGGGAAGAGGCGCGCAACCCCGAGACCCTGCGCATCTACGGCAAGAACTGCCCGGATGACTGGATCGAGCGCAACCTCTATTCGCGCTACAAGCTCGGTGGCATCGCGCTGATGGCGGTCATCGACCTGCTGCTGTTCGGCACCATTGGCATCACCATCTGGGCGGTGCAGATGATGTGGATTCCGTTCTGGGCCGCTGGCGTGGTGAACGGCCTGGGTCATGCGGTCGGCTACCGCAACTTCGAATGCCGCGACGCCGCCACCAACCTGGTGCCATGGGGCATCGTCATTGGCGGTGAGGAACTGCACAACAACCACCACACCTATCCCAATTCGGCCAAGCTGTCGGTCAAGCGCTGGGAGTTCGACATGGGCTGGGCCTGGATTCGCCTGTTCTGCCTGCTGCGTCTGGCCAAGGTGCAACGGGTCGCGCCCATCGCCCATCGGGTCGAAGGCAAGGCCAGCCTGGACATGGACACGGCCATGGCCATTCTCAACAACCGCTTCCAGATCATGGCCCAGTACCGCAAGCTGGTGATCGGCCCGTTGGTCAAGCAGGAACTGGCCAAGGTGGATGCCTCGGTGCGCCACCGTTTCCGCCGCGCCAAACGCCTGCTATCGCGCGAGACCAGCCTGCTGGAAGATCGCCACCATGTGCGCATCGAGTCCATGCTCGCGCATAGTCACGCACTCAAGACCATCTACGAGAAGCGTCTGGCCTTGCAGCAGATCTGGGCCCGCACCAGCGCTAATGGCCATGACATGCTCGCCGCCATCAAGGACTGGGTGCACGAAGCGGAGGCCAGTGGCATCCATGCCTTGCATGACTTCGCAGCGCAGCTGAAAACCTATTCCCTGCGTCCTTCCGGCGCCTGATCACCGTTGATCGGCACGCCCCGTCCAGCGGGGCGTTTGCCCGGAACTTCCCCCCTGCACTTCGACTCAAATCGGCACATCGCCCGCGTGGCGGGCCGGTCGGTGGCCGCACGCTTTCCTGTCGAGAATCGCTTCGTGCTCATGGCCAAGATCCCCCATCCATCCCAGCCTCCGGAAGCCGCCCAGACCTTGCTGGCTTTGCTGCATGCCCAAGGCGAAGTCGCCCGCCTGAGTGAGCGCGAGCAGCTCTACAGCTCGCTGCTCGACAGCGTCAATGCCGTGCTCTGGGCCTTCGACTGGGAAACCCGCCAGGTGCTGTATGTCAGCCCCGCTTATGAGCGCATCTTCGGGAGGCCGGCCAGCCTGGTGCTGGCCGACTACAACGAGTGGCGAGACAGTATTTACCCTGACGACCTGGAGCATGCCGAGCACAGCTTGGCCCAGGTGCTGCTCAAAGGCTCGGTGGAAGACCGAGAGTATCGAATCATCAACGCTGACGGTCAGGTGCGCTGGCTCAGCGACAAGTGCTACGTCAACCAGCAACGCGAAGGCGAACAGCGCGTGATCATCGTCGGTATCGCCGAGGACATTACCGAAAAGAAGCTGCTGGAGGGCGAACTGCAGCGCCTGGCCACCACCGACGTGCTGACCCAAAGCAGCAACCGCCGGCATTTCTTCGACTGCGCCAACAAGGCCTTCGCCAGCGCCCGTGAGGAAGGCACGCCACTGGCCTTTCTGCTGCTGGACATCGATGACTTCAAGCTGATCAACGACAGTTACGGTCACCAGGAAGGCGACCAGGTGCTGCAGCGCATCGCCGACAGCGGCAAAGCCGTGCTACGGCGTGGCGACGTGTTCGGGCGCATCGGCGGCGAGGAATTCGCGGCGGTATTTCCGGGCTGCACGGCCCAGGTGGCCGAACAGATCGCCGAGCGCCTGCAGCGGGAAATCCAGCGTTTGAGCTTCAGCCATGGGGATCAGGCCTATGGCGTGACCATCAGCCAGGGGTTGACCGGGCTTACCGACGAGGATGAGTCACTGGACAGTTTGTTTGCCCGGGCGGATGCGGCGATGTACCAGGCCAAGCGCCAGGGCAAGAATCAGATTGTGCGGGGGTGAAGGCATTTAGAGCGCCTCCTGCGCTGACCTGATAGAGGATCATACTTCAAGCAACAGACACGCTGGGTAAAAGCCGACCTCGTTGCGCAGGTAAGCAGGGAGCGCTTATTTAAGGTTCTTCACGGAATCTTGGGAGAGGCTTCGAAGTGCCTGCCCTGGGTTTGGGGGTGATGCGTATATCGAGCGCCGCCCGCGCGGCGCATCGCGGATAAATCCGCTCCTACATTTGTTGCAACGTGACCATGCCTGTGAGGCCATGGTTGCCAGCCTGTTTGCAAGTCTCAAGACATGCGCCAAGGCAGGCGACCATGGTGTAACAGGTTCGGCACGTTGCAACAAATGTAGGAGCGGATTTATCCGCGATGCGCCGCGCGGGCGGCGCTCGATCTTGCAGGCGCCGAAACTCTTACGACGAGCAAAAAAAAACCAGGCGAATTGGTCACGGCCACCTGGACCAGGTCTTGACCCGTGAAGTAGTTGAATTGGTGCAACGTGCAGTGATCAAGGTTATGAATGCCGGCTCACTGCTCAAGCGTTGACTTTAACCGCCATCCTCCTTATCGTTCCCCCGTAGCCCTTAGAGGCACTTAGCGTTTTATTCCCCATTGAGGGACCTGCAAAACCCAGCCAAGGCTGGGTTTTGTCATTTTAGGCAGTAGGAGACTCGGGGTTGGCGCCCTCTGCCTTAGTGAGCTCTACCTCGGCAGGCTGCTCGATCGCCACAGGTTCCTCGACCTTCACGCTCTCCTGCGGCCTCACCTCAGGGTTCTCCACCTTGCGCAACCGGCTCAACTCCGGCAGCCCGACCTTCAGCAAGCGCGCAGTCTTGTTGTTGGCCACTTTCTCCAACCCCTGGTCCGCAGGCAACCGCGCCAGCTGCCCGGCCAGGTTCATGGCCAGGATCTCCCGCGAATAAACGCCGCCGCCCAGTTGGTAGATGGCGGCTATCAGCTCGCGCAAGTTAAGCGGCAACCGCCAGCGGGTGCGCAATGCCGAACCGAACGCCGCACCGAATTCATCGAGCGACTGCTGCACTTGGCCTTCGTCCAGATCACCGCCCCCCAAACGCCACTCTTGCAGGCAACGCAGTACAGCCAGGTCACCCAGACAATGCAGCAGGCCTGCGCAATAGCAGCGTTCCTCATCGAGTTCGAGCATGCGGGCCAAGCTGCGAGCGTATTCAGCTGTGTGCAGCGACAGGTTCCAGAAGTGCGTGGCATGGTTCGCCAACACCGGGTCGCTCAGGCGCGCACTGCGCTTGAGCGTCAGCCCCAGGATCAGGTTCATGCTCTGGGTGCTGCCCAGCTTGTTCAACGCCTGCAACAGGGTTTGCGCCGGGGCATCGCGGTGCAGCGCAGCGCTGTTGGCCGCCGCAATCAGCACGGCGGTGATCTGCGGATCGTCACGCACTTCAGATTCGAGCACCTTGAGGTTCAACCCCTGGGGGTTGAGCGCACGCTTGATCGCCAACTGCACGTCAGCGAACAGGGGTCCGCCATCGGCGGTGGCACGACGCTGTTCGAGGAAGGCCGGCAGTTTGACGCCGGGCAGTACCGGCTGCACCGGGCAGGCGATCTGTTCGCCGACAGCCACCAGCAACTCCTCCAGGCGCTTGCGCAGGCTATCGAGGTTCAGCGGTTTGCTCAGGTAGGCCGTGGGGTGCAACGGCAGCGCCTCGCGGACACTGGCGCTGTCACTGCGGTTGCTCATGAGGATGAACGGCAAACCCGACCCTTTGGCGCGTACCTTGCGCAGCAGGTCAAGCCCGTCGACGCCGGCCAGTTCGCGGGCGGCAATGATCAGGTCGGGCTTGCTGGCCAGCGCACTGAGCGCCTGGGAGCCATCGGCGCAGACCTGCAGGCGAGCGTCGCAGCGCACACTGAGCAGCATTTCACTGAGCATGTCGCGAACCCAAGGGTCGCCTTCGGCAATCAGTACGCAAGGTGGGGTGGGGTCTGCAGCGCTCATGGTCAACTCCTGAGTATCCCTGACACGCGATCCGTCGCAGCTTCCTGGGCAAGTCCTCCCACAACGATAGCGTGAGCAACGTTTTCTGGGCATAAAAAAAACCCGCCGAAGCGGGTTTTTTTCTGAAGCGTGTCACATTACGCGAGCTCGGCGAAGCACTCTTCGATGATCGCCAGGCCTTTGTCCAGCAGCGCGTCTTCGGCGGTCAGCGGTACCAGGATACGCAGGACGTTACCGTAGGTGCCGCAGGACAGCAGGATCAGGCCCTTGTCGCGCGCCTTGGCAACCACTTGAGCCACGGCAGCGGCGTTCGGGGTGTGGGTGCCTTTCTCGAAGACTTCGACAGCAATCATCGAGCCCAGACCACGGACATCACCGATGATCGAGTGCTTTTCCTGGATCTTGCGCAGACCAGCGGTCAGGCGCTCACCGACAGCCTTGCTGCGGTCCAGCAGTTTCTCTTCCTCGAACACCTGGATGACGGCCAGGGCCGCGGCGCAGGCGATCGGCGAACCGGCGTAGGTGCCGCCCAGGCCGCCCGGGGCAATGGCGTCCATGTATTCGGCCTTGCCGCACACACCGGCCAGCGGGAAGCCGCCAGCGATGGACTTGGCGAAGGTAGTCAGGTCAGGCGCGACGCCCATCTGTTCCATGGCGAAGAAGGTACCGGTACGGCCAGCGCCGGTCTGTACTTCGTCGGCGATCAGCAGGATGCCGTGCTTGTCGCACAGCTCGCGCAGACGCTTCATCAGCTCTTTCGGCGCTGGCAGGAAGCCGCCTTCGCCTTGTACTGGCTCGAGGATGATCGCGGCGATATCGCGCGGCTCGGCGTCGTTCTTGAAGATGCGCTCGACCGAGGCGATGGCGTCGTCAACGCTGATACCGTGCAGTTCGCTCGGGAACAGGGCGCGGAAGATGCCGCCTGGCATCAGGCCCATGCCAGCGGAGTACGGCACGACCTTACCGGTCAGGCCCAGGGTCATCATGGTACGGCCGTGGTAGCCGCCGGTGAAGGCGATGACGCCAGCGCGGCCAGTGGCGGCACGGGCGATCTTGACGGCGTTCTCGACCGCTTCGGAGCCGGTGGAGACCAGCAGGGTCTTCTTGTCGAAGTCACCTGGGACCAGCTTGTTGATCTTTTCGCACAGTTCTACGTACGGCTCGTACGCCAGAACCTGGAAGCAGGTGTGGCTGACTTTGGTCAGCTGCTCTTGCACGGCCGCAACCACTTTCGGGTGCAGGTGGCCGGTGTTCAGTACAGCGATGCCGCCAGCGAAGTCGATCAGTTCGCGGCCTTCAACGTCGATCACAGTCGAGTTCTTCGCGCTTTCGACGAAGATCGGGTGAATTTGGCCGACGCCACGTGGGACGGCAGCTACACGACGTTGCATCAAGGATTCGTTGGTCTTGCTCATAATGCCCTCATTCGCGCCGACTCTGACGGCGCTTTGATTCGGGGGTGACTGGCGCTGCCCGCGATCAGTATTCGTTGATCGACTGTCGCGAACGGCCTGGCCACCAGGTACTGCAGTGTCAAAAAGACCAGCGAGACGTCGCTCTCGCGCCCCGCTGGCAGAGGTAAAGCCTTTACATCAAACGCTGATGCACAGGTATTTGATTTCGAGGTAGTCCTCGATACCGTACTTGGAACCTTCACGGCCCAGGCCCGAAGCCTTGATGCCGCCGAACGGCGCCACTTCGTTGGAGATCAGGCCGGTGTTGATACCGACCATGCCGTATTCCAGCGCCTCGGCAACACGGAACACACGGCTCATGTCACGGGCATAGAAGTACGAGGCCAGGCCGAACTCGGTGTCGTTGGACATGGCGATGACTTCGGCTTCGTCTTTGAAGCGGAACAGTGGTGCCAGCGGGCCGAAGGTTTCTTCCTTGGCCACGGCAGCGGTGTTCGGCACGTCGACCAGAATGGTCGGCTCGAAGAAGTTGCCTTCGATCAGCTTGCCACCGGACAGTACCTTGGCGCCTTTGCCGACGGCGTCTTCGATGTGTTCCTGGACCTTGGCGACAGCCTTGCCGTCGATCAACGGGCCAGTGGTGGTGCCTTCTTCCAGGCCGTTACCGATCTTCAGCTTGGCGACAGCGGCGGCCAGCTTCTGGGCGAACGCGTCGTAGACGCCGTCCTGCACGTAGATACGGTTGGCGCAGACGCAGGTCTGGCCGTTGTTACGGTATTTGGAGATGATCGCGCCCTCGACCGCCTTGTCCAGGTCGGCGTCGTCGAACACGATGAACGGGGCGTTGCCACCCAGCTCCAGGGAAACTTTCTTGATGTCCTTGGCGCATTCTTCCATCAGCTGGCGACCGATTTCGGTCGAGCCGGTGAAGGACAGTTTGCGAACCAGGGAGTTGCCAGTCAGTTCGCCGCCGACTTCGCCAGCGCTGCCGGTGACAACGCTCAGCACGCCAGCCGGGATGCCGGCACGGTTGGCCAGTTCGACCAGGGCCAGGGCGGAGTACGGGGTTTGCGAAGCAGGCTTGAGCACCATGGTGCAGCCAGCAGCCAGGGCCGGGCCGGCTTTACGGGTGATCATCGCGGCCGGGAAGTTCCACGGGGTGATGGCCGCGGTAACGCCGATTGGCTGCTTGATGACGATCAGGCGCTTGTCTGGCTGGTGGCCAGGGATGGTGTCACCGTAGACGCGCTTGGCTTCTTCGGCGAACCACTCGATGAACGAAGCGGCGTAGGCGATTTCGCCCTTGGCTTCGGCCAGCGGTTTGCCTTGCTCGGTGGTCATCAGGCGAGCCAGGTCGTCCTGGTTCTCGATCATCAGTTCGAACCAGCGGCGCAGTTTGGCCGAACGCTCTTTGGCGGTCAGGGCACGCCAGGCCGGCAGGGCCTTGTCGGCGGCTTCGATGGCGCGGCGGGTTTCCGCGGTGCCCATCTTCGGCACGGTACCGATGACTTCACCGGTGGCCGGGTTGGTCACCTTGATGGTCTGGCCGCTGTCCGCATCCAGCCATTCACCGTTGATGAAGGCCTGCTGGCGGAACAACTGAGCGTCTTTGAGCTGCATGTCGGCTTCCCGAATTGTTGATTGTTGAAAAGCGCGCCCGTGGCACGGAGCGTTTGAAATCTCAAACGAATGCTAAGCGGGTGCTGGGGTGTTGGACAATAGGCTGTTCGAAAAAAAGAACGAATGGTTGAACACCCTGTCCGAAATATCACTGCTCCATTCGCGGGTAAACCCGTTCCCACAGGTACTCCACTGAGCCTCTGGGCAGTGAAGATCCTGTGGGAGCGGGTTTACCCGCGAATGGGCCCGGACAGGTTAGATGATATTGCAGACTGGATGATGAAGGGAGGACCGACGGCCCTCCCGGCAGGATCAGAACGCTTTGGCCAGGTCGATCACCAGTGCCCGGTAGCCGACGCTACCCGGCTGATGACTGTGTACCTTCAGCTCCACCAGCACCTCCTGGCTACCGCGACGCACTTCGTTGAGCACGGTGGTGGTCAGTTTCTCGGGGGTGAGGAAATTCACCGACGCGGAATAAATGAACTGAGTATCGGTCTCCGGTCGGTACGCCACCACCGAAGTCACCGGGCTGTACCACTCGTCCCCGCGCTCCTTGCCGTACTCCCAGACCTGCTCGACCGTCCCCTTGGCTTCGTCGATCTTGTACTCCACGGCCCGGCTGTAGTTTCCGGCCAGTTTGGTCGGTGCGAAGTCACGCCCCCAGCCGTTGTCGAACACAGTCAGCGTGCCCTGACCGGTCAACCAGGCGGTGTGCTGGGTCCAGGACCAGTCGAAGCCCTCGCTGGCAACTGGCGTCAGGACCTTGTCCTTGAGCCGCTCCGGCCAACCCTGGGGCGAAGCGAGAATCCACTTCACCGATTTGTCACGACCTATCTTCACCACGCCCTGATGCCTTGCTGAAACGATAATGCTGTCATCATCCGCGTCGTAATCGATGGCATTCACATGCGCCCAGTTACGCCCCGTCCCAACCCCCGGCGTATCACCGAACGGCAAGTCACCCTCGGCCAGTTCGTTGGCCAGCAGGTTGTCCTGTTTCTGTACGCCCTCAGGCAATTGAATCGCGGCTTTGCCCAGGGTTTCCAGCAGGTCGCCGCGATAGGGGTCGAGAATCTGGTTCAGGTCCCAGAAGTCCAGTACATCGCCAGCTTCGTTGACCTCGATGATGTGGTCGCGAATCGAGCGCACACGCTTGCCATCCGGGCGCCGATAGTCGCTGGTGCCGACCCGCAGCAGATAAGTGCCGTTGATGGTCTCGCGAATTTCGTGGGAGAAGTCGGCGAACTTGTCCGGCAGGCTGCGCTGCCAGATGCGCCGTCCAAGCAGGTCGTACTTGGAGTAGGTCTGGCCCTGGCCCCAGATCAGCTTGCCGTCGCGGGTCTGCTGGAAGCCCATTGTCCCGCCCAGCCCATCACGGCGATTGGAGTCGTGGATCTGCTCGATATCCAAGTACCAGCGCACATCGCCATTGCTGTCGGCAATCCAGTTGTTACCCACCTGGTCCCACTCGGCGGCGCCACCCAGACCATTCCATTTGAAGGCACGGCCACCGGGGATGTCGCCCAGCAAGTGGTTGAACAGGTACAGACGTTTTTCGAAGCCCGCCGCCACCTTGATCGGCTCGACCTCGGGCAGTGCGGCCGTCTGTTTCGCCACCACCGGCAGGCGCACCGCCGGGGCATAGATTTCATAGCGCTCACGCACCCGCTCACCGTCGAGCTTGTAGGTCACTTCTACCTGGTTGACGTGGTCCGGGTAGAGGCCGAACACGGGAATCCCGCCATAGGTCCACAGTGACTGGTCGGACACCTCGTAGGCAATCTCCACCCCCCGCTCGCCACGGGCCAGCACTCGCACATGGGCGGCGCTCAGGGTGCGCCCGCCGTCACGGATGATCGCGGTCAGCGGGGCCAGTCGGTAAGGGTTGACGACGATGTCACCGAGCAACGCTTCATTGTGCTCGGGCACCTTGGCGGTCAGGCAGGCGCCTTCAGGCAGTGCGGGGGTTTCGGTCTTGGCATTCATGGCAAAGCTCCTTGTGCTCAGAAGTCATAACGGGCGGTGGCGCCGAACGTGCGCGGGGTACCGAGTACGCCGGCATAACCACCGTTGGCGGAGTTCCACAGGCTGGTGAAGTAGGTCTTGTCGCCGGCGTTCTTCACCCACAGCGACAAGTCGATCACGCCGTCGCCCTGGTCCAGGCGAACCCCGGTAGAGAGGTTGATGAGTGCGTAGCTGGGGATCTGGCCGAAATCGGAATCGTCGATGGTGCCCACCGCTTTCGAACGGAAGGCGTAGCTGCCGGTGACATACGGCTCGATACGCTCGGCCAGTTGCCATTTGTATTGGGCGTTGAGGTTGGCGATGTACTTGGAGGCGCCCACCACCTGGTGGCCGGACAGGTCGCAAGTGGCGGTGGCATTGGCCAGGCTCACTTCCGGCGGGCATGGGGCATCGTCGTATTCGGTGTAACGCACATCGTTCCACGACCCATTGAAGTTCACCGTCAAGCCGCGCACCGGCAGCGCCGTGGCTTCGAACTCAAGGCCGCGTGAGCGCACACGGCCGGCGTTGGCCAGGTATTGCACACGATTCGCCTCGTCATAGACGTTGGCCTGGTAGCCATGCACCTCAGCCCAGAACAGGTTGGCGTTGAGTTGCAGGCGGTCATCGAACAGCGTGCTCTTGACCCCGACCTCTGCGTTGTTGACCCGCTCGGTGCCGACCAGCAGCGAGTCCGTGCCCAGGCGTGGCGCGGCACCGACGGTCAGGTTGATGCCACCAGACTTTTCGCCGTGGGTCAGGGTGGCGTAGCCGAGCAGCTGGTCGTTGAAGCGGTAGCTCAGGCCAAGCAGGCCGGAAGGGCTGAAGGTGTACTGGTTGAGGTCACCCGAGTCGAAGGCCCCTACCCGGCCCTGACGCGCGGCGGCGGCCGCACCGGTCACGGCCGCGCCACCGACTGGCGCATCACGGGTGACCGAAGCGCTCTTCTCTTCATAGGTGCCACGGATACCGGCGGTGAAATCCAGCCGGTCGGTGACATGCCAGGTACCTTGGGCAAACAGCGCGTAGCTGTCAGTGTCGATGTGCCCGTCGCCAATCGTGGTGACATTGTTCAGGGCACCGGTCGGCGTCAGGTTCCAGATGTCCGCCTTGGGCCCGTAATAGGTGAACGAGGTGTTATCCAGGTCCTGCTTGAAGTAATACGCGCCGAGCACGTAGTCGAAGGCGCCACCGGTGGGCGATGCCAGGCGGATTTCCTGGGAGTACTGCTTGTCACGCACCGACACCCCGGCGTTGTAGAACACCGGCACGTTCAGGCCATCGTCGTTGCGCGGGGTGAAATCCCACCAGCGGTAGGCGGTGATCGAGGTCAGGGTGAAGTCATTGGGCAGGGTCCAGTTGGCCTCCACCGAGGTGCCGCCCTGGAATACCGTCACCTGCTGGTCAGAGTCGAAATTGACCTTGCGGTCCTTGCCCGACACCAGTGTGGCGCCAGCTTGCGCTGCCAGGCTTTCATAACGGTTGACGCCGTTGATGGTCGGGCCGGTGCTGTACAGGCTGAGAATGCCGTTGTTGGAGTCTTCCTCGTTGTACTCGCCAATCCAGCGCAGGTTGAAGGTGTCGCTCGGCTCGAACAGCAATTGGGTACGAAAGCCCTGACGCTTGCCGCCGTTGAGGTCATCGCCGTTGTAGACGTTCTTCACATAGCCATCATCCTCGGTGCGATAAGCGCTGATGCGTCCGGCCAAGGTTTCGCTGATCGGCCCGGAAAAACTGCCTTGGGTCTGCAGGTAGCCATCTTCACCAATGGACTGCTGGATGCTGCCCTCGCGGTGGAACGTCGGCTTGCGCGTGGTGATGTTCAGCACCCCGGCAGTGGTGTTCTTGCCAAACAGCGTGCCCTGAGGCCCGCGCAGCACTTCGAGCTGCTCCACGTCGAGCAGGTCGAACACGGCCATGCCGGGGCGCCCGAGGTAGACGTTGTCCAGATAGATGCCGACGCTACCCTCCAGGCCATCACTGGCGGGGTTGTTGCCCAGTCCTCGGATCGAGATGCTCGACTGACGGGCATGCACATAGGCAACGTTGGTGCTGGGCACCAGCTGTTGCAGATCTTGCACACGGTAGATGCGCTGGGTTTCCAGGGTCTCGCTATTGAGCACGCTGATGGGCGTGGGCACGCTCTGCGCGGTTTCTTCACGGCGACGGGCATTGACCGTCACCGTACCGAGTTTGGCGTCCTGCTCAGCCACTGGAGTGGTGCTGGCAGCTTCTTCGGCAAAGCTGCCATTGGCGGCAGCCAGCAACACGCCAGCGGCCAGGGGTTGCAAGGTGTACCGCGACGCACGCGCGGGCCAACGGGAAAGTCGGGACATGCAAATGCTCCTTGAGGCATGGGCCCTGGCGAGCATTTCCGTTGGCGGAATCGAATCGCAGTCAGATGGGCTTATATTCTTTTAAGAGATATAAATATTTGTTTTTCATATTTTGTGGAATAAGTGACTCCCTTTATAAGGTGGCTAACCCTCATCAGCAATTGCATTCGACCGAAAGTTTTCATGTAGAAAATGCATATAGACCTCCGCCAGCTCCGCCACTTCATTGCCCTTGTCGAGCACCGCAGCTTCGTTGCCGCGGCAGCGGCGGTGAACCTCTCGCAATCGGCGTTCAGCCGCAGCATCCAGACGTTGGAGCACAACATCGGCTGCCGCCTGGTCGACCGCGCCAGCAAAGAGCTGGCACCGACCCGCCAAGGCCTGCTGGTGCTGGAGCACTCGCGTCGGCTGGTGCATGGCGCGCACAACCTGGTCAATGAAATCCACCAGTTCAACGGGGCAACCACCGGCGTGGTGCGCTTCGGGTCAGGCCCTGCCCCGGCTGGCGGCCTGGTGCCTCGGGCGGTGGCGCGTTTCGTGGCCGAATACCCGGCGGCGCGTACCTGCTTTCAGGTGGACAACTGGCAGGCGTTGAACCGCAAGTTGATTGCCGAGGAGATCGAATTCTTCGTGGCCGATACCCGGCAGTTTGAATCCGACCCGGACTACCGGGTGCACAAGCTGGCACCGCAGCGCTGGCACTTCTGCTGCCGTGCAGGTCACCCGCTGACCGAGCGCGCCGAAGTACGTGCCCGCGATGTATTCGATTACCCCTTGGCGACCACCTTCCGGCCGCCGAACATCCGCAAGATTCTCAGCGACCTCAGCGGCCGCCAGGACTTCCTGCCCACGGTGGAATGCGAGCACGGCTATGCGCTGCTGAACGTGGTGATGCACTCGGACACCATCGGCATTGCCTGCAATGCCAACTTGCGGCCGTATCAGGCGGAGGGAGGGTTGGTGGCGCTGGAGTTGGTGGATTTGCTACCGGAGCAGGAAGAGGCGTTCTACACCCGCTATGGGGTAGTGAGCCGTGTGGGATATGGCTTGTCGCCGCTGGCGCAGGGGTTGGTGAGGCAATTGATTGCCTGCGATACCGAACTCTAGAAGGTCACCCTCATTCTGTGGGAGCGGGTTTACCCGCGAATACGATGGTGAATTAGCTGCCGTATTCGCGGGTAAACCCGCTCCCACAGGGTTGTGCATCAGCCTTTACGCGTTGTCCGGCTCAACTGTCCATCAACACCGACCGGCACCTCTCCCGCCAACGTCACCCGCCGTACCAAGCGCGGCTGAGTGCCATAGTCATCCACCGCATAATGCTGGGTGGCGCGGTTATCCCAAATCGCCACGTCACCGGCCTGCCAGCGCCAGCGCACGGTGTTCTCCAACCGGGTCACATGCCCCTGCAGCACCGCGAACAGGTGCTGGGAGTCGGCCAGCGAGTAACCTTTGATGCGTTTGACGAAGTGCCCCAGTTGCAACGCCCGCTCGCCGCTGATCGGGTGCACCCGCACCACCGGGTGCTCGGTTTCATACACAGTCGAGGTGAACACTTTGCGATAACGCTCAAGCTTGGCCGGGTCGACATCCGGCTTGATGCTGGCGTAGTCGTATTCGTTGCTGTGCACCGCCCAGAGTTTGTCGGCCAGCTCGCGCAGCGGCTCAGGCAGCTCGCGGTAGGCAGCGGCCGTGTTGGCCCACACCGTATCGCCACCGGAGGCCGGCGCCACCACGCTGCGCAGGATCGAGGCCTTGGGGTAGGCATCGACGAAGGTCACGTCGGTGTGCCAGGAGTTGGCCCGCTGGCCTTCGGCACCGTCCAGCTGCAACAGGTAGCTGGTGCCGTCGACCACAGGCACAGTCGGGTGCGCGACCGGTTCGCCCAGCAGCTTGGCGAACCCTTCCTGGCTCTGGTCGTCGAGGTGGGTTTGCTCACGGAAGAAGATCACCTTGTGCTCGACCAGCGCCGCCTGGATTGCCTCGATGGTGGCGGCGTCCAGGTCGGCGGCGAGTTTCACGCCGCGGATTTCGGCGCCGATACGGCCGGCGATCGGGTGAATGTCGAGGGTTACGGTGTGCGGCGCTTTGGCCAGTGCGGCATTGCTCATTGCTGTGGTCCTCACGGTCGAATGAAGGGCTTGCTGGTCGGTATTCAGCGGGCGGCCTGGGTGGCCTGTGGTTGTTGCAGGGCGGCATCGAGGAAGCGTGGCTCGACCCACTCGGAAACCTGGAAGCCCCGGCGGATCAGGCGCTCCTTGGCGGCCAGGTCAACGCCTTGCTGCAGCAGGCTGATGAATTCGGGGTCCAGGCGTGGGTCGAAGTAGTGCGCCAGGTTCTCCTCGGCAAGATCGCCCTCGATAATCACCTTTGGATAGTTGGCGGTGGTCGCCACCAGGTTCACGTAGGCCTCGCGGTTGTTCTCGTCACGCAGCCATTCGGTGGCCTGTTGCTGGGCCTTGACCAGGCGTGCGGTGAGGTCGGGGTGCTGTCGGATGAATTCGCCGGTGCCCAGCAATACCGCCTGGGTGCTGCCGGCCCCTTTGAGGTCGCGGGAGTTGACCGGCAACTCGACCAAACCGCGATCGCGCAGCGCCAGCAGGCTGGACAGGCCCCAGGTGGCGTCGATCTGCTTGGCGGCGATGGCAGCGTTGGCGGCGTTGAAATCCAGGTTGATCACTTTCAGGTCGCGCTCGCTCAGGCCCTGGCTGGCCAACGCGCTGGCGAACGACAGCTGGTTGGCGGTGCCACGGAACACCGCCACGCGCTTGCCCTTGAGGTCTTGCAGGGTCTTGATGCCCGAGCCGGGCACCACGCCCAGGTAGCTCTTCACCCCACGCACCCCGGCAGACAGCACCCGGGTGTCGAGACCATTGGCCTTGCCGATGATCGCGGCCAAGTCGCCAAGGTAGGCGAAGTCCGCCTGGCCGTTGGCCAAGGCTTCATTGATCACCGGTCCTGCGCCCTTGAAGAAGCGCCAGTCGATGCGGATGCCATCCTTGGCGAACTCTTTCTCCAGCAGTTGTTGGTCGCGCAACACATCCACAACGCCACCGGCACTGGGTTTGCTACCGGCACTGAGGTCGGGCACGGCGATGCGGATGGACTCGGGTCTGGCGGCTTCGGACGCCTGGGCAGTGAGTGCGAAAGCGCACAGCAGGCCGACCAGCAGGGTCGGGGCAAAGCGGTTGAGCAGGTGGCGGGTCGGGGATTTCATGGCAAGGCTCCTTGGCAGGCTGCCACCGGCGATGGCCGGCGCTTTGGCCAGAAGCTAGGCAGGTCTGGTTAGAACCTACAAAGATCAAAACTTCATTTTTTAGTAACTGAAAGACATAAATCAGCAGGCATGCGGTTCTGCGGGCAGCTTGCGGGAAACGCATGGAAAATATGAGGAAAACGCAATGACATGGGGCTTCCGCATGCAAAGGACGCATGCTCTTATCTCTTGAAAGCCACTCATGTGAATTTTTAATTCCATAAGTGAATAACCTAACAACGCTTCGAGAGATGGCTGATGAATGGAGTTCTGAGCAAGCGTTCGTGGTGGCAACCGGGCCCGCTACGCGGCCATTTCGCGAGACAAGGCCGCTCCCACAGCCTGCCGTGGGTTGTGCCTGCGGTGGTGGGCGGGCTGTGGCTGATTGCCAGCCAGCAGCATTGGATGAGCGAGCAAATCCTGCCCGCGCCCTCTCTGGTCTGGCAGACCGCGCTGGAGTTCGGTTCCGGTGAGCTCTGGGGTCACCTGTGGATAAGTCTTCAGCGGTTGTTCTGGGGGCTGTTTGCCGGAGTCGCCAGTGGCTTGCTGTTGGGCACCTGGCTGGGGGCTTCGCGCCGTGCGCAGACGCTGGTGCTGCCCACCTTCGTGGCCCTGGCGCAGATCCCGACCCTGGCCTGGATCCCCTTGTTCATGCTGTTTTTCGGTATTGGCGAACTGCTCAAGCTGGTGGTGCTGATCAAGGCCGTCGTCGTGCCGGTGACCCTGCACACACTGGTGGGCGTGCGCGATGCACAGCCCAAGCTGCGCGAAGCCGCCGCCGTGCTGCGCCTGCCCCGTCATCTGCTGTTCCTGCGTTTGCTGCTGCCAGCAGCCCTGCCCGCTTTTCTCACAGGTGTGCGTCTGGCCCTGGCCACCGGCTGGACGTCCTTGCTCGCCGTCGAGTTGCTGGCCTCCAGCGAAGGCATCGGCTACCTGATGGTCTGGGGCCGACAGCTGTTCATGCTCGATCTGGTGTTCGTCTGCATTCTGGTCATCGGCCTGGTCGGTGCTGTGTTGGAGCGGGGCTTCTCCGGCCTGGAGAAACGCCTGCTGTACTGGCCGCAACCGGCAACCGGCGAACAGCAGCGCGGCCCCTTGCACCATGGCTGGCAGAGCCTGCTGCTACCGCTGACACTACTTGCCCTATGGCAGGCCAGCAGCAGTTTCGGCTGGGTCGATGCGAATATCCTGACCTCGCCGCTGGAAGTTGTGTGCACCTTGATCAGCGGACTGCTGGACGGCTCGTTGCCCCAGGCCCTGGTCACAAGCCTGGAACGCACCTTGGGCGGTCTGCTGCTGGGAGGCGGAGCCGGTTTGCTGATCGGCCTGCTGCTGGGCTTGTCGCAAATAGCCGAACGCGCGTTCGGGCCGAGCCTGTCAGCCTTGCGCCAGGTCGCACTGTTCGCCTGGGTGCCGCTGCTCACCGCCTGGTTCGGACTAGGTGAAGGGGCCAAGCAGGTGTTCGTCGCCCTCGCGGCATTCTTCCCGATGCTCATTGCCACCCAGCGCGGCATCGCCGGCCTGTCGCCGCAGTTGGCCGAAGCCGCACGCACGCTGCGCTTGAGCCTACCCCAACGGCTCCACCGGCTGGTGCTGCCCGGCGCCGCTCCCGCGATTTTCGCCGGCCTGCGCCTGGCACTGATCTACGCCTGGCTGGGTACCATCGGCGCCGAATACTTCATGCCCTCGGACGGTGGAATCGCCAGCCTGATGATCGGCGCACAGCAACTGTTTCGCATGGATCAGGTGATGGCCGCCATGGTCCTCATCGGCCTGGTCGGCGCCCTGCTCGGCACCCTGGGACAACGCATTGAATCGCGCGCCACGCGCTGGAGAACCGCATGAACGCCTTCAATACCTCGGCCCTGCTTGCGGCCAATCAACCCGACGCCACGCCACCGCTGGTCAGCTTCGAAGGCGTCGGTAAAACCTTCACCGTCGATGGCCAGGCATTCGAGGCCATTCGCAACTTCAACCTGTCGATCAACCAGGGCGAGTTCATCGCCATCGTCGGTGCCTCCGGTTGTGGCAAGTCGACACTGCTGCGCCTGCTGGTGGGGCTGGATACTGACTATAGCGGCAGCATCCGCGTCGACGGCCAGCCGGTCAGTGGCATTGGTGGCGAGCGCGGGATCGTGTTTCAGGAGCACCGGCTATTCCCCTGGCTGACGGTAGAACAGAACATCAGCCTGGGCCTGGTCAACGAGAAGCTCACCCAGGGCGAGCGTGCCCGACGCATTCACGAGTTCGTGCAACTGGTGGGCCTGGTCGGCTTCGAGTCGGCCTACCCGCACCAGCTTTCCGGCGGCATGGCCCAGCGCGTGGCGATCGCACGAGGGTTGGTGGCGAGCCCACGCATCCTGTTGCTGGACGAGCCCTTCGGCGCGCTCGATGCACTGACCCGCCAGCAACTGCAGGATGAACTGCTGGCCATTCGCGAACGAGCAGGTATCACCACATTGCTGGTGACCCACGATGCCGAAGAAGCCACTTACCTGGCCGACCGGGTGGTGGTGCTGGGGCCACGTCCGGGGCGGATCAAGGCGGTGGTGGAGGTGGATGTGCCACACCCGCGCCTGCGCAGCGGGGTGGCGCTGCATGGGCTGCGTGAAAAGGTGCTGCATCAGATCACCGGGGATGGCGATTATCTGAAGCCTGCCGTGGCGCGGGTGCAGGGGCTGCGGCCGGAGCTGATTGCGCTCTGAGCGGGTGACAATGCCGGCCTCATCGCCGGCAAGCCGGCTCTCACAGGTACTGCAGTGATCTAAAGATTGTCTCGTCCATGCAGGAGCTGGCTTGCCAGCGATGAGGCCATCAAAGGCATTACAAGATCCTACAG
This sequence comes from Pseudomonas sp. Teo4, assembly GCF_034387475.1. Taxonomy (NCBI): domain Bacteria; kingdom Pseudomonadati; phylum Pseudomonadota; class Gammaproteobacteria; order Pseudomonadales; family Pseudomonadaceae; genus Pseudomonas; species Pseudomonas sp. Teo4. The sequence continues at coordinate 817,104 of NZ_JAXCIL010000002.1, forward strand.
GGTGCGCAGGTAGTTCCAGGGATAGATGCCGCGCTCATGACCGTCGCTGAACACCAGTTGCACGCCATACCCCTGCGGTTCGATGCGTTCCACACGTACATCCTCGCGCACCAACTGGATGCCGCCGCGCAGTTTTGCCGCGCGGCATTGCGAGCACGGGCAGGCTCCGCGCAACCGTATATGGCTGACGACCTGCTCCGCGTCGTCCCATTGCACGATCAACTGCCCCGGACCGCGCTTATTGCGAATCTCACCAGGGGCATTCATCACACGGTTCCTCGCAACTGGGTCAAAGCAATGCGCACCGCCTTGCGCACCTCCGGGTCGCTGTCCGCTTCGGCCGCCTGCAGCACCGGCATCGCTCGGGCCTGCCCCAACTCGCCGAGCGCCAGCGCCGCCTCTTTGCGCAGGTTGGCGATACCATGCCCGAGCAGTTCGCCCAAGGCGTCCAGTGCCTCGACATGGCGAAGCCGCCCCAAGGCGCGGGCGGCGCGCAGGCGGACCTGCCAGTAGTCGTCAGCCAGCGCTTGCACCAGCGCGGGACCGGCTTGTACATGGCCAACCTTGCCCAACGTGGTGGCAGCTTCTTCGCGCACTTGCCAGGCGGTGTCGGCCAATGCCGCGACCAAAGCTGGCAGCACACTGACATCGCGCGCCAGGCCCAAGGCACCGATGGCCGCGCGGCGCACCTCGGTGTCTGGCTCGGTGGCAGCCAGCGCTGCCAGTGCTGGCACTGCAGGTTGGTGCTTGAGCCAACCCAGAATACCCACCGCTTCGCGCCGAACCCCCGCATCCTGATCGCTCAGCGCAAGCAGTGCGGGCCCTGCGGCATCTTCCAGGCGCAGCTCGCGCAGGGCTCTCAGGGCGCTGGCGCGCACAAACACATCGGCATGGGTGGCCCACGGCAAAATCAGTTGGCCTGCTTCAAGGCTCTTGAGCTCGCTCAGGCTCTGCGCAGCAGCCAGGCGTACCGGCTCGGCGGTATCAGCCAATGCGGCACACAAGGCCTGCACCACTTCAGGCTCTTCCCAGGCTTCGAGTAAACGTGCCGCCTCGGCACGGACTTCATCCGCCGCATCGACCAGCAGTGCATCGGTCAACCACGGCAGGGCGTCCAGGTCCTCAAGGTCGGCCAGCTCGATCAGTGCGATACGCCGCACGCCAGCGTCTGCATCCTCAAGGCGGGGCAGCAAGTCGATGATGTCGGGATTGTCTGTGTTTCGTTCAGTCATAGCGCGATCCGTAGCGGAGGGTGGTCAGTGTCAGGCAGGCCAAGGGGGGTGAGACGCGGCAGTTCGCGTCCCTCTTCGTGGCGCAACAAGGCCAGACAATGACGCTTGAGGTGGGTGAACGCCGGGCTGGTCAGCAGACTCGCGCGGCGCGGGCGTGGGAAGGTCAGGCGCAGGTCTTCGATGAAGCGACCGGGGCGCGGGCTCATCACCAGAATGCGATCGGCGAGGAACAGGGCTTCGTCGATATCGTGGGTGACGAAAACCACGGTGGTGCGAATGCGCGTCCAGATATCCAGCAGCAACTCCTGCATGCGAGCACGGGTCTGGGCGTCGAGGGCGCCAAACGGTTCGTCCATCAGCAGCAGGCGTGGCCGGTTGATCAGCACCCTGGCGATCTCGGCACGTTGCTGCATGCCACCGGAGAGCTGGTTGGGCCAGCGTTCGGCGAAGTCGGCAAGGCCGACCAGCTGGAGCATTTCACTGGCCCGCTGCTGGCGCTCGGCCTTGCTCTGGCCCTGCATCTTCAAGCCGAAGGCAACGTTATCCAGCACATTGCGCCACGGCAGCAACGTGTGGTGCTGGAATACCATGCCACGTTCGGGGGACGGGCCGCCAACCGCCAGGCCGTCTACACGCAGGTCGCCGCCATTGGGCAACAGATGCCCGGCCAGAGCGCCCAGCAAGGTGGATTTGCCACAACCGGACGGCCCGAGGATACAGACGAACTCACCCGGGGCCACCGAGAAGTCCAGCGACTGGACGGCTTCGAACGCTTCTGCGCCATGCCCAAGGCGGATCGATACGCCACGCGCCTCGATGCGCCCAGGTTCGGGGGCCTGCTGATAACTGCTCATCATGCCCCCCTCCGCGCCCGATACCACGGCGTCGCCAGGGCACCCAGACGCTTGACCAGAGCACTGCTGCCCATGCCCAGCGCCCCGATCAGCAACATGCCTACGATGATGTCCGGGTAGTTCTGCAAGGTATACGACTCCCAGGTGTAGTAGCCGATACCGAACTGCCCAGAGATCATCTCGGCGGTGACCAAGCAGAACCACGAGGTACCCATGCCGATGGCCAGGCCAGTGACGATGCTGGGCAACGCCCCTGGCAGCACCACTTCTCGCAGAATCGCCCAGCGCCCGGCACCCAGGCTGCGAGCCGAAGCCACCAGCCGCGGGTCGACCGCTTCGACGCCATGCACGGTGTTGAGCAAAATCGGGAACAGCGCACCGGTGAAGGTGATGAACACCATGGAAAGCTCCGACGACGGAAACATCAGGATCGCCAGCGGGATCCATGCCACAGCCGGGATCGGCCGCAGCACTTCCAGGGGCGGTAGCAGTGTGTCCTCGGCCCAGTTCGAGCGGCCGATCAACAGCCCCAACGTCACACCCAGCAGGACGGCAATGCCATAACCGGCGAACACGCGCATCAGGCTGCTGCCCAGGTGTGCCAGCAAGGCACTGGAAGCCAGCAACTGCCAGGCAGCCTCAAGCACCGCTTTCGGCGTGGGCACGTAGGTGAAGGTGAACAGGCCGAAGTCCAGTTTTGCCGTGGCGGCCAGTTGCCAGAACGACAGGCAGGCCAACAGGGAAGCCAGGCGCACGGGCCAGCGCTTGAAGTCGCGGGTCATGTCAGTGCCTCCCGGTCAGCGCTGGGCGACCAGTTTCTGGTTGGCGTTGACGAAGTCCAGCGTTTCACCGCCGTGGGCCTTGGCGTATTGCTCGGCCTGGTCCTTGAGCAGGAAGGCCGCCAGTTCGCCCTTGGCGTTGCGCACGAACCAGGCTTGGTTGGCCAGCAGCTTGATGCCGCTATCGGCAGCCTGGGCATAGATGGCTCGGATGTCCTTGCCTTCCTGCTCAAGCTGGGCCAGGGCGCCGAGCGCCGCTTCCGGGGAAGCATAGTGGCGAACCTTGTCCTCGCCCCGTACCCAGATCTGCGCCAGGCGGCTGAAGTCGGTGATCGGTTTGCCAGTCAGTGCATCGTTGGCCTTGAGCGGCAACGGTTGATAGTTCTTCAACGCCTTGTCGTAATCCAGGCCGGCCTGCTTGAAGGCCGTACGGATGTACTGGTCGTCGATGAACTGGGTGGTATCCAGGCCGCGATCGGTCTTCTTCAGCAGCTTGAGTGTATCGATAGACGTGGCCACGGCCTGGCGGTACTCGGGTTTCCAGGTCAAGTCACGAGTTTGCAGGCCCAGCGGACCGTGGAACAGGTAGTTCACCTCGGCTTCGATACCGGTGACTTTCTCGATCAGTTCGCTGTACTTCTCAGGCTCGGCGGCAATCAACCGATCCGCTTCGAGGCTGGCCCGCAGGTAGGCGGTGACCACCTCGGGATACTTTTTCGCATAGTCGGCGTCCACCAGAGCACCGTGGAAAGTCGGCGCGTTGGCCTGCGAGCCGTCGAAGATCTTGCGGGCGAAGCCACGGTTGGGGAACAGCTCGGCGAAGGGCACAAAATCGGCATGGGCCTCGATACGATTGCTGCGCAAGGCAGAGCCGGCAATCTCCGGCGCCTGGGCAATGATCCGCACGTCTTTCTGCGGGTCCCAGCCTTGTGCGGCGACCGCCCGCAACAGCATGCCGTGGGCGGTGGAGGCGAACGGCACGGAGATGGTCTTGCCCTTGAGCTCGCTCAATGACTGCACGCCAGAAGTTGCCGGCACGACAATGCCATTGCCGCTGCCATGCACACTGCCAGACAACACGCTGATGAACAGGCTGCGCTTGCCAGCGTCCAGGTGGGCAACACCATTGAACGAGCCGGGGAAGTCGGCCATGGCGCCAAAGTCCAGTTTGCCGGCGACCATTTCGTTGGTCAGCGGTGCGCCGCTGGTAAAGTTCTTCCACTCGATCTGGTACTGCGCGTCCTTGTACTTGCCATCATGGGGCAGGTATTTCTCCAGCAAGCCCAGCTCGCGGATCAACAGGCCGCCGGTGGCGCAATTGATGGTGGTGTCCTGGGTGCCGATGGCGACCCGAATGGTTTCGGCGCTGGCATTGAGCCCAGCAAACGCCAGCGCGAGGCCGGCCACGGTTGCTACAAGGCGCATAGGTGTTTCCCCTCGATTCGTTATGAGTATTGGAGTCGTCTCCGCCACCAGGCTTGGGTGGTGGGAAACGAGGGGCATTGCAGGTGGGCGTCCGGTGGTTCGCCGGATGGCCGGGCGATTAACGCAACAGGTACGGAATGTCGACCTTCACTGCGCCGGTGGGGCAGTCTTTTTCACAGGGCATGCAGTACCAGCATTCGTCGAAAGCCATGTAGGCCTTCTGCGTAGCTGGGTTGATGGCCAGCAGGTCCATTGGGCAGACCTCGACGCAGACGGTGCAGCCCTTTTCAGCGATGCATTTGTCTTCGTCGATGGTTACCGGGGCGCTGCTGCGAAAAAAGATTTCCTGGGGTTGATAGGCCATGTCACGGGGTCCTTGGGGCCTTCGGCCCTCGTTCTAAGTTGTCGCTGGAGCGGATGGCCCCATCCCTACAGAGCACCACCGCCCCTGTGGGAGCCGGCTTGTCAGCGATGGGCTGCACCGCGGCCCTGAATTCATGCCGCATCGGCCTTCAATCGCAGTCGTTCGTACGCCGTTTGCTCGTCGGCATCCAAAGCGATCAGGTACGGCTCGACTGCTTTCTTGAAACTGGTCATGGCACCGTCCTCACCCTTCTTCAGATGGCAATGGCAGAACCACTCGCTATCGTTGCGCTCCGGGAAATCTACGCGGCGGTGGTAAAGCCCCCAGCGGCTTTCCTCGCGGAACAACGAAGCCCGTGCCGCCATTTCGGCACAGTCACGTATCACCGCGACCTCCATCGCCCGCATCAACTCATGGGGGTTGTTGGCCTTCATCTGGGCCAAGTCGCGCTCGATCTCGGCAAAGCGCGCCAGGCCAATTTCCATCTTTTTGGTTACCTTGGGCGGCTGCAGGTAGTCGTTGACCATGCGCCGCAGTTTGTACTCGACCTGGGCCGGCGGCAGGCCGTGTTCACGCCGCAACGGTGCGAACACGCGCTCCTGTTCGCGTTCGACCTGTGCGCTGTCGACCTCGGCCAGCTCTCGCCCGGCCACGTACTGTGCTGCGTTCACTCCAGCGAACCAGCCGTAGGTAAACGCCCCCAGCATGTAGTTGTGCGGCACCGCGGCCATGTCGCCGGCGGCATAAAGGCCTTTGACGCTGGTCTCGGCCTTTTCGTTGACCCAAACCCCCGATGCAGAGTGACCCGAGCAGAAGCCGATTTCGGAGATGTGCATCTCGACCATATGCTGGCGGTAATCGGTGCCACGCCCGGCGTGGAACTGGCCACGACTGGGGCGTTCATTGCTGTGCAGGATTTCTTCGATGTTCTGGATAGTTTCCTCGGCCAGGTGATCGAGCTTGAGGAACACCGGGCCATTGCCACCTTCGAGCTCCTGGTGGAACTCCCACATCATCTGCCCGCTCCAGTAGTCGCATTCGATGAAGCGCTCACCCTTGCTGTTGGCGGTATAGCCCCCCAGTGGCCCAGTGACATAAGCACACGCCGGACCGTTGTAGTCCTTGATCAGCGGGTTGATCTGGAAGCACTCAAGGTTCGCCAGTTCCGCGCCAGCGTGGTAGGCCATGGCATAGCCGTCACCCGCATTGGTGGGGTTTTCGTAGGTACCCATCAGGTAGCCCGACGACGGCAAGCCCAACCGGCCGGCGGCGCCACAGGCGAGGATCACCGCCTTGGCGCGGATCACCCGGAATTCGCCACTTCGGCAGTCGAAACCGAGCACTCCCGCAGCAGCCCCTTCGCCATCGAGCAGAACCCGGGTGCAGACCATACGGTTGCTGATTTCGACCCGCGCGCGCTTGAGCTGACGGTAGAGCACCTTCTTGATGTCGTGGCCTTCGGGCATGGGCAGCACGTAGGCCCCCATGTGATGCACCTTCTTCACCGCGTAGTCGCCAGTCTCGTCCTTTTCGAACTTCACGCCCCAGCGGTCCAGCTGCTCGATGGTCTCGAAGCTGCGCGTGGCGTAAGCGTGCACGGTGGCCTGGTTGACGATACCGTCATTGGCCACGGTGATTTCCTTGGTGTACTGCTCGGGTGTGGCGTGGCCGGGAATGATCGCGTTGTTCAAGCCGTCCATGCCCATGCTGATGGCACCACTTCGCTTGACGTTGGCTTTGTCCAGCAACAGAACACGCAGGTTCTTGTCTTGCTCCTTGGCCTTGATAGCCGCCATCGGCCCGGCGGTGCCGCCACCGATGACGACGATGTCGTAGTCCTGGGTTTCGATGCTCATGCCTTGCTCCCTTTCTGGCGGTCGATGCGCAGGCGGTATTGGAAAGCATCACCACGGTAATAGAGGTGTTCGAAGTCCAGCGGCGTGCCATCGGCGGTATGGGTAAGGCGCTCGATGCGCATGATGGGCGAGCCCTCTTCCACTTCCAGGGCCTGGGTCAGGTCGCTGTCAGCCAGCACCGCATCGATGGCCAGGTCGGCGTGCCCGAGCGCAATGCCGCAGTCGTTTTCCAGCAAGAGGAAAATGTCGCGGGAGACCAGATCGGCTTTTTCCAGCTTTTCGCCGACCGTCTTTGGCAACCAGGTCAGTTCCAGTGAAATCGGCTCGCGGTTGATCAGGCGAACCCGGCGGATCTCGGTGACCAGGCTGCCTTCCTCGACCTGCAGGCGCGCCGCAACCAGTGCGCTCGCTGGCACATGACGGAAGCTACGTAGGCGATTGAGCACTTCGTAACCCATTTGTGTCATCGACTCGGCCAGACCCTGCAGGGTGCTGACGTTCTGGAACGCCTTGGGTTTGGCTACGAACGTGCCCTTGCCGTGGATCTTGAAGATCAGCCCTTCCTTCTGCAGGTCACCCAGCGCCTGGCGCACGGTGATGCGGCTGACATCGAACAGCTTTCCCAGTTCGCTTTCCGAGGGCATGCGGCTGTGTGGCGGATAGGTGCCATCAAGAATGCGCTCGCGCAGCACTTCCTTGAGTTGGGTGTAGAGCGGTACCGGGGACAGGGGGAGCAGTTCGGCCATGGGTCTCTTCGCTAGTCGGCTACTTGTTATAACAAGTTGTGACCAGAAGATACGGGGCATAAGAATTGATTGAGAAATACTGTTATTGCATATGGATAGATGGGTTTGTCGTGCCTGTGCTGGCCCCATCGCCGGCAAGCCGGCACCTGCAGGTTCGCCGCGTTGCTTGGGCTGGCCTGTCTCAGGGGGAAAAACAGCCACAGATCAAGGCGATGGACGTCACCGAATCAGATGGGTATGATGCGTGCGCGTTGCACTCGTAGCTCAGCTGGATAGAGTACTGCCCTCCGAAGGCAGGGGTCGTGGGTTCGAATCCCGCCGAGTGCGCCATATCAAAAGCCCTGGGATCATTCCCGGGGCTTTTTCGTTTGTATCGCCCGGGCTGGCCTACCCGCAGGGAACCTGTTTCCCATCATGACGTTTTTCAATCGCCTCCATGCCGTTTCCTGCATTGCCGTGCAAGCCGTCGTACCGGATGCTTTATTTACTCGGACAGATCGCTTTTCCACCCGCAGAGGCCTGTATGAAGAACGTCGAAGAAATCCTCAAAACCAAGTCCCAGCATCAGACCGTATACACCATCGGCCCTGATGACTCGGTGCTCGACGCCCTGAAGTTGCTGGCAGAGAAGAACATCGGCGCACTGCCGGTTGTGGAAGATGGCCAGGTGGTGGGCATCGTCAGTGAACGCGACTACGCGCGCAAGCTGGTACTCAAGGGCCGCTCTTCAGCCGCCACACCTGTGCGTGAAATCATGAGCGCACCAGTGGTTACCGTGGGGCCAAAGCAGAAGCTCGATGACTGCATGAACCTGATGACTGACCGCCACTTGCGCCACTTGCCCGTGGTGAGCAGCGGCGCACTGCTGGGCCTGTTGTCGATTGGTGACCTGGTCAAGGAAACCATCGCCGAACAGGCCAGCCTCATCCAGCAACTGGAGCAGTACATTCGCGGTGAATGATCACTCCGTGATCAATGGTAAGCGCGCTCCAGCTCGTCCAGCTGATGGTCGAAACTGCGCAGGCGCGCCGACCAGGTGTACACCAGCACTTCAAGATCCCGGTTGAGCACTGCCGTATTGCCATGGCCGGTGCTCGACGGCTCGCACAGGTCCAGCTGATAGCGCTCGCGGGCCATCGCCGTGGCCACGCTGGACAGGTCGCGGGCGTTGGCCAGCCAGCGGTGATGATGGTCGTGCACTTCACGGTCGAGCGCCCGGCATTGGCGTTTGAGCGCATCCAGGCTCTGCTCCAGTGGCGTCCCCTTGAGTTCGCCCATGACCTCTTCGAAGGTGCGCCCGGAATGCCAGTAGCTGCCCCAGAAGTAGCGGTCGAACACCGTCTCGACGCGCCGCAGCGCGACCTTGGTGTTCCAGATGGTCAGCAACGTTCGCCCCTGGACCACTTCGCGCTTGTTCAGGTGCAATTGTTGCCAGGCGATCCACGTGAGCCCCACCAGCGCGACCGCTGCGGTGACCGCAGCGGCGGCATAAAGGAACTGCACCGCCTGGTTCATCTGCTGGGTATGGCGGATGCCGTAGAAATAACCGGCCGTCAAGGTGCCCAGGATCGTCACGGAGCACCAGAACCCTGGTGCGTAGGGATCTTTCATTGCGCTATCCCCCTCTTGTTTTTCCTGAGCATAGCAACGGCCAAATCACTCATCAGGTGCCACTCGGCGCTTTATTTTCGGGGGCGACGCAATGCTTCATTCAGCTGATCGAAAGGGACGGCCCAATCGGCATCTTCAATGATGCTGTCCTGCAGGAAAGTCCGCTGGGATTCGGTCCAGAACGGTGCATCCACCAGTTTGATCTCGTTCTTCAAGGGGGAGTGACTGGCGATGAACTGGTCGATGCTTACGGCATCATCCGGCAGGCCCAGTTGCTTGAACAGTTCAGCGAATGGATGGGTCGGTGCTTCCATGATTCCTCCTCATGCGCCGGGCAAGCCGTCCACGACGCCGGCCCGGCATTGGTTTGAGAACATCAGCACAGCTCGCGCACTTCGGCGTTCGGCACGAGTTTCAGGTATTGCTCCATGCTCATGTGGATCAAGTGGTCGTGATCACCTGCTTCCAGATAGACATCACCTTGGCGAGTGATGCTGGGATCCAGCAGCATTTTTATCTTGTAGGCATCGCCCAACGCTGGCACCGCACCGCGCTCGCAATCACCGAAGAGCGTCGGCAGACCGCTTTCGCGGGTGAGTTGCCAGGCACCGGACATGCGTATCTTGCTCATGTCCAGGTGGCGATTGGCTGGTAGCACGGCCATGATGTAGTTGCCATGACGGTCATCGAGCATCACCGACTTGGCGACCCGCTCTGCGGGTACGCCGGCCGTGCGTGCCGACTCCAGGCTCGTGGCGGAGTGTGGGTGGGGAATGATGTCGTAGTCGCAGTTGGCCTGGTCCAGGCGCTGCTGCAAGGTTTTGGCCATACGCATGATGCACCTCCGGTTTGGCCCCCCAGTCTCTGTAGGAGCGGCCTTGCGTCGCGAGCGGGCTGAACGGCAGCCTCGAAATGCTTCTGTGACGCGGCCCCTAATCTCCAAGTTTAGGCCCTGCCCCAACAGGCAGGACTAAACTTCATATACACAGGCGGACGAGGTGACGACAGGTGATCAGGTGCTGTTGCCGCTGGCTGTTGCTGTTGCTGATGCTCGGCACCTCCCAGGGCGGTTTGGCCGCACCCGGCCCGGTCTGGGTTTTGAGCATCGACGACGCCATCGGCCCGGCCACCGCCGATTATCTGGTTCGCAGCCTCGATCAGGCCCGTGAACAAGGCGCACAACTGGTGGTCATTCGCATGGATACACCCGGCGGCCTGGACAGCGCCATGCGCCAGATGATCAAGGCCATTCTCGCCAGCCCCGTACCGGTGGCCAGTTTCGTCGCCCCCAGCGGCGCCCGCGCGGCCAGTGCTGGTACCTACATCCTGTACGCCAGCCATGTGGCGGCCATGGCCCCCGGGACCAACCTCGGCGCTGCGACCCCGGTGCAGATCGGCGCGCCGCCAGGCACACCCAAGGACGACAAGGCCAAACCCAGTGGCGACGAGGACACCCTTGCACGCAAGCAGGTCAATGACGCCGCTGCCTATATCCGTGGCCTGGCGCAGTTGCGTGGGCGCAACGCCAGCTGGGCGGAACAGGCCGTGCGTGAAGCGGTCAGCTTGTCGGCCAGCGAAGCCCTGCGCTTGAAAGTGGTCGACCTGGTCGCCAATGACCTGTCCGACCTGCTGCGCCAGCTTGACGGCAAGACGCTGACTGCCGCTGACCAGCCGCGTCTGCTGCAGACCAACGGCGCCAGTCTGGTCGAACACCTACCGGACTGGCGCACGCGTCTGCTGGCCGTGATCACCAACCCCAGCGTGGCACTGATTCTGATCATGATCGGGGTGTACGGCCTGCTGTTCGAGTTCATGAACCCAGGCTCAGGGGTCGGCGGAGTTGTCGGTGGCATTTGCCTGTTGCTGGCCTTGTACGCGCTGCAGCTACTGCCGGTCAGCTATGCCGGGGTGGCGCTGATTCTGCTGGGCCTGGCATTCATGATCGCCGAGGCATTCTTGCCCAGTTTCGGCGTGGTCGGCTTTGGCGGCATCGTTGCCTTTGTGGTCGGGGCGGTGATTCTGATGGACACCGACGCCCCAGGTTTTGGCATCCCGCTGGCCTTGATCGCCACCCTCGCGGTGCTTTCGGCGCTGCTGCTAGGGGGCGTGCTGGGCATGGCCATCAAGGCGCGCAAACGCGCGCTGGTTAGCGGTGATGCCGGCCTGGTAGGCAGCCTGGTAACGGTCACCCAGGTGATGGCAGACAACCCGTTCTGCGGCTCGGTACAGGCCCAGGGCGAACAATGGCAAGTCCAGTGCATGACGCCGCTGCAGGTCGGCCAGTCGGTCCGCGTCACGGCCCGACACGGTGTCATGCTGGATGTGAGCGCTGCCGCACCCGGGGCGCAAGGGGAATGACGATGTTCATGCAATTGGGCTTCGGCGCCCTGCTGATGCTGCTGGCTGTGTTGTTGCTGTCGGCCTTTCGCATCCTGCGCGAATACGAGCGGGGTGTGGTGTTCCAGCTCGGGCGTTTCTGGCAGGTCAAAGGGCCGGGGCTGATTCTGTTGATTCCGGTGATTCAGCAAATGGTCCGCGTCGACTTGCGCACCGTGGTGCTCGACGTGCCGCCGCAGGACGTGATTACCCGCGACAACGTCTCGGTCAAGGTGAATGCCGTGGTGTATTTCCGCGTGCTCGACCCGCAGAAGGCCATCATCCAGGTGGAGGACTTCCTCGTCGCCACCAGCCAACTGGCCCAGACCACGCTGCGGGCCGTACTGGGCAAGCACGAGCTGGACGAGTTGCTGGCCGAGCGCGAGCAACTCAACTCGGATATCCGTCAGGTGCTGGATGCACAGACCGATGCCTGGGGTATCAAGGTGGCCAACGTCGAGATCAAGCATGTCGACCTGAACGAATCGATGATCCGGGCCATTGCCCGTCAGGCCGAAGCCGAGCGCGAGCGGCGGGCCAAGGTGATCCATGCCGAGGGCGAGCTGCAGGCATCGGAAAAACTGATGCAGGCCGCGCAGATGCTCAGCAAGGAGCCGGGGGCCATGCAGTTACGCTACATGCAGACGTTGGGGACGATTGCCGGGGACAAGAGCTCGACCATCGTGTTTCCGTTGCCGCTGGATCTGCTCAAGGGGTTGGTGGACAAGCAGAAATAGCAGAGGGCTGCAAAGCAGCCCCCACGTCAATCAGAGCGGCGCACGGCGCAAGGTCGCGAGGAACGTGGCCGCGCCAATGAACAACCCGGCAAAGGTCCGGTTCAGGCGCTTCTGCTGCTTCGGTGTACGCAGCAGACGCAACACCCGCGACGCCAACCCGGTGTAACCCGCCATCACCAGCATGTCGACGGTGATCATGGTCACGGTGATCGCCACGTACTGCGGCAGCAGCGGCGCATGCGGATCGATGAACTGCGGCAGGACCGCCAGCATGAACACCAGGGCCTTGGGGTTGCTGACGTTTACCAGAAAACCACGGAATACCAGGGTCAGGGGCTTGCCGATCGGACGCACGCCCGATTCGTCGGACATGTCCATCGGCAAGGCCTGCCATTGCCGGTAGGCCAGGTAGACGAGGTAGAAGACGCCAAACCACTTGATGATCTGGAAGGCGGTGGCGGAAGCGGCGAGGATGGCTCCCACACCCGCGGCGATGATGGCGATCTGCATGATCAGGCCCAGTTGCAGGCCCAGGGCGTTCCAGTAACCACGCCAGAAACCGTACTGCAGCCCGCTGGACATCGAGGCAATCGCCCCAGCGCCCGGTGACAGGCTGATTACCCAGCACGCGGCAAAGAAGCCCAGCCACATTTCCATCGACATCACACACCTCGCTCGAACAACTGTTGCAAAACATTAAGCTAAGGTGTTGGCGAAAAAATAACCAGCGATTTCTGAAGGACTTCCATTGCCTGTGTCGGCCCTATCGCCGGCGAGCCGGCTCCCACATGGACCGCGACGATCTTGAGATCACTGCAGCTCCTGTAAGAGCCGGCTTGCCAGCGATGAGGCCGGTGCAGCCAACACAAGTCAGTTGCTCCCACATGGACCGCGCAGACCTTGAGAACACCGCAGAACCTGTGGGAGCCGGCTTGCCGGCGATGAGGCCGGTTCAGTCGCATCAGTCAACCTCGACCGAGGCATCCTTATGCATCGACTGCACTTCAGCCCCACGCCAGCGCCGCACCGATTTCTGGAAGAACTGGCTGTTCGGCACCTGCACCAGCGCTCCGCCAGCCTCTGGCAGTTCCATCAGCGTGGTGAACAGCAGGTTGATGGCGATCACCCGGCCTTTGACGCCCGGTTTGTCGAGGGTGTCCACCAGCTCGACCACATCGCCAATGCGAAACGGCCCGACGGTGAAGATCAACACCGCGCACAACAGGTTGGACAACACGCTCCACATGGCAAAGAACGCCACCGCAGCGACAGCGACAAAGCCGGACAGCGCCGTCCACAATACCGTCGCCGAAACGCCCAGGCGTTCCAGCACAAACAGCAGTGCACTGCCCATGATCAGCCAGCGCAGGCCTCCGCGCACAGGCACCAGCAACTCCGGCGGCAGCGGATAACGCTGGCCCAGACGGCTGAGGCCACGGGCAACGACGCGTTGCAGGACAAAGGCTGCGACCAGAATCAACAGAATCTGCAACCCCAGCCAGAAGGTGTCCATCCATTGTCCTGGCAACAGGGAGCGCAGCTCCTCCATCAGGACAGCGCCTCGAGCTCGGCCTGCATGCTTTCCAGGGTCTCCAGGGCTTCCATCCAGGCTTCTTCCAGTTCGCCTTCGCGCTGCTTGAGTTTTGACTGCCGCGCCAGCAGATCACGCAGTTCGTCTTTGCGCGACGCGTCGTACAGCCCGCCATCGCCCAGCGCGGTTTCGATCTCGGCCAGTTGACTGTGCACCTGGTTGAGTTCGGCTTCGAGCTTGTCGGCCGCACGCTTGTGTGGCGCCAGCTGCTGACGCAGGGCCGCTGCCGCCTGCCGTTGGGCCTTCTTGTCGGTCTTGTCGGGGTTGACCGGGGTGTTGCTGACCGGCGCACTACGCTGACGGTACTCGACCAGCCAACGGCTGTAGTCGTCCAGATCGCCATCGAAGGTGTCGACCTTGCCGTCGGCCACCAGCAGGAAATCATCGGTGGTGCTCTTGAGCAGATGACGGTCGTGGGACACGACCACCACGGCACCGGCGAACTCCTGCAAGGCCATGGTCAAGGCCAGACGCATTTCCAGGTCGAGGTGGTTGGTGGGTTCGTCGAGCAGCAGCAGGTTCGGGCGTTCCCAGGCAATCAGCGCCAGTGCCAGACGCGCCTTCTCGCCACCGGAGAAGTTCACCACCGGCTCATGGACACGGTCGCCATGGAAGTCGAAACCACCCAGGAAATTGAGCAGCGTCTGCTCGCGCTCGGTCGGGGCAATCCGCTGCAGGTGCAGCAATGGGCTGGCCTTGTCGTCGAGAGAGTCGAGCTGGTGCTGGGCGAAGTAGCCGACGGCCAGGTTTTCGCCACGCACCAAGCGGCCGGCCAGTGGCTGAAGCTCGCCGGCCAGGTTCTTGATCAGGGTCGACTTACCGGCGCCGTTGGGGCCGAGCAGGCCGATGCGGGCCCCCGGTACCAGTTGCAGCTTGACCTTCTCCAGGATCGCCTTGTCGCCGTAGCCCAGGCGCCCTTCGGACAGGTCCAGCAGCGGGCTGGAAATTTTCTCGGATTCGCGGAAGACAAAGTCGAACGGCGAATCGACATGCGCCGCAGACAGCTCTTCCATGCGCTCCAGGGCCTTGATCCGGCTCTGCGCCTGGCGGGCCTTGGTGGCCTGAGCCTTGAAGCGGGCGATGTACTTTTCCATGTGCGCGCGCTGGGCCTGCTGTTTCTCGTAGGCCTGTTGCTGTTGCGCCAGGCGCTCGGCACGGGTGCGCTCGAAGGCTGTGTAACCGCCCTTGTACAGGTTGAGCTTGCGTTGCTCGACATGCAGCACATGGTCGACCACGGCGTCGAGGAAATCGCGGTCGTGGGAAATCAGCAGCAGCGTGCCGGGGTAGCCTTTGAGCCAGTCCTCCAGCCAAAGGATCGCATCGAGGTCCAGGTGGTTGGTCGGCTCGTCGAGCAGCAACAGGTCGGAAGGGCACATCAGTGCCTGGGCCAGGTTGAGGCGCATCCGCCAGCCACCGGAGAAATCACCGACGCGGCGGTCCATCTGCTCGTTGGTGAAACCCAGACCGGCCAGCAGTTTGCGCGCACGGGCATCGGCGGTATAGCCGTCGGCGCTGTCCAGCTCACTGTGCAGGCGCGCCAATGCAGTGCCGTCGTGGGCAGCCTCGGCGGCGGCGAGTTCGGCCTGGACCTTGCGCAGGCGAGCATCGCCATCGAGCACATAGTCCACCGCGACCCGGTCGAGGGTATCGACTTCCTGGCGCATGTGAGCGATGCGCCAGTCGCCAGGCAGCAGGCAGTCGCCGGCGTCAGGCGACAGCTCACCGCGCAGCAGGGCGAACAGGCTGGATTTTCCGGCGCCGTTGGCGCCGATCAGGCCGGCCTTGTGACCGGCGTGCAGGGTCATCTCGGCGCCTTCTAGCAAGCGCTGCGGACCACGCTGTAAAGTGAGGTTGGATAGTCTGATCATGATGGTCGCGGAGTCTACCAGCTTCCTCGGCCCGTAGCGTGAGTGGAATCATGTACACCGACCTGTGGAATCACGCCCTGGCCTTGTATGCCCGGCCCGGCGCGGAACAAGCCTGCCTGGCGCTGCAAGCGTCAGGCGCCGATGTCTGCCTGTTGCTGTGTGGCACTTGGCTGCAGACTCGTGGAGTGGCAGCCGATGACGAGCGCGTTAGAGCGTTGCGTGAGTTGGCCGAGCCCTGGCAACGCGATGTGGTTGTTCCACTGCGCCACCTTCGTCAGCAATGGCGCGAGGCGGCCGCAAGTGACCCACAATTGTTGGCGTTACGCGAACAGGTCAAGGGGCTGGAGTTGCAGGCGGAAAAAGCGCTGCTCGAACGCTTGCAGCAGCGTGCACAACAGTGGCCCGCGGACGCTGGCGAGCGCACGCAGGACTGGCTGGCTCTGCTCGTACCGGAGCAAGCCAGAAGCCACGACGCGCTGGTTCGGTTGCGCGTCGTGGCCACAGGGTTTCAGGAAGCCGAAGACGGCGCCTGAACAGCGGTGCTTACAGGTGCCGGTGATGCGGCGGGAGCAGCCGAGTTGGTCGCTGGGGCAGGCGCGGCTGGCTTGGCTTCAGGCGCCGGGGTGGCGGCTGGTTTCTCCGCGACTGGCTTGGCAACAGCGGCCTTTGGAGCCCTGGCGGCGGCCGGTTTGGCGGCCGTAGCCTTGGCTGGGGCTTTGGCAGCGGCTGGCTTGGCGGCAGCAGCTTTGGCTGGGGCCTTCGCAGCGACTGGCTTGGCGGCAGCAGCTTTGGCTGGAGCTTTGGCAGCAGCTGGCTTAGCGGCAGCAGCCTTGGCTGGGGCTTTGGCAGCGGCTGGCTTGGCGGCAGCAGTCTTGGCTGGGGCTTTGGCAGCGGCTGGCTTGGCGGCAGCAGTCTTGGCTGGAGCTTTGGCAGCAACTGGCTTAGCGGCAGCGGCCTTGGCTGGAGCTTTGGCAGCAACTGGCTTGGCGGCAGCGGTCTTGGCTGGAGCTTTAGCAGCGGCTGGCTTGGCGGCAGCAGTCTTGGCTGGAGCTTTGGCAGCGACTGGCTTAGCGGCAGCAGTCTTGGCTGGGGCTTTAGCAGCAGCTGGCTTAGCGGCAGCAGTTTTGGCTGGAGCTTTGGCAGCGACTGGCTTAGCCGCAGCAGTCTTGGCTGGAGCTTTGGCAGCAGCTGGCTTAGCGGCAGCAGTCTTGGCTGGAGCTTTGGCAGCAGCTGGCTTGGCGGCAGCAGTCTTGGCTGGGGCTCTGGCAGCGGCAGGTTTGGCTGCGGCCTTCACGGGGGCCTTGGCAACCGCAGGCTTGGCTTTGGTGGCCACTGCGCGCTGGTCGAGTGCCTTACCTACGGCTTCGCGAACTTTGCCAACACCCTGGGCCAGTTTCAGGCTTTCCTGGGCATCACGTTTGAGTTGTTGAATATAAGTACGCGTCTGCGATTGACGGTCTTTGAGCGAATCGAGCAAGTCTTCGAGTTCGCCAATGGCTTTCTGCGCTTTGCTCTGTGCCTTGGCTTTTCCTGCCTTGGCCGCGTCCTGCAACTTCAGGCGACCGTTGTGCAGTTTTTCCTGAGCCTTGCCACGTTGTTTTTCCAACTTGGCCAGCAGTTTCTCAGCATCCGCCAGCGCTTGGGAGCAGGCGTCTTCCAAATGTTCGAGCAGGCTGCCCGAAAGTTGCTGGAGCAGGTGCAACGGCGTACTGACTGGCTTCTTCTTAGCCGACATGGTTTACCTCCTGGCTGACGAGATTGCGGCTCATACTATGCTTCTGCTGCTACCGCCGCTAGGGCATGTTGACAGTATCGATGGCGCCGCGTTGCATGCCTGGGCAAAGTTGTTATCTTGCAGCTCCGTGCAAGTGTAGTTGCTCAATAAATCATTGCTGATATTTACACATCCATTGTCGACAGGGCTGGCATACTTTCCCGCTCATTGGAGCAGGAGTTGAGCATGCCTCGTTATCTGTTATTCGGCCTTTGCCTGTTGGCTCCCTCTGTCCTGGCCAACCCTGACAACCCTCCTGCAAACGATCAGGATCTGGCCTACAGCCTCGGCGCCAGCCTGGGTGAGCGCTTGCGCCAGGAAATGCCCGGCCTGCAGCTGGACGCACTGGTCGAGGGCCTGCGCCAGTCTTATCAGGGCCAACCGCTGAAGCTCGACAAGGCGCGGATGCAGGCCATCCTGCAACAGCATGAAGAACAGGCAGGCACCGCCGCCGAACAAGCCGAAGTGGACAAGCTTCGAGCGGTGGAAACACGCTTCATGGCCAACGAGCGGGCGCGCGCTGGTGTGCACGAGTTGCCCGAAGGCGTGCTTTACAGTGAGTTGCAAAACGGTACCGGCGCTCAACCCAAAACCGGGGGCAAGGTACAAGTGCGGTACGTGGGCAGGCTGCCGGATGGTTCCGTGTTCGACCAGAACCTGCAGCCGCAATGGTTCAGCCTGGACTCGGTCATCGAGGGTTGGCAGGTGGCATTGCCACACATGAGGACGGGGGCCAAATGGCGGTTGGTGATTCCATCGGCACAAGCCTACGGTGCCGAGGGCGCGGGTGACCTGATCGCGCCCTACACACCACTGGTGTTCGAAATCGAGTTGCTGTCGGTGGCTGACTGATCCAGGCCATCAGGCCTGGACCACATCCTCTTCCTTGTGCGCGTTGTGCAGCACTTCGATCAGGCAGTCTTCGAGCTCGAAGCGCTCATGCAACAGGCTACCCAGCTTGCCCAGCTTCTCGGCAAAGCGTTCGGTATCCTTGCACTCGCCCTTCTCGCAGTGGTCATTGAAGGCCAAGGCGATTTGAGTGGTGTCGTTGATCCGCGGATTGATTTCTTCAGCCAGTTTCAGCGCCTTTTCGTCGCCGAAGGCCTTCGCTTCGCTGACCAGTTGCTCACAAACTTCAAAGTGCCAAGCCGAAACGTAATCGACCAGGATCGCGCAGAAATCCCGGTTCTTGTCTTTATCGGCAAAGGCCGGCTTGACGTCACGCAAGGCGCGGAAAGCCTCCACCAGTTCCTGGCGCTCTTCGAGCCAGCGGTCGATCAGCTTGTGAACCCCACCCCAGCGTTCCTGAGCGTTCTGACAACTATCGAGCATGGCGTTCTCATCCCTTCTGGGTAGATGCCGCTGCACCTCGCACCACGACCGTGCAGCACAAAGGTGACATCAGCAGGACGGCATCGAGCAGTTGTATTTTCGGTATGCGTGCTGGGAGATTATTCCCGCGCGTGCTGAGCTTCAAGGTACGCAGCGGACAAAGTTCATACAAGTGTTTAATACCCTTTCGCAGCACCATTGGTCGCGCTACTGGCTTCAACTTGTTCTGAGTCAACCTTTGGCCAACGTGCGGAAACGATACGCCAGCAGGCAGCTCAAGGGCAGCGCGGCCAATAGCAGGAAGGCCAGCAGGCTCCATTCGGGCAGTGTCAGCTCAAGAAAGCTCCAGGTCAGCGAGTTGCAATCGGGGCCACCCAACAGCAGTTGCCTGGCAGCCTCGCCCCACGAGCGCTCCAGTACCTGCATGAACGGCAGCGGACAGCTATGCGCCGCTTCCTCACCTTGCAGCCAGACATGCCGACCCGCCAGCAAGGCACCACCGACAGCGAAAGCCAACATCGCTCGGGAATAGCGAAGCTGGCCGTATGGCCCGGGAAAATGCAGCATCGCGCAAAGGCCCACCAGTGAGTAAACGCCAAGCAAAAGGCGCTGACTGAAGCACAGCGGACAAGGTACCAGCCCGAGCACATGCTCCAGATGGAAAGACGCCAGCAGCACAGCCAACGATGCAAGGCAGGCAGGAACGAAATAGGTGCGCAAACGGGCCGGCAGCATGGACGGTGAAGGTCCCAGGGTCATTGACGTGGCCTGAAACGGTAGAGGAAAGGCGAGCTTTGTTTCAAGGCGCTACAGGAATGACAAGTCGCTGAATGGCAGCGAATTTTCCAGCCATTCAGTAGGAAAACTCCGAAGAAAAGGACTGCAGAAGCAGCTTACAGAAAAGGATAAATTACCGGACCCATGAACCCGCGCCTCGGCGCGGGCCCATGGGTAGGTCAGGCGCGTACGCTTTCGGGCAATGGCAGGGCCAACAGGCGCTCGTCCAGCAGACCGAGGCCTTCCTGGAACAGCTGATTACTGCGCTCGGTTTCGCCCAGACCTGCCAACAGACGGGCCAGTTCGGCACAGGCTTCAGGGTTGCGTTCCATGCGCAGGCTGCTTTCCAGGTAGTCACGGGCCTTGCCCCAAAGGCGGTTCTGCAAACTCAGTCGACCCAGTGTCAGCAGCAAGCTTGGGTCTTGCGGATGGGCTTTCAGCCAGCCCTCTGCGGTTTGCAACTGACGCGCCGGGTCATCGCCACGCACCAGCCCATACAAGCGGGCCAAATGGCTTTCGTACTCGCGCTTCAGGGCACTGCGCAGCACCTGCTCGGCCTCACCCTGAGCGCCCACCTGACGCAACTGTTCGGCGTAGGCCAACACCAACTGTGGCTCCTGGCGTTGGGCCGAGGTCAGTTGCTGCCAGGCCCGCTCAAGGGCCTGACGTGCACTGCTCGGGTCGTCGCCTCGGGTCGTCGCCAGGCTCAGGTTCTGCCCCCACGCCCGCTGTTCCAGTGAGGCCAGCTCATCCGCCGGCAGCACTTTAGCTTTGCGCAATTCCGGCATCAGGCGGATCAGAGCCGGCCAATCACCACGCTCAAGGTAGAGGCGCTGCAGCAAACGCAGCACCTGGCCGTTGTGTGGATGGCGCTCTTGCATCGCCAGCAGGGTTTCCAGGGCGCCATCACCATCACCACGGTCCATCTGCAGTTGCGCATGGGTCAGGGCCACCGCCAGCTCTGCCTGGGGCTGGCGTTCAAGGGCGCGTTCCAGCAGGTTGTCGCTGTCCTCCGTACGGCCCAGCTCGTTAGCGGCACGGGCCGCGCCAAGGTAGTACAGCAAAGGCTGACGCTCGGCCTCGGCGGCCCGATGCAGATGACGTTGGGCACTGGCCCAGCGCCCCTCGGCGAGGTCGAGTTGACCTTGCTCGACGGCCAGGCGAATACGCCGGCTACGATTGCGCCGCGACCACGGGTTGACCACACCACTGGAGGTCAGCACCAGCCCCACCAGATATCGCAACAACCAAAGCAGCGCGACGATCACCACCAGCGCCGCCAATGCCGCCCACAGCCCCGACTGATAGCGGAAGCCACCATAGGAAATCAGCACGTAACCGCTGTGTTTGGCGACGGCAATGCCCAGCGCCGCGGCGACCACAATGGCCAGCACCGCCAACAGGTAGACTCGCTTCATGGCTTGCCCCCTTCAGCCTCGGCAGGCAGATGGCGGCGCTGGATGTAGGCCTGCACGGCAGCAAGGCTTTCACTCAAGTCAGGGGTGACGACCGATACCGGCTGCTCGGCCAGGGCATTGAGGCTGTCTAGCATCGCCTTGCTCTGCGGGTTGTCGGCATTGAAGTTGGCCAGCAATACGCTGCGAGCATCATCCAGGGCCTGGCTGTAGACCTTGGCCTCGCCATTGAGCGCCGCCCATTGGGCCTGCTCGATGGTCAGGCTCAGAGCCAGGCGCAGTTGGTTGAGCGACTGCCCGGCCAGCAATGGCCGTACATTGTCGTCAGCGTTGAAGTCGACCTGGAAATACTTGGATATTTCTGCCCACCACTGGGACCAGCGGCTGGCGCCATCGCCGTCGGCGGTCAGGGCTCCCATGGCATCGGCGTTGCTTTCAAACTCTGGAGACTGGGCGCTGAGCTGCTGCACCAACTCACGCTGGGCAGCCAACTTGAGGAACAGCCCGGTGCGATCCGGCTGCTGGGTGCTGTTGAGCGTCGCCAGGCTACGCGCCAGTTGTTCACGGGCCGCGAAGGCGCCAGGGTCGCTCTGCTCGCGCAGGATCTCGTCGGCACCTTCGACCAGGGCTTTGGCGCTGGTGATGTCCTGCAGGGCCGACAGACGCAGGGTGGCCAGGCGCAGCAGGTGTTCAGCTTCGGCTAGACGCCACTCTTTGCGGCTTTCGCCGAGCACGGTCTCCAGGCGCTGGCTCAGGCGCTGCTGGTCGCTTTGCAGCTGGGCCACCAGCCGGCGACGGTCTTCCAACTCGCTGGCCGCCGGCAGGCTGGCCAGCTGCGCGCTGATCTGCTGCTCGCGCTGCTGCAATGCCTCGGCACGAAGGCTCAATGCCTCCAGGTGCTGCCCTTGGCCCTGCTCGCTGCCTTGCAGTTGCCGCACCTGCCAGACACCCCAACCTCCTACCGCCACCCCAGCTGCACCCAGCAGCAGAGCCAGCAAGGCCAGACCATTGCCGGAACGTTTGGTGGGTGTTGTGCTGATGGGGTCCGCCGGCGCCTGTGCCGACGGCTGATCATTGTTGGACAAGACAGTTTCGCTCACGTATCCATCCTTTGCATGGGGGCGCATCGCTCTGAGCTTAGCGCCTTAAGAGGCAGGTGCAGCGCTGCGCTGCACGGCTGCCAGCAAGGCCGCGGCACTCGCGCCACGGCAATCCACAACCTGTTGAGCCCCGGCGGCCCTGGCCTGCTCGGCGACCCGGGGGCTTGGCACGAACAGCGGCAGGGTTGCGAGCTTGGCCCAGTCGGCGCCCGCCATCTGCCGCAAATGTTCAAGACCTTGCCCACTGCTGACCATCAGCCCATTGAGGCGTTCCGCTTCAATGCGACGCAGCAATGTACCCGCCGGATACTCTGGCAGGCACCGACGATACAGTTCCAGATAATCGACACTAGCACCTTGCTCTCCAAGACGCTCGGAGAGCAGTTCGCGACCTCCCTCGCCACGCACGATCAGAACCTGCGGCGCAGACACGGCAATAGCTTCACGCAATGCGGGAAGTGCCAGCAATGCCTCGCTGTCATCCCCCAGTGCCGGACACGTCACCCACGCTCCGCTATCACGTAGCACCTGGGCGGTCGCCTCGCCCACCGTGAACCAACCGTGTTTCGGGGGCTGCAGGCCGGCCTCGGCCAGCCGTTCCAGCAGCTGTCTGGCAGCCGGCTTGCTGACCACGATGATTGCCTGATAAAGGTGCAGCCTGGCCAGCAATTGACGCTGGTCGTCATCCAGCGCAACAGGTTCGATGGCCAGCAACGGCAGGCAACTGCTGGCGATACCAGCGGCAAGGAGACTCTGCGCCAGTGCCGCGCAGTCCTCTTCGGGACGGGTCAGCAACAGGCGCCAGGGGCTCACGGGTGGCCAGCCTCGCCGTAGACTTCCTTGAGGATCGCCTCGGCGCCCTGACCCAGCAGGTCTTCAGCCACCTGAACACCCAGCGCCTCAGCCTGGGAACGGGGTGCACGGGCCTGCGCAACCAACAAGGTGCCTCCGCTTGGCTGGCCGACCAGCCCACGCAGCCACAACTGCTCGCCTTCGAGCACTGCATAGCAGGCGATGGGCACCTGGCAACCGCCGTTCAGGCGCTTGTTCAGTGCGCGTTCGGCCACCACACGGTCGGCGGTATCGGCATGGTGCAGCGGCGCCAGCAGGGCGTGAGTCTCGCTGTCGGCGCTGCGGCACTCGATGCCCACGGCACCCTGGCCGCCTGCTGGCAGGCTGTCATCGACGCTGATGGTCGAAGTGATACGGTCTTCGAAGCCGAGGCGAATCAGGCCCGCCGCCGCGAGGATGATCGCGTCGTACTCACCGGCATCGAGCTTGGCCAGGCGGGTGTTGACGTTGCCGCGCAGGAAACGGATTTCCAGGTCCGGGCGACGCGCCAGCAGTTGTGCCTGGCGACGCAGGCTGGAGGTGCCGACGATGCTGCCGGCTGGCAGCGCCTCGAGGCTGGCGAACGTATTGGAAACGAAGGCATCGCGAGGGTCTTCACGCTCGCAGATGCAATACAGGCCCAGGCCCTCGGGGAAGTCCATCGGCACATCCTTCATGGAATGCACGGCGATGTCGGCTTCGTTGTCCAGTAGGGCGGTTTCCAGCTCCTTGACGAACAGGCCCTTGCCGCCAATCTTGGCCAAAGGCGCATCGAGCAGCTTGTCGCCACGGCTGACCATGGGCACCAGCGTGACCAGCAGGCCTGGATGCGCTTGCTCCAAGCGGGCTTTGACGTATTCGGCCTGCCACAGGGCCAAGGCACTTTTACGGGTGGCAATGCGGATTTCGCGAGTGGACATGGAACGCACCGAACCAGAGAAATGCCGCTGATGATAACAGCTCCACCGGCTTCGCTAGCAGATGCGGGTCAATCGCTTGTCTGGTACTGGCTGCTGCGCCTCTATCGCCGGAAAGCCGGCTCCTGCAGGTTCCAGGGGGCCGGCTTACCGATAGCAGGGTTCAGAGCGTCTGCATCATCTTGCGCACGCCGGCGACATGGCGGCGGCTGACGGTCAGGGCATCGCCGTCCAGTCCCTTGAGAAACAGCTGGAAATGCCCTAGCGGCGTACGTTGCAAGCGTTCGATGCGCTCACGGGCGACCAGGGCGTTGCGGTGAATGCGTACAAAGCGCTCGCCGAACTCGTCCTCAAGCGCCTTGAGTGGCTCGTCGAGCAGCACCTCCCCGGCTTCATGGCGCAGGGTGACGTATTTGTGGTCGGCAATGAAGTAGATGACCTGCGGTAGAGGGATCAGCTCGATGCCCTTGCGGGTTCGCGCACTGATGTGGCTGCGTGGGCCTCCACCTTCGTTGGCCGGTCGGGTGAGCGCCGCCAACTGGGCGCGGTTGGGCTTCTCTGCCTTGCGCAGCGCCTCGCGCAGCGCCTGGGGCTGGATTGGTTTGGTCACATGGCTGAGCGTGCTGTCCTTGAACGCCTCGCTTCCGTATTCATCATCGCCGGTGCAGAACACCACCGACGGCGGGGCCTCGCGCTCGCACAGGCGGGCGGCCACCTGCAGGCCGTCCAGGCCTGGCATGCCGATGTCCAGCAGGACCACGTCGGGCTTGAGGCTTTCGATCAGGGCCAAGGCCTCCTCGCCGTTGGTGGCGCTGGGCTCCAGCACGGTGTAACCCTCCAGTTCGCCAAGCAATCGGCTCAGGCGTTCACGGGCCAGGGGTTCGTCATCAACGATCAGGACATTCATAATTGCGCTGGATTCCTGAATGAGTCTCGCACAGGTATAGCGTAGACAGGTGTGGTTCGAGCGACACTGCGGTCACGCTCTAGACCGGTGCGATGGCCAAAGATTCACTAGGCCGGCATATTCGTTGCCAGTCCTCTGTCCAACTGTAGACGGTCCGTGGAACACTGCCGTTCAATCGTTAAATATCGCTGTCCTCCCCTCCTGCCAGTGTTTTCTCGACATTTCTGTCGACCGGCGTCCTACGGCGGCCAGCCCAACCCTGTTATCATCGGCGACACTTTTTCGTTCACGCCTTCAACGAGTGAATCCATGAGCACCGACAAGACCAATCAGTCCTGGGGCGGCCGCTTCAGTGAGCCCGTCGACGCCTTCGTCGCCCGCTTCACCGCCTCGGTCGATTTCGACAAGCGCCTGTACCGCCACGACATCATGGGTTCGATCGCCCACGCCACCATGCTGGCGCAGGTCGGCGTACTCACCGACGCCGAGCGCGACACCATCATCGATGGCCTGAAAACCATTCAGGGCGAGATCGAGGCCGGCAACTTCGACTGGCGCGTCGACCTTGAAGACGTGCACATGAACATCGAAGCACGCCTGACCGACCGTATCGGTATCACTGGTAAGAAGCTGCACACCGGCCGTAGCCGCAACGACCAGGTGGCCACCGACATTCGCCTGTGGCTGCGCGACGAAATCGACCTGATCCTGGCCGAAATCACTCGCCTGCAGCAGGGCCTGCTGGAGCAGGCCGAGCGCGAAGCCGAAACCATCATGCCCGGCTTCACCCACCTGCAGACCGCCCAGCCGGTCACCTTCGGCCACCACCTGCTGGCTTGGTTCGAAATGCTCAGCCGCGACTACGAGCGCCTGGTCGACTGCCGCAAGCGCACCAACCGCATGCCACTGGGCAGCGCGGCACTGGCTGGCACCACCTACCCGATCGACCGCGAGCTGACCTGCAAGCTGCTGGGCTTCGAGGCCGTGGCCGGCAACTCGCTGGATGGCGTCTCGGACCGCGACTTCGCCATCGAATTCTGCGCCGCCGCCAGCCTGGCCATGATGCACCTGTCGCGCTTCTCCGAAGAGCTGGTGCTGTGGACCAGCGCCCAGTTCCAGTTCATTGACCTGCCTGACCGCTTCTGCACCGGCAGCTCGATCATGCCGCAGAAGAAGAACCCGGATGTTCCAGAGCTGGTACGCGGCAAGAGCGGCCGAGTGTTCGGCGCCCTGACCGGCCTGCTGACCCTGATGAAAGGCCAACCGCTGGCCTACAACAAGGACAACCAGGAAGACAAAGAGCCGCTGTTCGATGCCGCCGACACCCTGCGCGACTCGCTGCGTGCTTTCGCCGACATGATCCCGGCCATCAAGCCACGTCATGCCATCATGCGCGAAGCGGCGCTGCGCGGGTTCTCCACCGCGACCGACCTGGCGGACTACCTGGTACGCCGTGGCCTGCCGTTCCGTGACTGCCACGAAATCGTTGGTCATGCCGTGAAGTATGGCGTCGACACTGGCAAGGACCTGGCCGAGATGAGCCTGGACGAGCTGCGCCAGTTCAGCGACCAGATCGAGCAGGACGTGTTTGCCGTGCTGACCCTGGAAGGCTCGGTGAATGCCCGTAACCACATTGGTGGTACCGCACCGGCGCAGGTGCGTGCTGCCGTTGTGCGTGGCAAAGCTCTGCTGGCTTCGCGCTAACTGCGATTGCGAGGGCTTTGCCCTCGATCGCCGGCAAGCCGGCTCCCACAGGTACCGCGCTGATCTTGGGATCACTGCAGTACCTGCGGGAGCAACTGTCTTGCTCAATGTCTAAAAAGCTTGCGCGACCCTGTGGGAGCCGGCTTGCCGGCGATTGGGCTGCAAAGCAGCCCCCTCAGCGCTTCCCGCTGCGCACCATCTCCATGAAAGCCGGCATCGCCGCATCCTTGTCCGCCACGATCCGCGCCATATGCGGGTTTTCGCGCATCTTATCCAGCAACGCCTTGGCTTGCGGGAAGTCGGCAAGGAAATCGATGTTCAGCACCTTCTTGCCCACGGCGTAGGCCAGGTCGACCGAGAAGCAGAACATCAGGTCCGCCAAGGTCAGTTCCTCACCTGCCACATAAGGTGCAAAGCGGCCATTGCGCTTGAGCGTGGCGAACCCCGCCAGCAGCTCGGTGCGCGCGCGCTCCTTGATCAGTGGCTCGACTGCCGCGCCGAAGAACGACTCGGCATAGCAGGTACGCGCAGGCAGCTCGATATACAGTTCGATCTCCTTGAGCAGCTCGCGCACCTTGGCCTGTTCGAACGGATCGGCGGGCAGCAGCGCCTTGCCGCCACGGGTCTGCTCGATGTAGTCGAGAATCACGCTGGTCTCGCTGAGGAAGCCGTGCTCGGTCTCCAGCACAGGCACTTTACCGCGCGGGCTTACTTCCAGCGCCTGCGGCGCCTGACCACCATAGAAGGCGACCTCCTCGAACGGCAGTCCTTTCTCCAGCAGCGCCAGCTTGACCATGTTGTAGTAGTTGCTGACCGAGAATCCGTGAAGCTTGAGCATTGGGTAACAGCCTCCAGGCCGTGTGGGGATGGCCCGGCTTTTATAGACCGATCAGCCAGGCATGACCAGCCAAGGCGTGGCAAACTGTATGCCCCTCTACAGGAGTACCGCCATGAGCGAGCCCACCGACATCGACAATGACGACGACGAAGCCTTCGCCGAAGCGACGCTGACCCAGGCCATTGAAAACCAGATCGAAAGCGGCGAGCCACCAGCTGCCAAGGCCACCTTCAACAAGCTGACACTGGTTGGTTACGAGCGCGAAGACATCCTCAACCTCATGGCCCACGTGCTGGCCATCGAAATCGACAACATGCTCGACGAAGACCGCCCGTTCGACGGCGAGTGGTACGAGACCGCCCTTCGCGCATTGCCGGAGCTTCCACCTGAGGCGGATCAAGGCGACGACGAATAAGCCGACTACACTCCAGGGTCAGGCACCGCTGCCGGTGCCGTCATCCTCGTCTGGAAGTCAGGAGTCGCCATGTCCTTCACCCCCGAACTGATCGCCGAACTGGAAGTCCTCGCCCTGTTCAACCTGGACAGTCATCAGGAAGGCATCAAGGTCCACAGCAACGCGTCCCCCGCCCTTGTCGCCGCAGCCAAGCGCCTGTACGACAAACAACTGACCGACCAGCCTGACGGCGGCTACCTGACCAGTCTGGGGCTCGATGCCGCCCAGAGCGTCCAGCAGCTGCTGACCATCCTCAAGGCTGCGCAACCGGCGTAATTGCACCGCCCCCATCAACGGTTTGTCGGTGATGGGGGCCGCAAGCGCTGGCAAAATGGCGCCAAAAATTCCGCTTTTTGGCTTATCCGACTGCGATACTCAGGCTAAACTCGCCGCAGCTTCCCTGGCCCGCTCTGAGTGCTGAATGAACCACCCCCACGAAATCCGCCCCGATCTGGACGAAGGCATCGACCGCAAGGTGCTGGCGAAATTGCGTGCTCGGTTCCTGCAGGTCAACGAGGGCCGGCTGCAGCGCGCCATGGACGGGCTTTCGACACGTCAGCAACAAGTGCTGACCCTGCTACCGCTGCTGTTTCACGTCAACCACCCGTTGTTGCCTGGCTATGTCTCGGGCAGCACACCGGCCGGTGTTTCGGGTTTCGAACCCAATGCAGAGCTGGTTGCCGAGGGGCAACGGCTGGCACGCTCGTTCTCTTACCGGACGCGTCTTGGCAACCCGCACCGCCCAATCCATGGCCTGTTCCTGATGGGCAGCCTGGGCTCCCTGGCCCAGGCCGAGCAGAGCGATATGGACCTCTGGGTTTGCCATGCACCTGGCCTGAATGAACATCAGCTTCAGGAATTGCGACGCAAATGTCAGCTACTCGAGGCCTGGGCCGACAGCCTGGGCGCCGAAGCGCACTTCTTCCTGATTGACCCGCAAGGTTTCGCCCAAGGCCAGCGAGACAGCCAGCTCAGCTCGGACGATTGCGGCACCACCCAGCATTTCCTGCTGCTCGATGAGTTCTACCGTACCGCCATCTGGCTGGCCGGACGCACGCCGCTCTGGTGGCTGGTGCCGGTGTATGAGGAACACAACTATCTCGACTACACCGAAACCTTGCTGTCCAAGCGCTTCATCCGCAGCACCGACGCCCTGGACCTCGGTAACCTGTCGCACATTCCGCCCGGCGAGTTCGTCGGGGCCGGCCTGTGGCAACTGTTCAAGGGCATCGACTCACCCTACAAATCTCTGCTCAAGTTGCTGCTGACCGAAGTTTACGCCAGCGAACACCCGACCGTGCGCTGCCTGAGCCTTGATTACAAGCAGGCGGTTTTTGCCAACCAGCTCGACCTCGATGAGCTGGACCCCTACGTGATGGTGTACCGGCGAATCGAGCGTTATCTGCAGCAACGGGGTGAAACCGCCCGCCTCGAACTGGTGCGACGCAGCCTTTACCTCAAGGTAAACAAGAAAGTCAGCGGAATTGACCGCTCGCGTAACAACGGCTGGCAGCGCCGACTGCTGCAACGCCTGGCCGATGAATGGGGCTGGGACGAGCGCCAACTGGCCATGCTCGATAGCCGCAGCCAGTGGAAAGTGCGCCAGGTCGCAGTCGAACGCCGCGAACTGGTCGCCGAACTCAACCACAGCTACCGCTTTCTCAGCCAGTTCGCGCAGAACCAGAATGCCAGCAGCCGCGCAGACCAGCGCGACCTCAACGTTCTCGGCCGGCGCCTGTACGCAGCCTTCGAGCGCCGCGCGGGCAAGATCGAAGTGATCAACCCGGGCATTGCCCCGGACCTTGCCGAGGACACCCTGACGCTGGTCCACTCGCCCAACCGCAAGGAGCCCGGCAGCCACCACTGGGGGCTGTACAACGGCAATCTCAGTGTGCACGAGTGGGAGCACTTCAACCCGATCAAGCGCTGCCGCGAACTGCTCGAACTGCTGACCTGGGCCCATCGCAATGGCGTCATCGACAGCAGCACACGCCTGGCACTGCACCCAGGCATCAGCGACCTGACCGAATTCGAACTGTTCAACCTGCTGGGCAGCCTGCAACAAAGCCTGCCATTGCCGTTGGGGGCCGTCAGCGAAGTGCGCCTGCTGCAACCTAGCGTCGCCGACGAAATGCTGCTGCTGGTCAACGTGGGTATCGATCCGCTGCGTCACCACCGCGACCTGAACATCCTGATGACCACCGAGCGCACTGACTCGCTAAGTTACGCAGGGGTGCGCGAAAACCTGGTGCTGACCCTCGACCAGATTACCCTCAACAGCTGGAACGAAGTGCTGGTACAGCGTTACGACGGCGAACATGCGCTGCTGCGCTGCCTGCGCGACTTCCTCAACAGCCTTGGCCAGCGCAGCCACCGGCCACGCGTACGCGTGCGCTGCTTCTGCCATAACCGCGCCCAGGCGATCAGCCAGCGGGTCGAAGATATTTTCGACACGGTGCAACTGCTGCTCGACCAGAGCCAGAATCACCGCTACCTGTTGCAAGTCGCGCAGCATACCCACGTGCTGGAGTTGCTGCCTGGTCAGGTCACCTTAGCGACGCTGGACAGCCATGATGCCGTGCTCGATTACCTGGGCGAGGAACGCAGCGTCTATAGCCCGCTGCATCTGGACGCAAGCGCCTTGCAGGACCACGACTTGCCGCTGCTACTGGAACAAGCCCGCCCCGACTGCATTCAGGTGTTCTACCGGCTGCTAGACGGCTGGGCTGACCTGTATGTGCTCGATGAGTACAACGCCCTGTGGCAGCAGCGCCTGCCACTTCAGGACGAAAGCCATCTGCTGCTGCCTTTGCAGCGTTTTTTGCGCTCGGTGGTGATGCGCCGTGATGCCCGCTTGCCACTGGATTACTCAAGGCAAGTGCCGTTGCAGATCCAATACGCGCAACTGTTGCCGACGGGGCCTGGCAAGGCGCGGAGCATCGAGCCACGACCAGCGCCCGGCGAGGACCTGGACCAACCCTGCTACGAGGTCCAGGCCATTCTGCAGGCAGGTACTGACGATGAGGTGCATGTCACGCTCTATTGCGACCAGCAAGAGTTTTCCGAACTGGACCACGGCGATGAACTGTACACCGTGGTCGCCCGGCAGATTCTCGGCCAGCGTCGAAGTGCAGGACAGTACCGGTGTTACATCACCGACCTGGATTTGTCGGAACTGCTCGGAGATGAGCCGGGGTCGACGATTCTCTACCTACGCTATAAACGTCAGCTGGAGCAGGCACTGAATGAAGGGCTCGCGCAACTTCAGGCGGCACTGGAGCCCTGACCGACCGCAGTGACCGTCAGAGGTCGAAATCGCCCGCCGCTTCCGGCTGGTACTCGACCGCCAGCAACTTCAGCTTGAGGGTCTTGCCGCCGGGGGCCGGCCAGTCGATCTGCTCACCCACCGAAAGGCCCAGCAGTGCGCAGCCAATGGGTGCCAGAATCGAGACACTGCCTTCAGCGCCTGCATCCTTCGGGTATACCAACGTCAGGTGGTAATCCTTGCCGCTGGCCTCCTCGCGGCAGTGCACGCGGGAATTCATGGTCACCACACCCGCTGGCACCTCCTCATGACCGACCACCTGCTCGGCGCGGTCCAGCTCGCCCTGAAGGGCGAGTACACCCGGGGTACTTTCGTCGAGGCTGTCGATCAGGCGCTCGAGACGCTGTACGTCCAATCGGGTGAGGATGAGGGAAGGCTTGGTGCTCATGATCCAGTCAGACTCCTTGTGAACAGGCTTTTTTCTTCGGACAGATAAAGCAAAACCCCGCCCAAGGGCGGGGTTTGTGGATGCTTTGGCGTCACCGACGCAGAACCCGACACTACCACAGCCGGGTAAATACTCAAGCCCGCAAAATCAATGTGCCTATGCCTGCGCTCGCAGCGCCTGGGCCTCGCGGCAAATCTGCCGACGCCGTTCATCGTCTGCCGAGCGCCATTCGCGAATATGCTCGACATGCCGGTGACACCCCGTGCAGACCTTGTGCTCATCCAGTCGGCAAACACTGATGCAAGGCGATGGCACTGCGGGGCTGACATTGCTGTACAGCGGCTTTGGGGGCCGTACCTGGGTGCTCATGTCAGATCTCGTCGAAGTCCAGCTTCTCGCCGGCTCGCTCCCAGACGATGCGCTCAAGCATCTCGCCGAGCAGCTCTTCGCTCTTCTCGCAAACCCACTTGCCGCTCTCTTCGTCGTAGTCGAAGTGGAAGCCACCGGAACGGTCGGCCAGCCACAACTGACGCAGCGGCTCCTGGCGGCTGAAGATCAGCTGGCTGCCGTTGTCGAACTTGATGGTCAGCACCCCTGCGGAATTTTCCATGTCCAGGTCCAGGCCGCTCTCGTCGAACAGGTCTTCCAGGGCCTGTTGGGTCGCGTCGACCAGATCATGGAAACGCGCTTCACTCAAACTCATTGCAGGAACCTCGAAATTGGCTGCGTTACAGGCAAGGCGGGGAAGATACGGGCGCTTGCCGTTGAATGCAAAGGTTTGCCGTGGCCTTCCTTGGCCTCATCGCCGGCAAGCCAGCACCTACAAGGGGCGCGCCCAAGCCTGCGAGAGGCGATTTACGTCACTGGCAGCACACAAGGATAGCCCGCCCGACGGACCGGCTCTTGCATAGGCAATCCGCTGGTCGCTCGGTATACTCGGGCGCAATACTGCTTATTTCAAAGGATTTCACCCATGAAGCGCCTGATTTCCTCACTTGCGGCGCTGGTCGCGGTTGCCTGTCTCGTTTCGGCCTGCGGTCAGAAAGGCCCTCTGTACCTGCCCGAAGACGGCAAGGACGGTAAAGACAGCCACAAATCGCATCAGCACCAGCACGCTCAACCTGCGCAAACTCAAGAGCAGCAGCCAGAGCAGCCAATCGAGCCCGAGCAGACGCCAGAGCAGTAAGGAAATCAGATGAACGCTTTCAACTACCGCGACGGTGAACTGTTCGCGGAGGGCGTGGCCCTGTCGGCCATCGCCGAACGTTTCGGCACCCCGACCTACGTGTATTCGCGGGCCCACATCGAGGCTCAATACCTTAGCTACACCGATGCCCTGCAAGGCGTCGAGCACCTGGTGTGCTTCGCGGTCAAGGCCAACTCCAACCTGGGCGTGCTGAACGTCCTGGCACGCCTGGGCGCTGGCTTCGACATCGTCTCCGGCGGTGAACTGGAGCGCGTGCTGGCCGCTGGTGGCCGCGCCGATCGCGTGGTGTTCTCTGGCGTCGGCAAAACCCGCGAAGACATGCGCCGCGCCCTGGAAGTCGGCGTGCACTGCTTCAACGTCGAATCCACCGACGAGCTCGAGCGCCTGCAAGTGGTGGCCGCCGAGATGGGCAAGGTTGCTCCGGTCTCGCTGCGGGTCAACCCGGACGTCGACGCCGGTACCCACCCGTATATCTCCACCGGCCTCAAAGAGAACAAGTTCGGCATCGCCATCGCCGATGCCGAAGCCATCTACGTGCGCGCCGCCCAGCTGCCGAACCTGGAAGTGGTCGGTGTCGACTGCCACATCGGCTCGCAGCTGACTACCGTCGACCCGTTCCTCGACGCCCTCGACCGCCTGCTGGTGCTGGTCGACCGTCTCGCCGAGTGCGGCATCCACCTGCGCCACCTGGACCTGGGCGGCGGTGTTGGCGTGCGCTACCGCGACGAACAGCCGCCATTGGTGGCCGACTACATCAAGGCCATCCGCGAGCGCGTCGGCGAGCGCGACCTGGCCCTGGTGTTCGAGCCGGGCCGCTACATCGTGGCCAACGCCGGTACCCTGCTGACCCGCGTGGAATACCTCAAGCACACCGAACACAAAGACTTCGCCATCATCGATGCGGCGATGAACGACCTGATCCGCCCGGCCCTGTACCAGGCCTGGATGGGGGTCAGTGCGGTCAAGCCGCGTGAAGGCCAAGGCCGTGCCTATGACCTGGTCGGGCCGATCTGCGAAACCGGCGACTTCCTGGCGAAGGACCGTGAGTTGAACCTGGCCGAGGGCGACCTGCTGGCCGTTCAGTCCGCGGGCGCCTATGGTTTCGTCATGAGTTCGAACTACAACACCCGTGGGCGTTGCGCAGAAATCCTGGTCGACGGCGATCAGGCTTTCGAAGTCCGCCGTCGCGAGACCATCGCCGAACTGTACGCTGGCGAAAGCCTGCTGCCGGAGTAAACCCATGCTGCTGCGTTTTACCAAGATGCATGGGCTGGGCAACGACTTCATGGTCCTCGACCTGGTCAGCCAGCACGCCCACATCCAGCCAAAGCACGCCAAGCAATGGGGCGACCGCCATACCGGCATCGGTTTCGACCAGCTGTTGATCGTCGAGGCGCCGAACAATCCGGAAGTGGATTTCCGCTACCGGATCTTCAACGCTGACGGCTCCGAGGTCGAGCAATGCGGCAACGGCGCACGCTGCTTCGCCCGCTTCGTGCTGGACAAACGCCTGACCGCGAAGAAGCGCATCCGCGTCGAAACCAAGGGCGGCATCATCGAACTGGACGTGCAGAATGACGGCCAGGTATGTGTCGACATGGGTCCGCCACGCTTCATCCCGGCCGAGATTCCGTTCATCGCCGACCAACAGGCGCTGAGCTATGCGCTGGAAGTCGACGGCGAGCAGCATTCGATTGCCGCCGTTTCCATGGGCAACCCTCACTCGGTGCTGCGCGTCGATGACGTGCACACGGCACCGGTGCACACGCTGGGTCCGAAGATCGAAAACCACCCTCGTTTCCCGCAGCGGGTCAATGCCGGGTTCCTGCAGGTCATCGACCGCCACCGCGCCAACCTGCGGGTGTGGGAGCGTGGCGCCGGTGAAACCCAGGCCTGCGGCACTGGTGCCTGCGCCGCCGCGGTGGCAGCGATCAGTCAGGGCTGGATGGACTCCCCGGTTACCCTCGATTTGCCAGGCGGACGCCTGCACATCGAGTGGGCCGGCCCCGGCAAGCCGGTGTTGATGACGGGGCCCGCCGTGCGCGTTTATGAAGGACAGGTTCGTCTCTAAGCGAGTAACCGCCATGACCGATCAGCCAAACGTTGTACCTCAGCAACCCGACGAGCTCGATGCCGAAGCGGTGGTCGCCTACCTGCGCGCCCACCCAACCTTCTTCGCCGAGCACGATGACCTGCTGATAGAGCAGCGCATTCCGCACCAGCGTGGCGACAGCGTGTCGCTGGTTGAGCGCCAGCTCAAGCTGCTGCGCGACCGCAACATCGAGATGCGCCATCGCCTGTCGCAACTGATGGACGTGGCACGGGACAACGACCGGCTGTTCGACAAGACCCGTCGGCTGATCCTCGACCTGCTCGATGCCAGCAGCCTGGAAGAAGTGGTAATGGCCGTCGAAGACAGCCTGCGCCAGGAATTCCAGGTGCCGTTCGTCAGCCTGATTCTGTTTGGCGAAAACGTCGCGCCGGTCGGCCGCTGGGTCAGCAACGCCGAGGCCCAGCAGGCCATTGGCGGGCTGCTGGGTGGTGGCAAGACCGTCAGCGGCAACCTGCGTGAGCACGAACTGGCCTTCCTGTTCGGTGAGGAACAACGTCGTGAAGTTGGCTCCAGCGCCGTGGCTACCCTTGAATATCAAGGGCTTCATGGCGTCCTGGCAATCGGCAGCCATGACCCGCAACACTACAAGAGTAGTGTCGGCACCCTGTTCCTCGGCTACATCGCCGAGGTGCTTGGCCGAGTGGTACCCCGCCTCACCCAGACCCTACGCCCGGTGCGCTGATGGAACGCCAGCTGGAGGCTTATTGCGCACACCTGCGCAACGAGCGCCAGGTGTCCGAGCACACCCTGCTGGGCTATCGTCGCGACCTCGCCAAGGTCATCGGTTACTGCAATAACCAAGGCATCGCCAGCTGGAATGCACTGCAGATTCAGCAGCTACGTCAGCTCATCGCCCGCCTGCACCACGACGGCCAGTCCTCACGCAGCCTGGCACGTCTGCTTTCGGCAGTGCGCGGCCTGTATCGCTATCTGGTCCGCGAAGGCCTGTGCCAGCACGATCCGGCCAACGGCCTGGCACCGCCCAAGACCGAGCGGCGCCTGCCCAAGGTGCTGGACACCGACCGCGCCCTGCAATTGCTGGAAGGGGGGGTGGACGACGATTTCATCGCCCGCCGCGACCAGGCCATTCTCGAACTGTTCTATTCCTCTGGCCTGCGCTTGTCCGAGCTGACCAACCTTGACCTTGAACACCTCGACCTGGCCGCCGGCCTCGTCCAGGTGCTCGGCAAGGGCGGCAAGGCGCGCGTGCTGCCCGTGGGCCGCAAGGCCCGTGAAGCCCTGCAGGAGTGGTACCGGCTGCGCGGCATCGGCAGCCCTCGCGACGGCGCCGTGTTCATCACCCGCCAAGGCAACCGTCTGAGCCCACGGGCCATCCAGATGCGAGTCAAAGCCGCTGGCGAGCGCGAACTTGGCCAGCACCTGCACCCACACATGCTTCGCCATTCTTTCGCCAGCCATATGCTGGAATCGTCCCAGGACCTGCGTGCAGTGCAGGAGATGCTCGGCCATGCCGACATCAGCACCACGCAGATCTACACCCACCTGGACTTCCAGCACCTGGCCTCGGTGTACGACAGCGCCCACCCTCGGGCCAAACGCAGCAAAGGCACTGACTCATGAGCATCAAGCTGATCACCTTCGACCTCGACGATACTCTGTGGGACACCGCGCCGGTGATTGCGAGCGCGGAGGTTGTCCTGCGTGACTGGCTCGAAGCCAATGCCCCCATCCTTGGGGGTGTTCCCGTGGAGCATCTGTTCGCCATCCGTGAGCGGTTGGTCCAGGCCGAGCCGGGCCTCAAGCACCGCATCAGCGCATTGCGCAGGCGCGTGTTGTTCCATGCCTTGGAGGAAGTCGGCTACAGCGAGAAACACGCTCAAGAGCTGGCTAACGAAGGATTTGAAGTATTCCTGCATGCACGGCACCAGGTCGAGGTGTTCCCCGAGGTGCAGCCTGTGCTGGAAATCCTGCGCCATAGCTACACCTTGGGCGTGGTGACCAATGGCAACGCCGACGTACGCCGATTGGGGCTGGCGGATTACTTCAAGTTCGCCCTGTGTGCGGAAGACCTGGGGATCGGCAAGCCAGACCCTGCGCCATTTGTTGAAGCCTTGCGTCGGGGTGAGGTGGAAGCCAGCGCGGCGGTGCACATCGGTGATCACCCAGGGGATGACATTGCCGGGGCTCAGCGCGCTGGGTTGCGAGCGGTGTGGTTCAACCCGCAGGGCAAGGTCTGGGCCGGTGAACAGGCGCCGGATGCTGAGATTCAGCGGTTGTCGCAGTTGCCTGACGTGATTGCGCGCTGGCGCTGACAAGGGCTGGCCTTGAGGTTTGTGGCAGGGCGAACATCGCGCGCCGCCCGCGCGGCGCATCGCGAGCAAGGCTCGCTCCTACGCTTGTTTCAGGCCAGTTATTCCTGTGGGATTTGTGCGCGAACGCCTTGGTGGCATGGCACGGTATCGCGTCGTACAAACCAGGCGGTCGCGCGCGACTGTTACAGGCGTTATTGGCCGTAAACAAGCGTAGGAGCGAGCCTTGCTCGCGATGCGCCGCGCGGGCGGCGCCCGATCTCGCAGACAACAAAAATACCGAGACAAACACCTTGTAGCCCAAACAGCGCCCACAAAAAAGCCCGCAGCGACGGCGGGCTTTTTTGCGTTCAGCCACTCAGATAGGGCGGCTGCCGTACTTGTTGTCCGGCTTCTTGGGTGGGTCGGCGACCACGTTGGCCTCAACCTCCTGAACCTTGCCACCGCGCGCCAGGAACTCTTCCATGGCCTTGGCCAAGGCATCGCGTTCCTTCTGCTTGGCTTCCATGCTCGGCATCTCGTCTACCGAGACAGCCGCCTTGGAGGACTTGCCCTTGGCAGTCGGTGCAGGGCTGCTGTCGTCATCGCCAGCATCTTCGGCGCCATCATCAGCCGCAGCTTCGAGGCCCTCATCACCCTCGTCTTCGTCGCCTACTTCGAGGTCATCATTTTCCAGATCGTCGTCGCTCATGTTCTACCTCATGACTTGCGAAAAGCAGGTTAGTTATAGACCAGTGCGCAGCCGTAGACCGGCTGTCACCAGTGAAAATTCAACTGGCCGTGGGTTGGCCACTGCCCTTGTGGCATCCGCTCCTGTTGGGCCGCGGCGCCAAACAGGCCCTGCTCCTGGCAGGACCTGACAAATTCTCGAGCCCCTGCTGGCCACACGCTATTGGCAAGCCTAGCAAAGGCTGGCGAAGCGTGTGGACTGCTCGTCAAACACCCTTCGGGGCGCATTCTAGCGTGCTCGTAGAAAAAGCAAAGCACCCTGAACGCTCTGCATCTTGTAAGTATTTGGCCTACGTCGCGAACGTGAACGATAAACCGTTTGCACTGCGGAAAATGGCGAATTTCGGGCAAAAAAATGCCCGGCGAACCGGGCAAATTTTTCCAGCGTCGCGGTTACAGGTTGTAGCCGCGTTCGTTGTGTTGAGCCAGGTCGAGGCCGACCGACTCTTCTTCTTCGTTGACCCGCAGGCCCATGACCACGTCCAGCACCTTCAGGATGATGTAGGTGACGACGGCGGTGTAGACCACGGTGAAGAGCACGCCCTTGGCCTGGATCCAGACCTGTGCGCCGATATCGGTGACCGCGCCAAAGCCACCCAGGGCCGGGGCTGCGAACACACCGGTGAGCAGTGCGCCGATGATGCCGCCAATACCGTGCACGCCGAAGGCGTCCAGGGAGTCGTCATAGCCCAGCTTGCGCTTGAGGGTCGTGGCGCAGAAGTAGCAGATCACGCCCGAGACCAGGCCGATCACCAAGGCCCCCATCGGGCCGACAGTGCCAGCGGCCGGAGTAATGGCAACCAGGCCGGCAACCACACCCGAGGCGATGCCCAGGGCGCTGGGTTTGCCGTGACCGATCCACTCGGCGAACATCCAGCCCAACGCAGCGGCGGCGGTAGCGATCTGGGTGACCAGCATGGCCATGCCAGCGGTGCCGTTGGCGGCCGCAGCCGAACCTGCGTTGAAACCGAACCAGCCGATCCACAGCATGGCGGCGCCCATCAGGGTGTAGCCCAGGTTGTGCGGAGCCATTGGGGTGGTCGGGTAGCCTTTACGCTTGCCCAGCACCAGGCAGGCCACCAGGCCGGCGATACCGGCGTTGATGTGCACCACGGTGCCGCCGGCGAAGTCCAGTACGCCCCAGTCCCACATCAGCGCGCCGTCACCGCTCCAGACCATGTGCGCGATTGGCGCATAGACCAGGGTGAACCAGACGCCCATGAAGATCAGCATGGCGGAGAACTTCATGCGCTCGGCGAACGCACCGACGATCAGCGCCGGGGTGATGATGGCGAAGGTCATCTGGAAGGTGATGAACACCGCTTCAGGGAACAGCGCAGCGGCCGAGGTCAGGTTGCTGGGCGTGACACCGCTCAGGAACGCCTTGGAGAAGCCGCCGACGAAGGAATTGAAGTTGAGCACGCCTTTTTCCATACCCGTGGTATCGAAGGCCATGCTGTAGCCGTAGACGACCCAGAGAATGCTCATCAGGCCAGTGATGGCGAAGCACTGCATCATCACCGAGAGCACGTTCTTGGAACGCACCATACCGCCGTAGAACAGGGCCAGGCCCGGAATGGTCATGAACAGCACCAGCGCCGTCGCAGTCAGCATCCACGCGGTATCGCCGGAGTTCAGCGCTGGGGCAGCGTCCTCTGCCAGGGCAAGGCCGGGCATTACGAGGGACAATAGGGCTCCTAGCCCTGCGATCTTACGCAGAGTCATTTGTTTTCTCCTGGGGCGTTGGGTTTGGTGAGGCTTTTTTTGTCGCTTTAGATCGCGTCGGTATCGGTTTCGCCGGTACGGATGCGGATCGCCTGCTCCAGATTCACAACGAAGATCTTGCCGTCACCGATCTTGCCGGTGTTGGCGGCCTTGGTGATGGCTTCGATCACCCGATCAAGGTCTTTGTCGTCGATGGCGACATCGATCTTCACCTTGGGCAGGAAGTCGACCACATACTCGGCACCGCGATACAGCTCGGTATGGCCTTTCTGCCGGCCGAAGCCCTTGACCTCGGTGACGGTGATGCCCTGCACGCCGATTTCCGACAGCGACTCGCGCACGTCGTCCAGCTTGAACGGCTTGATGATGGCTGTGACTAGCTTCATGAAACTCTCTCCCGATTTGGTGGACTTGCCCCAGGAAAACAAACCCGTCTCAAGTCTAAGCGCAGCGGTTGGCTTTGTAACGCGTCGTCGGCTCGTTCTCGCAACCGACGTACATTTCGGTTGTGACCAAGACCTTCCGTCTCCGCGTGCGCACTGCCTGGTCACAAGGAACTGCATCAGTGCATGGCTCGTAGTGGTCTTTGCAGAAACCTTGCCAGTTCCGATAAATCGCCAGAAAACAGCGTGTTGCGTAAAACAGTCGGGATTGGCCAGTCGCCAGCACCAAAAAGATGCACAATTTCGGTGCGCACCGCCCTCGAGCACTGCGCAAAAAGTGTGCAACTAATCACGTTCCCGCTTCGTTGGGAGCCGGCTCAAGGTGTCAAACGCCCACGTGCTACACTGCGGCTCCTTCGACGATTACCGGACAGCCGAACATGCTCGCGCCCAAAGCTTTTCTCGACGCCCTGAGCGACCAGGCCTCGCGCCTTTTCAGCAGCGACACCGCCCAACCCCGCGCCGAACTGGAAA
This sequence comes from Pseudomonas sp. Teo4, assembly GCF_034387475.1. NCBI lineage: Bacteria > Pseudomonadati > Pseudomonadota > Gammaproteobacteria > Pseudomonadales > Pseudomonadaceae > Pseudomonas > Pseudomonas sp. Teo4. The sequence continues at coordinate 857,266 of NZ_JAXCIL010000002.1, forward strand.
GCCAGTTCAAGGTGCTGATGCAGGGCGCTTTCAGCAAGCTGGACCTGGTCAGCCGCGATGAGTTCGACAGTCAGATGGTCGTCCTGGCCCGTACCCGCGCTCGCCTGGAGGCCTTGGAAAAACAGGTCGCCGAGCTGGAAGCACGGATGGCGCCAGCTGCCCAGGAATAACAATCGACACACGGAGCGTTTCACCATGAAAGTCAGTGCACGCAATGTTTTCGAAGGTACCGTCAGCGCTGTTCAACCCGGTGCAGTCAACGCCGAGGTCGAACTGACCCTTGGCGGCGGAGAGAAGCTGGTGGCAGTGGTGACCATGGCCAGCCTGCATAACCTCAACATCAATGTTGGCAAGCAGGCCGTGGCGCTGGTCAAGGCGCCATGGGTGGTGCTGCTGACCGATGCCGCTGGCTACAAGCTTTCTGCGCGTAACGCCCTGGAAGGCGTAGTGACCCGAGTGGGCGACGGCGCGGTGAACGCCGAAGTGGTGCTGAAGCTGGCCGGTGGTACCGAGGTGTACGCCATTGTCACCCGAGAAGCGGTACAGGAGTTGGGCCTGGCGCCTGGCGTCAAAGCCACCGCGCTGATCAAGGCGTCGCATATCATTCTCGGCGCCAAGCCCTGAGAAAGCGGCTCGCGGGCCTTGGCGTCATGCCGAGGCCCGCAGGCGGTCCCGCGAAGGGGCCGCTGCAGTCGGCGGTAGTTCATCTGGGTAAAGAGTGCCGCGAAACAGCGTCGCACCGCATACCGTGAACAGCGTCTTGAACACGCTGTGCGAGTTGAGGATCGCGCTCTGGATCTCTTCGACTTCCGGATTGCCCGGCAGCAAGGCGGCTGCCCTGCTCACCCACTCGATGGCAGCGAAGCGGCTTTGCTTGCGAGTGCCGTGCCCTTGCATCCAAGCCAGCGCCATTTGCGCGCAGGCACGCCCAGCGATGCCAGCATCTTCATGCTGTACCAGGTCAAGTAAATAGCTGACAGCTTCTTCACGCTCAGCAGACTCACCAAACTGGCGCAACAAGATGCCCAACTGCAGTCGCGCCTGGGCATCTGTCTGATCGTGGCCCAAGGCCTCCAGCAACAGCCGCCTGACCGACAACATCGCACTACGCTCGCTCAGGTCTTCACCCATCATGCGCCGAAACGCCACCTCGTATGTAGCCTGAGGGCTTCCCAAAGCCGCGGCACGCATCAGCCAGTGCTCTGCAGCCTCGTCGTCCAGATAGCATTCCGGCGTATCGTCCAGCCCTCCTCGATGCAGATCGCAGAGACGCATGGCGGCTTCGGGCAGCCTGCGCTCGGCACATTGCTCGAATAAGAAACAGGCAGGCTCGTGCAACTGTCCCGCCCATAAAAGGCGTGGCACCTCCAGAATGTCAAAGCCCTGACCTTCATTCCCGAACTGACGGTTCACAGCGGCATCCAGCCAACCGGAGGCCTGTTCGAAGGAGCGGGCAAAGCCCCATAACCCGAATTGGTGCCCTACAGCTCGCAGCGCGCAGGCAGCGGTAAGCATACGACTGTCACACAGAGACTCGATAGCGATGCGCAACGACTGCCTGTTGTCTTGCAAACCGTGCAGTACAACGAGGCAGACAAAGTTGTAAAAGGGTTCTGCGCCACCCCGCGAGAAGCAATGCTCGGGGCACAGCTCGACACTGGCAACGAAGTCGGCCATGGCACCAGCAGGGTCGTGAAGTGCTTGCCGCCGCCATGCGCCCCGTCGGGCCAAGAGCATGGCACGTTCTCTGGGCCGGAGTTCACGCAGCCACCAGTTGTTGAAGATGCCCTGCCACCTGTCATTTTCGCGATTCTGATCGGCACGGTAGCCATCAAAGAAAAACGTCCAGCGGATGGCATTTCGTTGTGCTTCACTCCAGCCCTCGCATGCGGGCCCGCTAACCAGATCTTCAAGTGCCTGCAGGCCTCCACCCCAACGGGGCAGCAAGTAGGTGGCATAAGCCTCGACCGCCTCGAAGCAACCCGCAAACCAGCGCAAGGCGTGGCCCAGCCAGTAATGCTGCGCAGTTTCATCCCAACACGCCGACCGTACCGTCAGGCAGGACGGCAGGAGCTGAGGCAGTTCGAGCAGCGGGGCAAATCCGTAGCGCACCAGAAATGGCGCCGCCGCCTCCTGGACCTCCACATCAGGGTGGGCGCTGGGCCTGTAGCGTGCGGGCTGGCCATGCAGCAGTTCGCTCAGCCACCCTGGCTCACGAAAATGCGCACTCATGTGCAGCATGCAGATAGCGGCCGCCACCGGCACTTTGGATACCGCCATGGCTCGCAACAGGTATACCGCACCGATTTCGCAGACTTGTTCGGCCGCCAACCAGCGCTCTTCGCTAACTTCGTCAGTACTGTCGACCCCTTGTATGTGACGGGCACGACTGAAGCAGTGAAAACCCATCGCTACCTGCGGGTGATAGGCCTTGGGGCAGGCGTCGATCCAGGCCTTGAGGAACTGAGTCAGGGCCTTGTCACCCTGCGCGCCCGAATTCGCCAGCATGTGCCCTTGAAGTGCCTCCAAATAGGTGGGGCACTCACCTGGCGGTGCCTGCAGCCAACACGCTTCGAGGGCGTCGAAGTAGCCGTTGAGTTCAACGAATGCATTGGCCTGCACCAGTTCGCGGATGTCCTGACGGGTGCGAGTGAGTGTTTGCACAGGGCTTTACCTTGGAAGTCCATTTGGAAGCCGCGTTGTCGTCCGATGACAACGCCAGTGGCCGTTGAACACTAAGCCATCACCTTGCGCTGCGCAAAGAAAATTGGATCCATTATTGTCAGTTTGTGTGAAAGCGCAGTGGAAACACCTGCCCTGCAAAACTTCGACGCACTCTTCTGCCGCCTGTCTATCTCGAGCTCACTATGCTTGGCGAATGCCGCAGGAAGCGGCGCCTTCAATGACAATGGAGTGCCCATGTCCCTAGCCCTTGTCCACAGCCGCGCCCAGGTGGGTGTGCAGGCACCGGCCGTCAGTGTCGAAACTCACCTGGCCAATGGCCTCCCCAATCTCACGCTGGTCGGCCTGCCCGAAACCACGGTCAAGGAAAGCAAGGACCGGGTGCGCAGTGCCATCGTCAACTCCGGCCTGGACTACCCCGCCCGGCGTATCACCCAGAACCTGGCGCCAGCCGACCTGCCCAAGGATGGCGGCCGTTACGACCTTGCCATTGCCCTGGGGATCCTCGCCGCCAACGGCCAGGTACCGGTGCAGGCCCTGAGCGAAATCGAGTGTCTGGGCGAACTGGCGTTGTCGGGAAAGCTGCGACCGGTACAGGGGATATTGCCCGCCGCACTGGCAGCGCGCGAGGCGGGTCGAGCCTTGGTGGTACCCCAGGAAAATGCCGAGGAAGCCAGCCTCGCAGGTGGCCTGGTGGTCTACGCAGTAGGGCACTTGCTGGAACTGGTTGCCCACCTCAACGGCCAGGTCGTGTTGCCACCCTATGCCGCCAATGGTCTGCTGCTGCACAGCCGTCCCTACCCCGACCTCAGCGAAGTACAAGGCCAGGTAGCCGCCAAGCGGGCATTGCTGCTCGCGGCTGCCGGAGCCCACAACCTGCTGTTCACCGGGCCACCCGGCACCGGCAAGACGCTGCTCGCCAGCCGCCTGCCCGGGCTTCTACCTCCACTGGACGAGCAAGAAGCCCTGGAGGTGGCGGCCATTCGGTCGATCAGTGGGCACACGCCCCTGAAAAGCTGGCCGCAGCGCCCGTTCCGCCACCCTCACCACTCAGCGTCCGGCCCGGCATTGGTGGGCGGCAGCAGTCGGCCGCAACCTGGCGAAATTACACTGGCCCACCACGGGGTGTTGTTTCTTGACGAGCTTCCAGAGTTCGAGCGACGGGTGCTTGAGGTGTTGCGCGAGCCCTTGGAATCCGGCGAGATCGTCATTGCCCGCGCCAAGGACAAAGTGCGCTTCCCTGCCCGTTTCCAGCTGGTGGCGGCGATGAATCCCTGCCCTTGCGGCTACCTTGGCGACCCTACCGGTCGCTGCCGCTGCAGCACCGAACAGATCCAGCGCTACCGCAACAAACTGTCGGGCCCATTGCTCGACCGCATTGATCTGCATCTGACCGTGGCGCGCGAAAGCACCACACTCAACAGCCACCCCTGTGGCGACACCAGCGCCACAGTCGCCCGCGTCGTGGCTGAAGCTCGTGAGCAACAGCAACGTCGCCAAGGCTGTGCGAACGCCTTCCTCGACCTCGATGGTCTGCGCCGTCACTGCCAGCTCACAGCACCAGACCAAGCCTGGCTGGAAAGTGCCTGCGAACGGTTGACCTTGTCCCTGCGTGCCGCGCATCGCCTGCTCAAAGTGGCCCGGACGCTGGCCGACCTGGAAAAAACCGAGTCGATCGCCAGGTCTCACCTGGCCGAAGCCCTGCAGTATCGTCCGAGCACCTGACCCTACCCACCCAAGCACGGCCCTGAAAGGCGATGAGCACACTCAATGTCAGTGATAGTTGTATTTTATTTTGCGCGCTAATTAATTGAGCGCAATATTAACTCCAGGCAGCAAGCAGTCGTCGCCAACCTCACTGAACCTGGAGAACGATCATGACCCTCAGCAAAGCATTCACCTTCGCCACTGTCGCCTTGGTCACCAGTACCGGCGCCTTCGCCCAGCCCGTTGAAGCAACGCCCTACCACTACGGCATGGCGCTGGATATCGCCCAGGTGATCGCCGTGCAAACCCTAGCCACCGCTCAAGGCCATACCGCTACAGCCACCATGACCTACCGCGACAGCAGCGGCCAGGTCCGTACCCTGAGCTACAGCCAACCCAACACCACGCTTGCCAACCAGAATTGATGCGCACCGGCAGAACCAGGCCCCTTTGGCGGCCTGGTTCGTTCATGCTCACGGCAAGTTCAAGACCAACGCGGCCTCGACGGCCCTCAGCAGTACGTCTTCATTGAACGGTTTTCCCAGGCAGGCCACCGCCCCCTTACGCATGGAGGCCTCCAGCGCCGCGTCATCCCAATGCGCCGACATGCAGATCACCGGTAAGCGCCAGCCCAACCTCGCCAGTTCGCCCTGCACCTGCAGCCCTGTCAGGCCAGGCATTTTCAGATCCAGCAGGACACACCCCGCCTGACGCGCCTGTGGCGACGCCAGCAGCTCCTCGCCTGAACCGAACAGCAACGTGTCAAACCCGGCCGAACGCAACAGGTTGGCCAGGCTTCTGCGCACGGACGCATCGTCGTCGACAATGCACACCCAGCCGCTCATGCAGCGCCCTGATCTTCACAGCGAGCGCCCGCATCGATGACATGGTGCATGGCGACCAACTCGACCAATGAGCGCGACTGCATCTTGTTCATGATGTTCTTCTTGTGAACCTTGGTGGTGACTTCACTGGTGCCGATGGCCTTGGCAATCTGCTTGTGCGTCAGTCCTCCGACCACCAGTGAGAACACTTGCCGCTCGCGCTGGGTCAGGCGCCCGTACTTTTCGCGAACCTGCCGTACATGCCACCACTCGCGCCCCTGCGCCAAGGCACGCGCACGCACCGACTGCAGCAGCTCAAGCAGCTTGTGCTCATCGAAGGGTTTGGTGAGGAATTCCACGGCGCCCGCACGCATGGCCTGAACCGTCATGGGAATGGTGCCGTACCCGGTCATGAAAACAATCGGCCAGGGGAGCTCAAGCCTGTGCAGCGCCTGCTGTACGTCCAGGCCGCTGGCAACGGGCAGGTTCATGTCCAGTAACAGGCAGGCATAGGGTGTATCGCACGGCGTTTCGAACAGTTCCTCCGCCGAAGCGTACAGCCGATGGGGAATATCCTCGGCGCGCAACAAGCGACCAAGGGCCGTGCGCACTGACGGGTCGTCATCCACCACCAGTACCAGCACGGTTCCACTGTCGTCCACCGGCGGCCCGGCGACAATTGAGAGCGGCGACTTGCCGGGTACCGGCGCCAGCACATCGTTGGACATTTCCGCCGCCAGCCGGTAGCCCCTGCGGGGTATGGTCTGGATCAAGCCCCGGTCGCCAAAGGCCTTGCGCAGCAGCGAGATCTGCACTTGCAGGTTGTTGTCTTCCACCACCGTACCGGCCCAGACCTGGCTGAACAGCTCGTCCTTGCCGACCACCCGACCATTAGCCCGGATCAGTGTCGCCAGCACCTCGAATGCACGCCCACCCAAGGGCATCGGCTTGCCGTCCAGAAACGCTTCCCGCCGCTCCAGCGACACCTGGGCATTGCCTATTCGGATCATGGTCTTCTCGAATCTCGCGGGTCCGGGCGGTTGCGCAGCCCCGTGCAATCTAGGCCAGCATCCACGTTCATACAATTATCCCGAGGGATAGGTTCGTCTTTGGACTATACAAGCACCCACCTCCACCCAGGTGCTGATAACGGTCAAGATGGTTCCCGTTCCTGCCAAGCCGGTCGCATGAAGCTTTCAGCAGAGCTGCGCTGCGTATACTCGCGCCCTTGGATGTCGCTAGCAGGGGGTGCTTGATGCTCGATGAACGCCTCGCTCACAGGCCCATCGATTACGACCAGTCGATCGATGACGGCTGGCTGGGCCGCTGTGACATCACGCCCTTGGGCCAGGAAGGTGATCTCACTTACTTCCGCCTGAGCGACCACAGCACGGGCCAGGCCTGGGTGGCTATTCGCGCACCTCTCGAAGCCCCCGCCGCTTGCCAGCGCCTCGAGCGCAACTACCGGCTGCAGTTGGACCCGCATTGGGCCGTGCTGCCCTCTGCCTTTGTCCGCTCTGCCGAAGGTCCGCTGCTGATCTACCCGGCAGGCCGCTCGATCAAAGACCTGATTGACCTCGGACCAGCCGCACTGCCGACGTTCCTCGACGTAGCGACCAACGCCGCCACCGCATTGGCCCAGGCCCATGAACGCAATGTGCTGCATGGTGCCTTGCAACCACACCATGTGTTCGTCCAACACGACCTGAGTGTAAAGATCGGTGGTTTTCATGCCGACCCTCCCGAACTGGTCAGCGAACAGGAGACCCCTGTCGGCAACTGGTCCTACCTCGCCCCTGAACAGATCTGCCCCCATGGCAGCAGCAGCGACCGGCGCAGCGACATCTACGCTCTGGGCGCGATCCTCTACCAGCTGCTCCTTGGCGAATTACCGTTGGCTGGCCGTGACAAATCGCACTGGCGGCAATTGCACGCCGGCGTTCAGCCCAGAGCGGCCTGCGAAGTCGACGCCAACGTACCCCAGGCTCTGAGCCAGGTACTCGACAAAGCGCTGGCCAAGGAACCCGACGCCCGTTACCAGAGCGCACGGGCACTGGCGATTGAACTTGCCCATTGCCAGCGTCATTTGGCAGCGAAAGGCACACTCGATCACTTCGAGCCGGGCTGCGCCGACCCGATATCAACCAGTCGCGAGCGCCTCCATGGGCGCGCGGCCGAACTGAAAACCATCGCCCTGCTGTTCAAGGCCCTGCGCCGAGACAGCAAGCCCCAGATGCTGCTCATCAACGGGGCCACCGGCATGGGCAAGTCCAGCCTGGTCAATGCCGCGCTGAAGGCTTGCGCCGAAGGTTATTGGGCGACTGGCAAGTGCAATAGCCTGGAGCAAGCGGTGCCTTATGCACCGTGGCTGGAAATCCTCGGCTCACTGGCCACGCAGCTCCTGGCCAAGAACAGCGAAGACCTGGCCTCGCTACGGCATAAGATCCTGCGCCGCCTCAAAGGCCGCGGGCGGTTGCTGGGCAAGCTGGCCCCTGACCTGCAACTGATCATCGGGCCGATGGCGGAACTGCCGGAAAAACCCACGCGTCTGGCGTTACAGAAAGAACTGCGGGCAGTGGTCGAGTTTCTAGGGGTGTTCAGCCGCCCCGGCCACCCGCTGGTGCTGTTCTTCGATGACCTGCAATGGGCCGACAGCGCCACCTTGCACCTGCTGGCAGAGCTGCTCGCCCATCCCCCCGCCAGCCTGCTGTTGATTTTCGCCCGGCGCAACGACACATCGCCAGGCAACACCATGCCCACTCGCCCTGAGCTAATACGCTGTACAACCCTCGACTTGCGCCCGCTCTCTGTTGGTGCGGTGATGGAGCTGATTGGCGAGCGCTACCACGTGCCCCCCGAAGAAGCGATGCAGGTCGCGCAACTGGTGCACGCCAAGACGGCTGGCAACCCTTTCTTCATCAACCAGATACTGCAAGCCATGGTCGAAGATGGCCTGCTAACCTTCGACACCCAGACCATGCGCTGGACCTGGTCGTTACAGGCCGTGTCGCAGCACCGCTATGCCGACAACGTCGCCGACCTGATGGTTGACCGCCTGGCACGCCTGCCAGCGGCCCAGCGGGATGTATTGCGCCTTGCCAGCGCTGCGGGCGGCCGTTGCGATGAACGACTGCTGGAAAAGGTGTTGCCCACCGACGCGAGCTGTCTTGATGAACAACTCAAGGCGCTGGTGGATGCGGGCTTCCTGCTGCCAACCCAGAAAGGCCTGGGTTTCGCCCATGATCGCGTCATGCAAGCTGCCTATGAGCTGACGCCTCTGCATGATCGAGCAACGCAGCATGCACGCATCGCCATGGCCATGCACCAGGTTTGGCAAGACGACCTGCACAGCGCCGTGTTCGAGATCGCCAACCAGGTGCAGCGCGCCAGCCCTTTGGTCTTAATGGCAAACGATTGCGCTGCATTCCTGAAGTTGCTGCAAGACGCCGCGCTACGGGCACGCGACAGCGCCTCATTCGAACAGGCTGCTGGGTACCTCGCAGCCGGCGAAGCCTTGTTGGGGCACGACACTGAAACCGAAGCATTTGCCTTCGCCTGCCTGGCGGCAGAGTGCGACATGCTGATGTCGCGCATGCCTGACGCCGAGGCTCGCATCGAACAATGCCGACAGCGCGCTCGAACGCCGTTGCAGCATGCCCGTGTGTGCAAGCTCAAGGCACGCTTGCATACCTTGCGGTCCGACTACGAACCCGCCATCGAAGCGGCGCTTGCCGGGCTTGCCCTGCTCGGGATCACCTTGGCGCGCGGCAACGACCCGGAACACGTTGAGGCCGAGTACGCACGCGTGCGCGGCCTGATCGAGCAACAGGGCCGTCACTGCCTCGAATCTCTGCCCAAAGCCGAAGCCGAGCACGCGATCATCGCAATCGAGCTACTGACGACCCTCTCCTCGTCGTTCTTCGTACAGGATGACCTCTGCTGCCTGCACTTGGCCAAGATCATGGAGCTGACTCTGATCCACGGCGTGGCTCCGGGGAGCACCTACGGCCTGGCCTGGTTCGGGGTCATGAACGCCGAACGCTTCGCCGCCTACCATGACGGGCACGCCTACTGCCTGGCAGCGCTCAAGTTGATCGAGCGGCATGGCTTCGAGTCCGACCTGACCAGCGCCCTGCTCGCGCTGGACCAAGTCAGTGCCTGGACCGCACCGATGGAGTTCGCTCGACGCACGGCGTTGGAGGCCATCGACTCGGCACGTCTGAGTGGTGACCTGGCCATGGCCTGCTATGCCTGCAACCATCTGGTATCTGACTCGCTGTTCATGGGCCACCACTTGCAGACTGTTGCTGCCGAGGTGGAGCAGGGCCTTGGCACTGTGCGCCGTTACGGTTACCGGGATATCGAAGACATCCTGCTGGCGCAACGGCACTTCATCACCAGCATGAGCGCAGCTGAGCCTTGCCGAGGCGGCCTGGCGTCGGGCACGACAGCCACGGTGCCGGACGCAATCGCCACGTCCAGAACAACACGCTTCTTCCAGGCTCTATACACCGGCATGGCCGCGTTCTACCTGGGCGAAATCCACAAGGCCGTTCTCTGCCTGGATGATGTCGGCGAACACGCCTGGGCTGCCCCGGCACACATCAACCTGGCCGACTACCATCTGTTCCGCGGTCTGGCCTTGGGCAGCCCGGAAACGCCCGGCACACTTGAAATGAAACTGTCGACCCTGGGCGAACTGCGCGAGCGCTTTGCCCAATGGGCCCACTTCAACCCCATCACGTTCCGCAACAAGCTGCTGTTGATCGAGGGCGTCATCGCCAAGCTCAACGGTGATGGCCTGGCCGCCATCCGCTGCTTCGACCAGGCACAGATCGCCGCCACCGCCGCCGGGTTCATCCATGAACAGGCACTGGCCCACGAGCAGTTGGCCGAAGTGTGCATACCCAGTGGCCTGATTTCCGGCGCCAACCTGCACCTGCGCATCGCCCGGGACTGCTTCCACATCTGGGGCGCGACGGGCAAAGTCCGTCAGTTGGAGACCCTGCACCCGTTCCTGCGCACCCAGCCGGTCCAGGAAACCTACCGCTCTTCCAGCCAAGCCAGGCTGGACCTGGAGGTCGGCATCGAAGCGGCAAGGGCGTTGTCCGAAGAAGTGTTGCTGGAGGGGCTGATCGAAACCCTGATGGGCCACCTTACCCAGCACTCCGGCGCCGACCATGGCGTACTGCTGATCGTCAGCGGTGCCGAGTTCCAGATGGCGGCCCTTGCCTATATCGACGACGCGGGCCTGCATGTCACGCTGGACAACTGCCAGAAGTTCATGACTCAGGCGCCGCTGTCGATCATCAATGCCACCATGCGCACCAAGAAGCCCTTGATGCTCAACGACGCCTTGAGCGATTGCCCGGAGGCCTTCCGCCAGGAACTGCAGGTCCGGGGTGCCCGTTCTGTACTGTGTCTGCCACTGGTTATCCAAGGCGTGCTGATCGGCCTGGTTTACCTGGAGAACCGCCTGGTGCCGAACCTGTTCGGCAGCCAGCGCCTGGCCATGCTGGAGATCCTCGCCTCGCAGGCCGCCGTGTCGCTTCAAACCGCCAAGTTCTACACGCGCCTAGCGGAAGACAACCAGACCCGCGCACAGATGGAAGCCGAATTGCGCCGCTCGCGTGCCGAACTTGCCCGCAGCGCACACCTGCAAGTGATGAACGAACTGTCGGCATCCATTGCCCACGAAATCAGCCAGCCGCTGCTGGGCATAGCTTCCAACGCCGCAGCCAGCCTGCGTTGGCTCAAACGCGGCGAGCCTGACTTGGCTGAAGCCATCGCCGGCCTGGAAGACATTCGCGCCGACAGCGAGCGGGCCGCGAACATCGTTCAGGCGTTGCGCTCGCTGGCCAAGCAGTCGCCGATACAGCGCAAGACCGTGAAACTCGATGAGTTGGTGGTTGAAGTAGTACGGCTGACCTCTTCGGACGCGCTCAAGTGCGGGGTGCAGGTGAGCACCCGGCTGAACGCGGCGATTGGCGTCATGGCAGACCCCGTGCAACTGCAGCAGTTGGTGTACAACTTGATCACCAATGCACTGGAGGCCCTGGCGGGGTACCGGAACGACGGGCTGCTGCGCATTTCATCAGCGGTTGTGGGCGATGCGGTGGAAATCTGCGTGGATGACAACGGCCCAGGCATTGCGCCTGAGGAACGGGAACGGGTTTTCGGGGCCTTCTATACGTCAAAGGCGGGTGGGTTGGGCATGGGGCTGGCGATCTGCAGTTCGGTGGTGCAGGCCCATGGTGGGCGCTTGCAGGCCCAGGTGTCGGAACTGGGGGGATGCCGGATCAGATTCAGCGTACCGATCCAGCATCCCCCCGTGTAGCAGCCGGTTTGCCGGCGATTAGCTCAGATCAGCGGGCGCTCAACGCCGCATAGCTATTCATCAGGTTGCGGTAGTTGGGAATGCGCTGCGACAGCAGGTTACCCAGGCCTTCGATATCGTTGCGCCAGTCGCGGTGCAGCTCACACGCCACCGAGAACCAGTTCATCATCTGCGCGCCGGCCTGGGTCATGCGTACCCAAGCAGCCTGCTGTACGGTCTCGTTGAAGGTGCCCGAGGCATCGGTGACCACGAACACCTCAAAGCCCTCAGCCAGCGCCGACAGGGTCGGGAACGCCACACACACGTCGGTCACTACACCGGCGATGATCAGTTGCTTGCGCCCGGTCGCCTTGATCGCCTTGACGAAGTCTTCGTTGTCCCAGGCGTTGATCTGGCCCGGCCGTGCAATGTATGGGGCATCTGGGAACATTTCCTTGAGCTCGGGTACCAGCGGGCCGTTCGGGCCTTGCTCGAAGCTGGTGGTGAGGATGGTTGGAAGGCCGAAGAACTTCGCCAGGTCGCCCAGGGCCAGGACATTGTTCTTGAACTCGTTGGGCGAAAAATCCTGCACCAGCGAGATCAGGCCGGTCTGGTGGTCGACCAGCAGCACGACGGCGTCGTCTTTGTTCAGGCGCTTGTAATCCGGTTGGCTCATGAGAGTGACTCCTTGGGTTGGGTGACACGGGCCGGTACTGTCCGCACATGGCTATACCGACGGATACCTTGGTTTTAAGAATGCACGCCGATGGGTTCGGCTTTGGCCGCCAGCCGCCAGGCTTTCGGGGGTTGCCCGACCAGGCGACTGAATGCCCGGGTAAAGTGGGCCTGGTCGCAAAAACCGCATTCCAGGCTGACATGGGTGATGGGTGCCTCGGTGGCCAGCAGGCGTTTGGCCTTTTCCATACGCGCCAACAAGCGCCAGGCCTGCGGCGAGAGGCCTGTGTTGACTTTGAAGGCTCGGGAAAAGTGGCTGCGTGTGAGGTTGCAAACCCCGGCGATCTCGATGATCGACAATGAACTGCGCAGCATCAGCTCCTTGGCCTGACGCAGGCGTGCGGGGGTCAGCGCGCCGGGTGGGCAGGTGTCCTGGTGCAGGCTGTCGTGGACCGTTCGGGGGTGCATGGCGACTCTCCTGTTCAATGGGGAAAGTCTCGCGCCCGGCACATGACAAAGTCCTGAGCCAAACCTTAATAGTTCTTAAAGCTGCACTACTGGCCCGCCGCGCAATACCGATACCCTAAGATGAGTTTCGTGTTCAGCAGTCAGCCCCCTTTGGGTGGCTCGTATCAAGGCGAGAAAGGTATGCAGGAAAATCGTGCTCACCGCACCGTGGCCATGGTGTTGTTCAATGATGTGCTTTTGCTGGATGTGACCGGCCCTCTGGATGCCTTTGCCATCGCCAACCGGTTCTTGCCCGAAAACCGGCAATACCGGTTGATCACCGTGGCCGAAGGGCAAGCTGCAGTGCGCGGCTCTTGTGGGTTGAAGGCCGTAGCCGACGCACGCCTCGAAGACTTGCCCGCCGCTGTCGACCTGCTGCTGGTGCCGGGTGGCCCTGGGGCCTACGACGTCGCCTTGCCAGCGCTGGAGCGCTGGCTACCTCAGGCTGTGCGCAGCGCCAAACGGTTTGGCGCCATCTGTACGGGTGTGTTTCTGTTGGGCCGTGCCGGGCTGCTGAATGGCTATCGCTGCACGACCCATTGGAATTACGTGGAGCGCCTGGCTCATGCCTTTCCCGAAACGAAAGTGGAGACCGAGCAGATCTACGTGATTGATCGCAATTTGATCACTTCCGGCGGCATCACCGCAGGTATCGACCTGGCGTTGGCCGTGGTGGCGGAAGACCATGGCAAGGCGCTTGCCCTGGAGGTTGCCAAGGTGTTGCTGGTAGCCCGCCATCGCCAGGGCGGACAGACGCCCTATGGGCCGCTGTTAGCGGCAGTACCCCGGGACGACACACCGATCGCGCGTGTTCAGGCCTACATCGTCGATCATATCGAGCAGCCATTCACGGTGCAGAAAATGGCCGAACGGGTGGCCATGAGCAGTCGCAACTTCGCCCGCACCTTCCAGCGCGAAGTGGGCATCACACCCTTGCAGTACCTGCAGAACGCTCGCATAGATCGGGCTCGCAAGCTGCTGGAAGAGAGCGACCTGCCCTTGAAAGTGGTGGCGGCTCAATGCGGGTTCGGCAGTGACCGGCATATGCGCAAAGTGTTCTGCGAGCGGATCGGCATGACACCGGCACAGTATCGGGCGCAGTTTGGCGGGCACTGATTGTCTCCCAGAAAGAGACAATGTGTCGCCGATGCGCGGGATTGTCTGACGCCATTACAGTCTGCAAAATTGGCCTTCACACTGTACGTCGCTGCCCAGGCAGCTCATGGAGTCCGAGCCAATGCCACATGAAAGCAGCCTGCTGCAAACCGCCGTCATCTTTCTGCTCGCCGCCGTTATCGCTGTGCCCTTGGCCAAACGCCTGCAACTGGGCGCCGTCATCGGCTACCTGCTGGCGGGCGTGGCCATCGGCCCGCAGGCGCTGGGGCTGATCCGCGACACCGAAAGCGTTGCCCATATCTCCGAGCTGGGTGTCGTCCTGCTGCTGTTCATCATCGGCCTGGAACTGTCGCCTCGGCGCCTGTGGCTGATGCGCAAATCGGTGTTCGGCGTAGGTACCGCACAGGTGCTGCTGACCGGCGCGGTCATCGGAGCCATCGCCTTGTATGGTTTCGACCAGTCATTGCCCGCTGCCATGGTGCTGGGCCTGGGGCTTGCCTTGTCGTCCACCGCGCTTGGCCTGCAGAGCCTGGCCGAGACCAAGCAACTCAATGCCCCCCACGGTCGCCTGGCGTTCGCCATTCTGCTGTTCCAGGACATCGCCGCCATTCCCTTGATCGCCCTTGTGCCGCTGCTGGCCGCGAGTGGCCCGGACACCAGCCATGGCGACAGCCTGGAACATGGCCTCAAAGTCTTTGCCAGCATTGCCGCGGTCATCGTCGGCGGGCGCTACCTGCTGCGCCCTTTGTTCCGCATCGTGGCCCGCACCGGCCTGCCAGAGGTATCCACCGCCACCGCACTGCTGGTGGTGATCGGCACCGCCTGGCTGATGGAGGAAGCCGGTATTTCCATGGCCCTTGGCGCTTTCCTCGCCGGCCTGCTGTTGGCCGACTCGGAATACCGCCACGAACTGGAGTCGCAAATCGAACCGTTCAAAGGACTGCTGCTGGGGTTGTTCTTCATCAGCGTTGGCATGGGTGCCAACCTGGGCCTGCTGCTGGAAATGCCGCTGGTACTGCTGGGCCTGACCCTGCTGCTGGTGGCAGTCAAGTTGACGCTGCTGATCGTGGTGGGTCGCCTGGCCGGTGGCCTGAACAGCACCAGCGCCCTGCGCCTGGGCATGGTCCTGGCGGCCGGTGGCGAGTTTGCCTTCGTAGTGTTCAAGCTGGGTAAGGACCAAGGCCTGTTCGACGCCCAGACCTACGACCTGCTGCTGATGACCATTACCCTGTCGATGGCCATCACGCCGCTGCTGATGCTCGGCTGCGCCCGCGCACTGAAACGCCCGCAGCCACCGCGTGAGGTGCCTGAACAGTACAAGACCATCGACGCGGGCACACCGCGTGTGGTGATTGTCGGCATGGGCCGCATGGGGCAGATCGTTTCGCGCATCCTGCGGGCACAGAAGATCCCGTTCATTGCCTTGGACACCTCGGTGGATGCCATCGAGATGACCCGCACCTTCGAGCAGGCCCCGGTATTCTATGGCGACCCGCTGCGCCCTGAGGTGCTGCATGCGGCCAAGGTCGGCGAGGCGGAGTACTTCGTGATCACTACCGATGACCCGGACACCACGACCCGCATGGCCGAGCATGTGAAGCGCCTGTACCCCCACCTGAAGGTGCTGGCACGAGCGCGCAACCGCCAGCATGTTCACAAACTGGTGGACGTGGGTGCCGAACCGATTCGCGAAACCTTCTACTCGAGCCTTGAGCTTTCACGCCGCGCCCTGGTGGGGCTGGGCTTGAGCGATGAGCAGGCGGCAAACCGCATCGAACGCTTCACCCAGCACGATGAAGAGGTGCTGATTGCCCAGGGTCAGGTGCGTGACGACCGGGCCAAGGTGATGCAGACCGCCAAGGAGGCGCGGGTGGAGCTTGAGCGGTTGTTCGACTCGGATGCGGATTGACCGGCTTCAGGCGAAAGCCAGTTTCGCAATTTGAGGGTGCTCACGATGTGCGGCTTGCCACAAATCGTAGGCCGCCTGCTCAGCCAGGTACTGACGAGCATCACCAAGCCCTGCCAGCTCAAGACGATAGGCAAGGTCGGCAGAGATGGCTGCATGGCCATTGAGCACTGTGGATAACTGACCCCGTGAGTAGCCAAGATGACGAGCGAGCGCCGAAACGCTCATGCCGATTGCGGGCAGAACATCTTCGCGCAGGGACTCACCAGGATGGGGCGGATTGTGCATAGGCATTGGCTTTAGCCTCCCATGGAGCAATACGTTGGATTCTGGAGGAGATCACCAAGCCCTTTCCGGGCTGCGCTGTCGCGCAAGGAATAGTGGCCACTGTGGGAGCGGGTTTACCCGCGAAGAAGACACTGCAGTGGATGGCACGGGCTTCGCCCGTGTTCGCGGGCAAGCCCGCTCCCACAGGGATCGCGCCAGCTTTTAGAAATTGAGCAAGACAGTTGCTCCTACAAGGCCCTCGACTCAGCGAGTTTGGGCAATCCCTGCTGACAACACGGTACGTCGGCAATCTCTATGTTCACCAGTGTCTTCTCAACGAGCTTGCTTGGCGCCTTCGTACCTTCTGGTTGCGTCGTAGGATTACTCCTAGAAGCCTGCCATTACAGGGTTTGCTTCCACAACCAACACTCTAGCGCTGCATCCCCCAACGCCGCACAGTCAGCCGCTCCAGGGTATTGAACACCAACCCTTCCACCAGCAACCCGATCAGGATCACCACGGCCAGCCCCGCAAACACCTTGTCGGTGTAAAGCTCGTTGCGGTTCTGGAAGATGTACCAACCCAGCCCACCCTTGCCACTGCTGGCACCGAACACCAGCTCGGCCGCGATCAAGGTGCGCCAGGCGAACGCCCAGCCGATCTTCAAGCCCGATAGAATCGACGGCAACGCCGCCGGCACCAGAATGTGCAGCACCAGGCGCAACCCCTTGAGCCCGTAATTGCGCCCAGCCATGCGCAGGGTGTCGGAGACACCGAGGAACCCGGCATAGGTGTTCAGCGCCAGCGCCCAGAGTACCGAGTGCACCAGAACGAAGATCAGGCTGTTGTCACCCAGCCCGAACCACAACAAGGCCAGGGGCAGCAGGGCAATGGCTGGCAGCGGGTTGAACATCGAGGTCAATGTACCGAGCAGGTCGCGCCCGAGCTGGGTCGACACAGCCAGGCTGGTCAGGCCGAACGCCAGGACGATGCCCAGCACGTAGCCCTTGAGCAACACCACCAGCGATACCCCGACCTTGGCCGGCAGTTCGCCGCTCAGCATGCCGTCCCACAGGGCCGCTGAGGTTTGCAGAAAGCCTGGCAGCAACAGGTCGTTGCCCTGGTAGCGGGCGATGGCTTCCCACACGGCAGCGATGACGACAAGAATCACCGCCTTGCGCAACCAGCCCAGCTGCCACAGGCGTTGGGCCAGCGGCAGTTGGCGTTCCAGAGGCACACTGAGCAGCGGCTCCAGCTGCACCTCATATTCCTGACGTACAGGTGTAGTGGTCATGGCTGAAGCTCCTGTCAGTAAGCGATGCGAATATCGTTGAAGCCCAGGTCGGCGGCCTGCTCCGGGGCATCCGCCTCGTCGAACAGCAAACGATGGATGCGTCGGGCGCTGGCCTGGAAGTCGGCGGCGCCAAGGCTGCCGAGGTCGTACTGGTGGCTGTGCACTTCGGCCCTCACTCGCCCTGGGTGCGGCGACAGCAGCAGGATTCGGTTACCCACCACCAGTGCCTCTTCGATGGAGTGAGTGACGAACAGCAAGGTGAAACGCACCTCTTCCCAGAGCAGCAGCAACTCTTCCTGCATTTTGCGCCGGGTCAGTGCATCGAGCGCGGCGAAGGGTTCGTCCATCAGCAGGATCTTGGGCTGGGTGGCCAATGCCCGGGCGATGGCGACGCGCGCCTTCATGCCACCCGACAAGGTATGCGGGTAGGCATCGGCAAATGCTGCCAAGCCGACCTTGTCCAAGTAATGAAGGGCGCGCTCTTCGGCCTCGGCGCGCTTGAGCTGGCCAGACACCAGCAGCGGGAACATCACGTTCTGCTTCACCGTCTTCCACGGCGGCAACTGGTCGAACTCCTGGAACACCACGATGCGGTCAGGGCCGGGGCCTTTGACCGGCTGGCCCTGCAGCAGAATCTGCCCTTCCTGGGGCTCGATGAACCCGGCCACAGCCTTGAGCAAGGTGGACTTGCCGCAACCGGACGGGCCGAGCAGAACGAAGCGATCAGCACGATCGACTTCGAAACTGACCTGGTGGGTGGCCCGCACCACGCGTTGCGCGGTGCAGTATTCGAGGCTGAGGTTATCCACCTGCAGCAGTGGTGGTGTCGCGACACGGCTCAGGTTGCTGGCCGTGTGGCCTGGCAATGGGGCGGTCATGGTCGGTCAGCTCCCCTGCAGCGGGCGTTCGTCCTGGAAGAAGTAATCCTTCCACGACTCCGGCTTGTTCTTGATGGCACCGACGCGGTAGAGGAAATCTGCCAGCTTGTAGGTGTTCTTCGGCGTAACGGTGAACTCGTACTGCGGGTTGTCGATCAGCTTGATCAGCGCGTCACGGTCGATCTTGGCCTTGGTCACGCGGATGTAGGTGTCGGCAGCTGCGGCTTTGTCCTTCTGGGCAAAATCCGCCGCCTCGGCCAGGGCATCGACGAAGGCCTTGTAGGTTTTCGGGTTGTCCTTGCGGAACTTCTCGGTGGCGAATAGCAGGGTCGGCGAATTGGGGCCGAGCAGGTCATAGCTGTTGAGCACTACGTGCACGTTCTTGTTGGCCAACACCTGATCCTGGAACGGCGGGTTGGAGAAGTGCCCGTTGAGTTCAGTGCCGCCAGCCAGCAGGGCTGCGGTGGCATCCGGGTGCGGAACGGCCAAGGTGTACTTATCCAGGCGGTTGTATTCCTTGTCGCCCCACTGCTGCGCGGCGGCGTATTGCAGGAAGCGCGACTGCACCGAAACGCCCACGGCCGGCACGGCGATACGGTCCTTGTCGGAAAGGTCGGCGATGGTCTTCACATTGGGGTTGCTGCTGACCAGGTAGTACGGGAAGTTGCCGAGCGAGGCCACGGCCTTGACGTTCTGCCGACCCTTGGTGCGGTCCCAGACAGTGAGCAGCGGGCCGACGCCGGCGCCAGCGATGTCCACCGAGCCGGACAGCAAGGCATCGTTGATTGCGGCACCGCCGGAAAGTTGGGCCCAGTCGACTGCGATGTCGATGCCCTGCTCCTTGCCGTGCTTCTCGATCAGGTGCTGGTCGCGCACCACGTTCAACAGCAGGTAGACGATGCCGAACTGCTCGGCGATGCGGATCTTGCCTTCGGCCTGGGCCACCGCGGGGGCGGCCAGGCTGCCGACGACCAGGCTCGCGCCCAGGCCGATACTTGCCGCCAAGCGGCTGATGGATTTGCGCATGATGTGTTTCCTCAGTCGTCAGAACGGGGCATCGCCCTGGATGGTGGTGCGGTACAGCTTGCGCCGCAGGTGTGCGGGGCAGCCGGTTGCCAGGTGGATCAACGAGCGGTTGTCCCAGAACACCAGGTCATGGGGCTGCCACTGGTGGCGGTAGATGTTCTGCTCGAGCACGCTCAGGGCGTAGAGCTGCTGCAACACGTCGCGGCTTTCGTCATCCGGCAGGCCGACGATGCGGGTAGTGAAACCTTCGCTGACGAACAGCGCCTTGCGGCCGTTTTCCGGGTGAGTGCGCACTACCGGGTGGATGACTTCCTGCACCTGGGCCAGTTGCTCGGCGGTCAGGGTCGGGCGCCAGTTGCCTTCGAACTTGGTCTCGGCGTAACGGGCGGTATAGGAGTGCGCGGCGCTACGGCCCTCGACCACCTTGCGCAGTGCTTCAGGCACTGCGTCCCAAGCCTTGTGCATGTCGGCGAACAGCGTATCGCCGCCTTCGCTGGGCAGTTCCTGGGCGTGGAGCATCGAGCCGAGGCTGGGGAGTTCCTTGTACGAAAGGTCCGAGTGCCAGAACTTGCCGGCATCGCCCAGGCCTACATTGCGGCCCTCTTCGACGATGTTGGAGACGATCAGGATTTCCGGGTGGCCCGCCAGCAGGAACTGCTTGAGCACATGGATCTGCAGCTCGCCGAAACGGCGGCTGAAGGTGATCTGCTGGTCAGGGCTGATGCGTTGCTCGCGGAACACCAGCACATGGTGCTCAAGGTGGGCACGGTGAATACGGCTGAAATCCTCGGCGTTGACGGGCTTGGCCAGGTCCAGGCCGATGATCTCGGCGCCAACGGCACCAGGGAACGGACGGATTTCGAAGAATTGCGGCTGGGCGCTGTCGATGGACGACAAGGCGTTCGAGGCGGCTGACATGTTTCACTCCCACGCAGTGCGCGACTTCAAGGGCGCGCGACGATCAGAAACGCACGGGGTTTTCCCGTGTGGGTTCAAGTCGTGCGGCGCGCCGATTGGTCGGCGGGTACGCAGTGAGAGCGACTATAAAGGTATAAGAAAAATAATTTAAATACCGTTAACGAATAACGATATGAAGAGCAAGTGCCGCTAACGCAGCGGCATATCATCGCTGAACGGCTTCTGCAGGTCCCGCTCGTTGATCTCCCAGATCAGCAACTGCGCAGGTGTCTGCTTGAATGCCTCGCTGGCGAAGTAGTCCTTCCCGGCGCCAGAGAACTCGCCTCCATCCTTGGCGAAGTTGCCTACGCTGGCGCCGATGCCCTGCTCAAGGAAAGGAACGAAATTGCTGTTACGCGAGAACGAGGTGCCGATAAGGGCGATGTTGGGCAACTGGCTGTCACCAAACAGGTCAGCCTCGCTTCCCGCCGTCGCATCGCCTTGCACCTCGAAGCGAGACGCAGCCACCATCTCACCGGCAGGCTGCAGGCGCTCGGGCAACCAGTCGAGACCAGCCAGACGCACCAGGTCACCAGGTCGACGGGCCTCAGGCAACAGCGTGCGAACCGAAGCCTGCGCCGGCGAAGGGCTGATGCCCGAGGCCAATACAGCGGCGGCCAACTGGCGAGCCGCTGCCTCTGCACCCTGCTCGCTCCAGTGGGTGTCAGTACGCAGGAACGCCGAACTGCCCAGCGCCTGCAGTGCTGAAGTAGGGTCGACCGTAACGATGCCGGCCTGCTGCAAGCGGGCATTCCATTGCTGCAGGCGGCCTGCCAACGAAAGGGCACGCGTGATGCCGCACAACTGCTCGGCGGCAATCCGGCTCTTGTCCGGCACCAGCAGCACCAGCAGGCGGATGTTGCGTGCAGCCAGCCAGTCCCGCACGGCCATTACCTTCTTTGCCCGCGCCTCGGCATTGGCCTGGGCGTGGGGGTAAAGGCGCGTCTCATCGGCCAGGAACAGCCAGCCTGGGCAACCGCTGCGCACACGCGGGCCGGTATCACCCACGGTCAGCCAGCTGAAGGCCCGCTCCAGGTCGGCAGCGCGCTTTGCCAGCGAAACGTTAGACAGTTCATGGGCGATATGATGGGTGATTTCGCCATCGCGTACACCCTCCCACCCCAGGTGCTCAGGCCACAGGTCTACCTTGCCGCTGAACATGGCCCAAAGGCACGCCACCAAACCTGCCAGCATGAAGGCAAACAGGCTCACGCCTGCCACAGGACTCAGGCGCATCATCATCGGGCTGGGCGGCACGGGCTCCAGGGCAGGATCTTTCTTCGACATGGGCGCCCCCTAGAACTGGAAGTAGAGAAACGGCACGGTTTCGCGGCTGGCGATCAGCGCGAACGACAGGGCAAAGCCCAGCACCGGCCAGACCGCACCTACGGCACGAAACGCCCAGTAGCTGCCAAGACGATGCACGGCGTGGGCCTGCAACAGCGGCAATAGCAGGCACAGTACACCAAGGCCCGCAGCCAGACCGTGAACGGGTCGCAGAGTGGCTGCCAGGGCATCGCCGAGCGCAAAACCATGCAAGCCGAATTGCCCCGCATACAGGCTGAGCGCCGTGGCGAAGTCTGGCGCGCGGAACAAGGTCCAGGCCAGGCAGACGAACAGCAATGTCACAGTGTGCGCCAACCAGGCTGGCAGGTCTGGCAACCCGGCGCGGGACCAGGCCCGATCGATGCAAAGCGCAATACCGTGGGCGCAGCCCCAGAGCAGGTAGTTCCAGCTGTCACCACCGTGCCACAGACCGCCAATCGCCATGATCAGGAACAAGTTGCGGTAGGTCTTCCACACCCCGAGACGGTTGCCGCCCAGACCGATGTACAGATAGTCGCGCAGCCAGCTGGAAAGCGAGATGTGCCAGCGGCGCCAGAAGTCCTGGATGTTGCGCGCCCAGTACGGGTGATTGAAGTTCTCCGGAAAGTGAAAGCCGAGCATCAGGCCCAGGCCGATGGCCATGGCACTGTAACCGGCGAAATCGAAGAACAGCTGCAGCGAATAAGCCAGGCAGCCGATCCAGGCATCGACGAACGATGGGTACTCCTGGGCAAATGCCACCCCCACCAACGGCGACAGACTATCGGCCACCAGCACCTTCATGCTCATGCCGATCATGAAACGCCGTGCGCCGAGTGCGAAGTTCAGCGGGTTGAAGTAGCGCTGGCGCAGCTCCTGCCGTACCCAGTCGTAGCGAATGATAGGACCGGCAATGGAGTGGCCGAACATGGCGAGGTAAGTGGCGAAATTGGCGAAGTTGCGCTCCACCGGCACCACCTTGCGATGCACATCGACGAGATAGGAAATGACTTGCAGGACAATGAACGAAAGCCCTGCCGGCAACGCCACCTTCTGCCACTCGAAGGGCATCGCACCATGGGTGCTGAGCAGTTCGTTGAAGGTAGCAGCCACGATGTTGGCGTACTTGTACCAGCACAGCACCAGGGTGTTGACGACGATCAGCGCCACCAGCAGGCGCTTTCGCCTGCTTGAAGTCTCTCCACTTGCGGCCACCAGCAGGCCGCCCACCCAGCCGAGCACCGTCAGCACCACATGCAGGAGCAGAAACGCCGGGCTCAGCCAGCCATAGAAGAACCAGCTGCCAATCAGCAGTACATGGTTTCGCCCCGAGGGCCGCGCCAGTGCATAGACCAGCATGAACGCAGGTAGGAACAGCAGCAGAAACTCGAGCGAGGCGA
Organism: Pseudomonas sp. Teo4; assembly: GCF_034387475.1. Lineage (NCBI taxonomy): Bacteria > Pseudomonadati > Pseudomonadota > Gammaproteobacteria > Pseudomonadales > Pseudomonadaceae > Pseudomonas > Pseudomonas sp. Teo4. The sequence continues at coordinate 880,126 of NZ_JAXCIL010000002.1, forward strand.
AAACCATGGTCGTCCGTCAGTTGGCGTGTGGCGGTTGGCGAGACTCAGTTAGCGAGGGTGTCCTGCGCCTGGAACAGGCGCGGTCCCTTGGCACCCGGAGCCAGGAACACGGTGTAGCGCTGGCCAGCGGCCAATTGCCCCAGGTCCAGGGCATCGCCGCGCGGGCTGCCGGCGCAGGTCGGCTGCACCGCCAGCTTGAGCGGGTTGACCGACCGACGCTGGGCGCTGCCGTCGGCGACATCCTTGAAGATGTCAACCTTGCCACCAGCCAGGCGCAAGCCCGCCTGGGTGCAGCTGGCATCCAGGTTGTAGAAGGCCAGCGAGGCCTTGAGGGCGTTGAAGTCGTCGGGCTGTTCACGCACGGTCACCAGGCGCAGTGCATTGCTCGCGGGCAGGCCGACCACAGTGACGAACTCTCCTGGCTCAACCCGGACATCAAGCGCCTGCTGCTGGCCGTCGAGCGTCAACTTGCCTGCTATCGGTTTGCCGGCAGGCACAGTGAGGAAGTTGGACGCAACGCCAGGTTTCAGGCTTAGTCCGGCGCCGTTGGCGGCACTCAGTTCCAGGTCGGTGGCGCCGGCATTGAAGAAGCGCAGAAATGCCGCATCTTCACTCGGCCCGGTCGGGTACAGCGGGATTTCAGCCGCCTGGGCGGTGCCCAGGCTCAGCAGCACGGCAAGACCAGCAGCGACACGGCGCATTACTTGCCCCCCTTGAGGCTGCCGGCCGGCAGCTTGTCGATGGCATCGACAATGGCGCCAGCCCAGGCCTTGTAGCCGGCCACGGTAAAGTGCTGGCCATCGGTGGTGATCCACTGGCCCGGCTTGGACATGCTCAGGGAATCGACGTAGGTGCAGGGCGCAACGTTGGCGGCAAGGAACTGCGACATCAGCTGAGTGCGCTGATCGTTCTTCTTGTACATACCGCCCACCTTGCCCCAGGCCGGGCCGACCCACACACACTTGGTGCCGGTTTCGCTGATCGCCTTGGTCAGGCTGGTCACGCTCTGCCAGGCCCACGCTTTGGGGAAGGCCGGTTTGTCGTAGCTGGCCATGGTGTCGCCAATCACCAACACGACCACATCGGGCTTGTGCGTGGCAATCAGCTGCTTGATTGGCGTGGTGCTGGCTTCCCGGCCCTTGATCTGCAGCTTTCCGTTGTCCTGCTGTTCGGCACCGCAGTCGACCTTTTTGGTCACCAGCCAGTCTGCCGCGCTGGCGCCACAGGCGCCGATCGAATAGGCATGGCCTCCCTTTGCCACCACGGCGGCGTTGAGCGGTTCGGTCAGGTGGTTGGCCAGGCTCATGTGGCTTTCACCCAGCACCAGCATGGTCAAGCCGGCAATCGCAGAAGCAGGCATGGTGTGTCTCCTAGAATCAGATCAATTGGAATAGGGGGAGCGGTATGGGCTGACCGGCAATGCCATCGGCCGATACTGGTCCTCAAACATGTAACGCAGGTACATGCCGCCGTTGAATTCGCGGTAGTCCTGAGAGTTGTTCAGGCCCATGTGGCCACCCAGGAAGAAGTTGCGCCCCAACTGGTACTCGGCAGCGGCGGCCAGGTTGTAGCCAACGCCTGTCTTGCTGTCACTCGAATACTCGGACTGCTGGTCTGGATCAGCCGCAGCGCGGGCCTGCCGGGCGGCATCGCCTGGGTAGTAGTCGGCAGCGTCCTGGTTGAAGAACTGCACCCCGACCGAACCCTTGAGCGATACCGTCAAACGCTCGTATCGACGCGCCCAGCTGACCGGCACCCCCAAGGCAAAGAAACTTTGCGGGCTGAAATAGCCACCGTGGCCATAGGTGTAGAAGCCCTGGTTCTTGTCGTACCCCATGGCCATCAGGCTCAGGCCTGCGGTGAGCTGGGTGTCCTCGGTGTTCTGCAGGTACCAGTACACGCCACTGCCCAGTTCGGCGCGGGTGTTGTCTTCGACATGGTGCCCCTTGAGGCTATGCATCGAGCCGTACACGTATGCCCCGAACTCGCGGTCGTCATACCCCAGCTCCAGCCGCCCGCCAGTGGCGGTGACGCCGCCCCACTTGAGGCCGCTGCGTTTGTCTTCGCTGCCAGCAAACGAGGTGACGCTGTCGGTGACCGCCCGCCGCGATGCCTTGGCGCTCCAGTGCAGGTCCGGGTTGCCGGCCACCGGTCGCTCGACCGACACACCACCCACCAAGGTGCTGTACAGGAAACCTTGCGGCGTGGTGCCGATGTCGGCCTTGACGCCGCTGGGTTTGTTCTCGAAGGCCAGCGCTACGCCGACGCCCGAGTCCTTCTGTGAGCCGACTTTGCCATCGCCACCACCACCGAAGCGTGTCGCCGCCTCTCCGCTGGGGCTGCCTGCATTGAGCGAGACCGGTGTCACCCGCAACGCTACACGGCTGTCGCCAACCGGTGCGCTGGCCTCGATAGGCGCCTGTACATTGACCAGTCGGCCCAGGCCGGATTCGCTGTCGTTACCACTGACTTCCAGGCCCTGGGCCACATAGGCACTTCGCTCCTGGTTGACGTCGCTCAGTGCCTTGGCCGCTTCACTCATGCCGGCGCGAGGGTCGGGCTTGCTGCCTTTTGCCAACACCACGAAGGGGTTGTCGGAGCGTCGCTCGTCCGCCACTGATGGCAGATGGGTGGGCTGAGCGGTAGCCAAGGTCGGCGCCAGCAATTCGTCAACCGACTGCCCGCTGCGCAGCCGATCGCCCTTGGCAAACGGGTTGCTTGGCATACTGCCGGGGGCGGAGGCTGCGTACACATCATTGCTCTGCTGGCGGTTTTCCTGGCTGACGACCTTGCCCAACAGTTCGGCCGCTTTGGCGGTGTGCCCCTGGAAGCGATAGATGCGTGCTGCCACCGTCAACACGTCGGGGTCGTCGGGCGCCACTTTCAGCGCCTGCTCCAATGCCCTGGAGGCGTAGGCATCCTCCCGAAGCTGGGACGCAACATCCGCAGCACCGACCAGCAGTCGGGCGTCATTGGGGTTGCGCTGGACCAGTGGCTGATAGAGTTCGAAGGCCTTGGCCTTATCGCCATTGGCCGCGTACATGCGCGCCAACGCGGCGCCAGCCAGAGGGTCTTGCGGGCGCTGCAGCAATGCTGGCGAGAGGGTGTCATAGGCACCGGCCAGGTCGCCCTGCTCGCGCAACTGGTCAGCCTTGCGCACGCGGTAAAGGAACAATAGGTCGTCGTACTGGCGGCGCTGCTCGGGGGTCATCGACTGGCCTTGAAGGTCGCGCAGAATACCGGCAGCTTCAGACTCATGGCCGGCCTGCAGCAGCACACCGGCGTAGCGCAACAGCAAACCCGGCTCGACCTGGGCACTGCCCGCCATGACATCGCGCAGCATGCCCATGGCACGCTGGTTGTCCTTGGCATCGGCATAGGCCGACGCCAACTGCGCCTGACGCTCGGGTATGCCCCGGGCCAGCGGTTCCAGACGCGAAAGGAAGACTCTGGCCTCCTGGTAGCTACCGCGCTTGTTGAGATTATCGATCTCCTGCAAGCGCTGGCGGAATTCCACATCACCGAGCAGCTGTGACACTTCCTCGCTACGGGCATTGGCCGGAATGCTGGACAAGCGCTCCCGGGCCTTGCCCCACTCACCCTGCTGCATCGAGAACAGCGCCGAGGTGTAGAGCGCGTCTGCATCATTGGGCTGCGCGCGCAGCATGCCGTCCATCAGGCTGCGCGCTTCATTGCCAGCGCCCATGTCCAGATAAAGACGAGCGAGCCCATAGCGCGCCCAGGCATTGTTCGGATCATTGCGCAGCGCATCTTCCAGTGCTGCACGCTGGCCAGCGGTATCGCCTCGCTGCTCGGCAAGCTGGGCCTGCTGCAAGGCAAGGTCGGCACGCATGCGGCCAAGGCCGCCGAGCTTGGACTGCTCTTCGCCCGGCAGTTGCTGCACTTCGCGCAGTGCCTGCTCCTGCTTGCCCTGTTGGACCAATGCGCCGACAAGACCTCGACGGGCCTGAAGATTGTCCGACTGCTGCCCCAGCACCTGGCGATAGAGCGTTTCGGCAGCCGCCGGGTTGCCGCTAGCCGCCTGCACATCGGCCAAGGCCAGTGCCGCTTCCGGCGCCTGGGGGCGCATGCGGCGGGCCTGTTCAAGCTGCACACGGGCATCGGCCGAGCGGCCCTGTGCCTGGCTCTGCCGAGCCTGCTGCAACAGCGACCAGTAGCGCACTTCATCCAGCGCTTTTTGCCACGAGCGGCCGCCAGCCTTGACGGCGCGGCTCAGCAGCAGCTCGGCGTCCTCGAAACGGTTCTGCTGTTGACGCAGCACGCCGAGGCCACCCAAGGCATCGGCATCGTTTGGTGCGGCTTTCAGGCGCTCTGCAAACTCACGTTCCGCAGTTGCCTGGTCACCCTGCTCAAGGGCTTTCAAACCGCGCTGTACTTGCGGACTGCGCTGCCAGCCAGCGCTGCCGGCGCTTGCCCCGGCTCGGCCCTTGGCAAGCAAGGCGCGAACTTCTTCGTCGTCCGGGTGGCTGGCGAGAAACGCATCGAACAATGGCTGCTGGCGTGCGTTCGGCGCCCCCAACCAGGTAAGGGCCAGACGCCAGGTCTCATCGGCGTCGCCGCCAATGTCCTCGCGCTTGGCCAGGCGCTCCAGTGCTCGGATGCCTTCCTCGCGGGTGTCTTCACGACGGACCAGGTGCTTGGCGAAGAACAGCGTTACGTACGGGTCATCCGGCTGCTCCTGACGCAAGCGTTCAAAGCCTTGGCGCGCCTCGGGCCAGTGGCCATCGAGAAAACCGAGGTTATTGTAGAACTCACGACCGACGCGGCCTTGGGCAGGTTTGCCACCCAACGCCTGGCGGTAGAGCTGGTCGGCGCGGGCACGGTCGTCGTTGTCGACCGCCAGACGAGCCTGTTCCAGCATTTTGGCGTTGGCCGTTTCGGCCAGGCGGATATCCTGCGCCAGCTGGCGTGCCTGGTACGGTGGCGGGCTCAGGGCCTGCAGGCGAGCCAGGTATTCACCGGCCTTTGCCAGTTGCTTGTCCTTGACCGCAATCAGGCCCAGGCCGTACAGCGCATCGGGCTGCTGTGCATCAAGCAGGAGCAGTTTGTTCCAAACTTCGGCAGCGCGCTTGGGCTTGTCTTCGGCCTGCCAGAACAGCCCTTGGTCAACCAGCAGGCGTTTCGGGTCGCTGTTCTCGGCCAGGGCGGTCCCTTGGATAAGGACAGCCAACAAACCCAGGGTCAGAGGGCTTTTGCGGAACATGCGGACTCCCAGGAGGGCTTCAATTGGCCGTTGGCGGCGAAGCGGTAGCGTTGTTCGCTCCAGCCCAGGCCGAACAGGCTGAGCATGTAGTCGTAGTAAACCGAGGGCAGCTTTGGATCTCGCGAGCCTTGCAGCGCGGCGTCCAGCTCGCGGCGAGCCCGGCGCTCCTGCAGCTCGGCGAGCCATGGCTGGCCGTTGGCTTGGAAATAGGGCACCAAGGCAGCAGAGAAACCGAACGGGCCAGTGCCTTGGCCAGTGCCGCTGGCCAGTGCGACCTTTTCAGGTGGCAGGCCGCTGACCGCGGTGAGCCGGGTCATCCCCTGCAGTGCAGCGAGCACGGGGGCGGCATGCGGGTCGCCCGGGTCGGTCATGCCGGCCCACAGGTAAACGCGAATGGCGTCATAACTGCCCAGATCATTGCTGACGGCATCGCGGGTAAACACGCCGGTCTTGGCCGAGGTGCCGCGGTAACCGACCCAATCGGCGGCCAGGCCATTGCTGCCGCCCTCACGCAACAATTTGACGCTGCTTTGCAGCACAGCCTTCCAGGGCCCCTGTGGATCGGCCGCCGCCAGCCGGCGCAACAATGGCAGCGGCACATAGCTGGGGTTCAACCGCCAAAGGTGGTCCGGCTGGGCAAAGCCCACCGGCCCAGGCAGCAGTGTCGGGCCCAGGCCCGGCAGCTCGGCGACCTCGTGGGTCTTGATCTGGCCAAGCAGGGCCAGCGCATCGTCACGGTAGGCGGGCACTTTCCACAAGCGGTCGGCTTCAAGCAATGCATAGACGAACCACAGGTCGGCATCGGAGGCGGAATTGCGGTCCTGGATCTGCCAGCCGCCATCGCTGCCCTGGCCCCACAGCCAGCCAGGGAGCATCTTGCCCGGCTGGTTGCCGGCCAGGTTCTCGCGGCTCCAGCGCCAGATGTGTTCAAAGCGTTCGCGGTCATTACCCACCAACGCGAAGAACAGCGCATAGGCTTGCCCTTCCGAGGTGCTGTGATTGGGCTTGAGGCTGGACTCGAGCACCCGGCCATCGGCTTGGACCCAACGCTCGGCAAAGGCTTTCCACATGGCCCAGGGGGCATCGCAGGCTGGCTGGGCAGCCTGGGCGGACAATCCGGCGAGCAGCAAAAAGGTCAGCAGGCCGCGTGACAGGAAGTTCGCCATCGTCAGTCCTTCAACCGGTTGCGGGCCCGGGCGCGCAGGCTCAGGAACAGCAGCACGCTGGTCAACGCCACGCCAGCAGCGGTCAGCAGCAATGTGCCGCCCAGGTGCCGCGACAGCCACCACTGCACATGGCGGAACCAGCCCAGATCACCAACGTAGTACTGCTCGTCGGCCACCAGCGAACTGATACGCGTGCCATTGACCACGGCCAGGCTGCCCTGAATTGAGTTGTCTTCGTCCTGGGGAGCGGCAAGGGCCGCGGCCACTTCACCCAACCCTTGCGGGCTGCCACCGGCAATGATCACCACGCTGCGGCCGCTGTCGAAAGGCGACTCGAAGCCCGTCAGGTAGTTATCCACAGCACCCGTCTCCAGCGCGATGCTGCTGTTGGATGGGCGCTGGTCAATACGATCATTGCCACTGACCCAATCACGTACCCGGTAGACCAGGTCGGACAACTGGAACTGCGACTGTCCACCCAGGCTCACCGGCAGGTGCTCTGCCCATCGCTGCAGCAGCGGCTGGTTGCCACCGGAGGCGAACACCAGCAAGTCCTTGCCACGCAGGGCGGCATCATCGCCGGCTTGCACCACGCTGACTGCCGTGGCGGGCAGACCGGTGGAATCGCCGAAGCGTCCAAGCACATCGAGCACTGCCGAGACTTCAGCCGCGCCATAGCCATCAGGCATCACCACTGCGGTCTCGGACAGGTCAGCCATACGCGTGAACGGGAAGCCGCTGTCGCGGAACACCCCAAGGTTCGGCAAGGCGATGAAATGGCGGTAATCGCTCAAGTCGAGGGTCGACGTCGGCTCGATGGTGCCACGCATGTTGTCGATGATGATGTCACGGCATTCGCCCTGCTTGATGTAGTCGTACATGAAGCGCAGTTGCAGCGACGACTGTAGTGGGAAACTGGCGAGTGGCACGGTCAGGTTGGCCTCGCGCAGCAGCGTTTCGTCCTGTTTCAGGCGCGCCATCAAGGTCTGGTCGTCCTTCAGGTGCTCCTGGGACGGCAGCGGCAGCGACTTGAGGAATTTGCCGCTGACGCTGACCAGCAGCGATGAATTGGACGACACCGGCTGCGGGGTGTAGCGGTATTTGAGGTGCAGCGGCACCCCCTTCTCGCGCCAGGTGAACAGGTCTGGCGGCAGGCGCATTGGCAGGCTGATGGTGCCCGGGTCGTAGCCCGCCACGCTCAGGCGCTTGGCTTCGATCAGCTCGCCAAGCTGCACTGGACGGTCGCTGGGCAACCAGTTGGGGGCGTCATAGGGCTTGCGTGGGCGCAGTTGGCTGACCGCGTCGACACTCGCCTGCTCGCCTTTCATCACTCGAGTGCCACTGACCAGAGCCGCCGCAGCCTGCTTGAGCTGCTGGTCGTCACGACCAACAACAAGCAGCAGTTTGCCGTTCGGGTCGTTGGGGTTGGTTACCAGCTGCAAACCCGGTTTGGCCGGTGCCTCCAACTGCAGGCCGCCGGGCGCCTGGCCAGCGGTGACCAAGACGATTGCGTTGCCCTGCGCTGGCAAATCACCCAGTAGCACCGGGAAATGTGCTCCACGGTAGCTCGCCTGGCTACCGAACCAGGAGGCCACCGCACCAGCAGCCTCGAGCTTGGCGTTGCCCGGCGTTTCGGCGAAGACGAAAGGCAACTCAAGACGCCTGGCGTCACGACGGTCGAAGAAAGGTACCGGCAACAGAGACAGATCGTTTGGCAGCGCCAGCGGCGCCAATTCCAGTTGCAGTTCGCTGCTGTTGCTGACCTTGGCCCAGAGGCTCGAGTGCTGGGGGTCCTCGCACTGCATGGTGTAGTGGCCGATCAGCTGCAGGGTCAACCGGTTGAAGTCGGTAACCAGGTGCGGGGGGATTTCCACCACCTGCTTCTGCAAGCTACCGGCGGTTTCCTTGGGCAACGGGATACTTGCCGCCACCTGGTCGTTGACCAGGACGTTGAGCTGCGACATGTCAGGGATCAGCGCAGGCGAGTAACTGTATTCCAGGTTCAGGCGCGCAGCGGTCACGACCCGGTCGGTGCGCACGTCGAAGTTGACACTGTCGCTACCTTCGATCCCGCGCAGGTTCAGGGTGTAGCCAGCGCCCAACTGCTTGAGCGTAGAGCTCTGTCCTGGCACGGCGGCCTGAATCACGGGCTCACCGGCACTCTGCTCCTCGGCACCCGCAGGAGACATCGCAAGAAACAGCAGAGACAGCGGCAGCGCGAATGCGAGCCGGCATTTTGGCTTGCCGGTAAAAGAGAAGCTCATGAATTCCTCGGAGGATGGGTGCCGGACGAGAGCGATGAGGGACGCAGGCGCGCGATGGCTTCGTCGAGCGTCGCACGGGACAGCTGGCGCACACCGCGCCAACCCATGCGCGAGACTTCGCGCAGGGCCGAAAGCGGGGTATCAGCCCCTTGCCCCCAGGCGTTGGCCCAGGTGTCGGCGCGGGAGAAGGTCAGCCGGGTCAGGTCGAACTGTTGCTGCAGGCTAAGTTCATGGAACGTCAGTCCCAGCACGGAGCCACGGCTGAACACCACTTGGGCTGGCAGCACGCACTCCTGGTCATCGAGGAACAACGACACCTGAACCTGCTCGCCACGAGCGATCGAAACCCCCTCGGGCAAGGACAGCCCGACGCCCCGCTGGGAGAAGTCGTTGGTGGTGCACACCACTGTCTTGCCATTGGCCAGGCTTACGGTCGCCGGCAAGGTTGCGAACACCCGCGGCTCTGCGCGGATCTGCCGGGTTTCACTGGCCACCGCAACGGCGGCGGAACTGATGATGATGTTGTAGACCGTCCACCCCAGGTTGATGAGGATGGTCGTGGCATTGGCGTCCGCATCGAAAGCGAGCTTGCAGATGCCGATTGCCGCGCCGACAAGGTTCAGCACCAGTACCGCGATGTAGGGCCTCGCCAGCTTCCAGTCGAAGTAGCCCTGCTCGATCATGCCGCCCTTGGCGGTCACGTTGAAACCGCCGGCCTTCGGGTTGATCATCGCCAGCAACACCGGGCGCATGATGTACCAGGCCAGAACGGTCTCGTAGACTTCGTTCCAGAACGAGTGACGGAAGCGGCCCTGGATGGTGGAGTTGGTCACACTGGCGATCATGATATGCGGCAACGCGTAAGCCAGGATCAACAAGGCCGGCGCCTGGAACACCTGCGCTTCGAACATCAGGTAAGCCAGCGGCGCGGTCAGGAACACTAGACGCGGCAGCCCATAGAAGAAGTGCAGCATGGCATTGAGGTAACACAACCGCTGGCCGAGGGAGAGGCCTTTACCCAGCAATGGGTTATCGGTGCGAAAGATCTGCGCCATGCCGCGAGCCCAGCGGATGCGCTGGCCGATGTGACCAGAGAGGCTTTCGGTGGCAAGACCGGCCGCCTGTGGCAAAGGCAAGTAGGCCGTGTTATAGCCACGGCGGTTGAGCTTGAGCGCGGTGTGGGCGTCTTCGGTCACGGTCTCCACGGCGATGCCTTCGATTTCTTCCAACGGTCCGCGCTTGATGACCGCGCAGGAGCCACAGAAGAACGTGGCGTTCCACAGGTCGTTGCCGTCCTGGATCAGGCCGTAGAAGAGCTCGCCCTCGTTGGGCACACTGCGGAAGGTTTCGAGGTTTTTCTCGAAAGGGTCCGGCGAAAAGAAATAGTGCGGGGTTTGCAGCAACGCCAGCTTCGGATCCTTGAGGAACCAGCCCATGCACACCTGCAGGAACGAGCGGGTTGGCACATGGTCGGCGTCGAACATGGCGATGTATTCGCCGCTGGTATGACGCAAGGCGTTGTTGAGGTTGCCGGCTTTGGCGTGCTTGTTGTCACTTCGGGTGATGTAGCCAACCCCGACGTTTTCGCAGAACTGACGAAACTCGTCACGACGCCCGTCATCCAGCACATAGACGTTGAGACGGTCCCTGGGCCAGTCAATGGCCATGGCAGCCAAGGTGGTGCGACGGATGATTTCCAGCGGCTCGTTATAGGTCGGAATGAAGACATCGACGCTGGGCCACAGGTTGCTGTCGGCAGGTAGCGGGTGCGGCTTGCGCTGCAACGGCCAGGCGGTCTGCACATAACCGAGCAGCAGCACCAGCAGGGCGTAAAGCTCGGCGGCGACCAGGCCATAGCCGAAGAACATGTCCAGCGGGCTTTCAAACCCCAGCGACGACGTCAACCGCCAATACAGATAACGCAACGAGGCGATTACCGACAGCACCGTCATGGCCAGCACCGCCAGACGGCTGGCTCGCCGACGCAGCAACAGCGCTGCGCCCAGGCACGCGCCACAGAAAAGGAACTGTTCTTCCAGCTCGAAAGGCACAGTGACGACCACCACCAGCATGGCCAGAGCCATCAGGCCGAGCAGCAGGTCCCAACCTTGATGCGCCCGCAGTCCATCACCCGCCTCTCGCAGGTAAGCGCCAAGCCTGCTCATTGTGCGTCTGCAGTAGCGACCGCCAGACGCCCGATCAGCGCTTGTGCGCAGTCGAGGATGTCATGACAACCACGCCCATTGGGGTCGTAACCCAGGACATTGCGGTTATAGGCGAGTGCTTCGCTGATCGACTGGTCCCGGTGCACGATGCCAATCATCTTCTTGCCCAGCAGGCCACGCAGGATCTGGGTGATGTCCTTGTTCAGCTGCCGCGAGCCATCGACCTGATTGATCACGTATGAGGCACCGGCAAAGTCATCTCGGCCCTGGGTGTAAGCGGCGATCAGCCTGTCGATCTGAGGAAGCGAGGTATAGGAAGCCGGGTCCGCCAAACTGACGACCAGTGCGATGTTTGCAACGGACAACGCCTGGCGCAGGTAGACCGACGGCCCTGGCGGGGTGTCCACGACAACGATTGCGCCATCGGCAATTTGCATGTCGGCAAGGTGGCGAGCGAGCCACATCGGGTCGCGTTGTAGGCTCTGTTCGAAGGCCGGGCGGAGATCTTCATCGATCATGCCGTGCGGGAGTACGAACACGCCATCGCTGCTGAGTTTGCCCAGCTCCTGCCAGGGCTGCCCGGCCTGCACGATGCCGGCATCCTCCAGTACGGAAGTGGGCGCTTCGGCGGGTTGGAAATGGTGATGCAGAGCATTCTGCGGGTCCAGATCGACAGCCACGACCTGACGCCCAGCCCGGCGCAGCGCGCTTGCAAGGTTCGCCGCCAGAGTGGTCTTGCCGACACCGCCCTTGGAGGAAATGACCGTAATGACGCGAATGTGCTCGAGATCGGGGCGCTCGCAGGACACCACAGGGGCTTTGACAGGCTCCGGGCTTGCGTTTTCGGCCAACTTGGCCAGCAGGTTACGCAGGCCAGCGGCGGACCAGTCGGTGGCTTCGGGCTCAGGTCGTACTTCGGGCTGGACAGTGCTGTGCAAGACCGGATCAGGCTCAGCCACACGGGTGTTCAAGGCCGTCACCGCAGAAGCGGGACTTGGCGAGGAAGCGGGTTTTCCGGACAGCAGCGGCCAGCGACTGGAAGAGCCGCGGCCGTTATCGTCACGGGTAAATTCCTGATACTGATCGGGTTGACCGCCAAACTGCTTGAACAAACTACGTATATCGTTCGAGGCACTCATCTGCTACTACGCACTTATAGGTTAGTCAAAGTTCAGGCGTTTAAATGACGGATATCGTCAAAAAAACATCAATTTCAGGTATACCAAAGCGATATGTCAATTTTACAACGCCCCGGATGAACGATGTCAAGATGACATTGTAAAGCGGCGATCACCGGTGACCCTTGTAGGAAAATTGCTATGATTTGTCGAGCGTCATAAACGGCCAATCGGACGTTCGGCATTCGTGATGCACGTCACATTCTTTATCTGTAGGGAAGCCAAGATATTGAGCCGGATCAGGCGTAGGAGTTTTCCTACGCACTAATCAGAAGGGCCAACGACCAGAGGCAGCGTCTCAACGCTCCCGCAGCGCCTCGGTCTGCGCCTTGATGATCGGCTTGAGCAGGTAGCTCATGATGGTCTTCTTGCCGGTCTTGATATCGACCGTGGCGACCATGCCGGGGATGATCAGCAGCGGATTATCGTCGCTGCCGAGGTGGCTGCGCTCGGTACGCAGACGAATGGGGTAGTAGGTGGTCTTCTTGTCCTCGTCGGTGATGGTGTCGGCGCCGATCTGTTCGAGCTTGGCCTCCAGGCCGCCATAGATGGTGAAATCGTAAGCCGTGAATTTGACCATGGCTTCCTGACCAGGGTGAAGGAAGGCGATGTCCTTGGGCAGGATCTTCGCCTCGATGACCAGCGAGTCGTCCAGCGGCACCACTTCGATGATGTCGCTGCCCGGCTGAATCACACCACCGATGGTATTGACCAGCAGTTGTTTGACGATGCCACGCACCGGCGAGGTGACCAGGGTGCGGTTGACCCGGTCATCCAGCGCCTTGGTGGTGGCGGTGGCTTTGTTCAGCTCGGTTCGAGCTTCGTTGAGCTGGGTCAGGGCGTCACTGCGGAACTTGCCGCGGGTTTCCTCGATCTTGCTCTGGATTTCCTTCACCGCCGCCTCGGCACGGGGGATGGCCAGGGCAGTGGCATCAACCTCGCCACGGGTTTCCACCTCGGAACGGCGCAGGCGCAGAATTTCGACCTGGGAGATCGCGCCTTTGGCCACCAGCGGCTCGGACATGCCGATTTCCTGGCGTAGCAACTGCAGACTGTTGGCGTACTGAGCGTGCTTGGAGTTGAACTCGCGCAGCTCCTGCTGGCGCTGCACCAACTGTTGTTGCAAGCCGCCTAACTCATCGCTCAGTTGCTGGCGTCTACTCTGGTACAGCGACTCTTCGCTGGCGGCCTGGCTGGGCGCTGCGTCACGCAACTTCTGGTCGATGTTCAGGGGCACGCCCTCAACCTCGGCGCTGAGACGCTCGACACGCAGCGCCATGGCCACACGGTCAGCCTCGGTTTCGCCCTTGTTGGAGGCGAAGCGGGTTTCGTCCAGGCGCAGCAGTGGCTCGCCCACCTCGACGACCTCCCCTTCCTTGGCGAAGATCTCGGCGACGATGCCACCCTCTAGGTTCTGGATCTTCTGCACCTTGGATGAAGGAATGGCCTTGCCTTCGCCCCGCGTCACTTCGTCGATAGGCGCGAAGCTGGCCCAGACGATAAGGAACAGGAAGAAAGTGATCACACCCCAGATGGTCATGCGCACCACGCGCGGGGCATCTTCGATCAATGCCTTGTTGACCTCGGGCAAAGGCTGCCCATGGAGCGAGTCCGAGCCTTTGAAGTAACGCCGCAGGTGGTCCTTGAAGTGACCGACATCGAGCTTAAGCGACACTGATCTGCCCCTTCTTCAGTGCATCCATGACAGCGGCTTTCGGACCATCGGCAACCACCTGGCCACGGTCTATGACGATCAGCCGATCCACCAGCGAGAGCAGCGAGGCACGGTGCGTCACCAGCACCACGGTCTTGCTTTCGATCACCGCTTGCAGGCGTTGCTTGAGGCGCTCTTCGCCAGTGTTGTCCATGGCTGCGGTCGGCTCGTCCAGCAACAGTATCTGCGGATTGAGCAACAGAGCACGGCCCAGGGCGACGTTCTGCCGCTGCCCGCCGGACAGGTTCTGGCCACGCTCGCCGACCTGCAGCTCATAGCCATCGGGGTGCAGACGGGCGAACTCATGTACGCCGGACAGCTCGGCGGCATGCAGGATCATCTCGTCCTCGATGTAGCGAGCGCCGCTGACCAGGTTGTCGCGCAGGGTGCCGGCCAGCAACTGGATGTCCTGTGGCACGTAGCCGATGTTGTGGCGCAGTTCGCTGACGTCGATCTGGCGGATATCCACACCGTCGACCAGCAACGAGCCGCTGGTGCCCTCGTAGAGGCCGACGATGAGCTTGGCCAGCGAGCTTTTGCCCGAGCCGCTGCGGCCAATGATGCCCACCTTTTCCCCTGGGCGAATCGTCAGGCTGACGTTCTTCAGGGCCTGGTTCTGCTGGTTGGGGTAGGTAAAGTCGACGCCACGGAACTCGATGGCACCCTGCAGCACCTGGCGGCTCAATGGGCGTTCTTCGAAATTGCGTTCCTGGGGCAATTCCATCATCTGGTCGGTGGCAGCCATGGTCACCTTCGCCTGCTGATAGCGCGCCAGCAGGCCGTTCAACTGGCCGAGCGGGCCGAGGGCGCGGCCGCTGAGCATGTAGCAAGCCACCAGGCCGCCCATGCTGAGGCTGCCGTCGATGATCAGGTAGACACCAACACAAATCATCGCCACCCCGGCCAACTGCTGGATTAGCAGGGTGATGTTCATGGCCAGGCCCGACAGCACTTTGACCCGCAGTTCCAGGCGGCTAAGGGTGCCGAGAGTCTGCTCCCACATGTATTGGCGTTCGCTTTCGGCGTTGTTGACCTTGATCGCGTCGAGGCCCGCCAGGGTTTCGATCAGGCTCGACTGGCGCTCGGAGGCCAGCGCCATGGTCCTTTCCATGGTGGCCATCAATGGTTTCTGCAGGGCGTAGCCGATACCCAGGGCCAACGGGAAGGCCAGGATGGGTATCCACACAAGGTGGCCGCCAATGATGGCGATCACCATGAGAATGATCAGGGTGAACGGCAGGTCGATCAGGCTGGTGAGCGTGAGCGAGGCCAGGAAGTCGCGCAGCCCCTGGAACTCGTGGATGTTCTGCGCATAACTGCCGACCCGTGCCGGTCGGTATTTCATGGCCATGCCGACGATGCGCTCGAACAGCGTCGCAGAGATGATCAAGTCGGTCTTCTTGCCGGCCAGGTCAAGGCACAGGCTGCGCAAGCCTTTGAGAATCAGGTCGAAGATATAAGCCCCGGTGATGCCCACCGCCAGCACCCACAGGGTAGAGGTGGCCTGGTTTGGTACTACACGGTCGTAGACGTTCATCACGAACAGCGGCGCGGCCAGGGCGATCAGGTTGATCACCAGGCTGGCGGCGATGGCGTCGATATACAGCCATTTGCTGCGCAGCAGGGTATCGCGGAACCAGGAGCGGGCACGCGGGATGAGGTTGCCGTGGTTGACGTCGAACTTGTGCTGCGGTTGGGCGAAGAACACCCGGCCGCTGTAGTCGCTGATCAAGGCGTCACGGCTGACCAGCACCTCGCCACCGTCGCTCTCGCTGAGCAGCAGGCGTGCCGTGTCATGGTTCTCCCACCCAAGCAGCACCGCAGCACGTCCTTCCTTGAGCAGCAGCATGGCCGGCATGGCGATACTCGGAATCTGCTCGAGCCTGCGTTGCAACAGGCGCCCCTGCAGGCCGGCTCGGGCGGCGGCACGGGGCAGCAGCTCTGAGGTGAGGCGTTGGGCTGGCAATGGCAATCCGGTGGTCAGCATCACTCGGCTGGCGGGCTTCTGATGCAAAACGCACAGGGTCAGCAGACAGTCCAGCAGGGGATCGTCGTGCTGGCTACGCGGATCGTGACTGAGTTGAACTCGACTGACTTCGGATTCCACGTGGCGCTCTCTTCCTTGCGGTAGTTGGGGGCAGCAACCCGTCAACAATGGCCCGATATTCTTTCAAGCAGACGTCATGACGCCCCGAAGGTTTCAGTGCACGCATTAAATATTTCGTATGCACGCGGATCGCCAAACAACACTATCGAAAGACTAACGCCTGACGCCATCGGTGCAAGTCGAAGTTACATTTAAATCTCCACCAGCGGCGCATGAAAAGGCACGCACACCCTGATTTCACTGACCGCCACACAATTCCATGCTGCTATTTAGTTACGAAAACGTCGCCGCCAAGGCAAAACAACATTCTAACTAATACAAAAGTAAGAATTGGCAAGAAGCGAATTAACGATATGACTTTAGATTGCCCGAGACTTGCGAACACTCAGGGCTAGTCAATATTTCGTCACGCTCAGCCACTCAACATGGAAAACCACGGAAGTTTGACAAGCAAACAATAGCGGCATTTTCGAATCACTCCTCGAACCCGGCCAATTTCGCGTATTGGCCGGGCATGGAAGACACCGATCGAGACACTTGGAGAGCCCCATGAGCACCGTAGTTGCCATCGTAAAAAGCATTGTTGGCCAAGTCATCGCGGTATCCCCGGAAGGCATCCGACGTGTGCTGATAGAAGGCGATCATCTTTATGCGGGTGAGCAGGTGCTGACCGGGCCGGGTGGTGCCGTCACCCTGCAGTTGGCCGACGGTCGCTACCTGGACCTGGGCCGCGACAGCCAGTGGAGTGCCGATACGCCCGACAGCAGCACCGACCTGAGCCAGGCAACGGCGCAGGCGGCCCCCTCGGTCGAGCAGTTGCAGCAGGCGATCCAGGCCGGTGTCGACCCAACCACTGCGCTGGAAGCGACCGCTGCCGGCCCGAGTGCCTCAGGCAGCAGCGGTGCTCTCGGCGGCGGGCACAGTTTCGTGTTGCTCGAGGAAACCGCTGGTGTGGTCGACCCGACCGTGGGCTACCCGACCGGCCCGCTGAATTTCAGCGACGAGCTGCGCTTCGAGCAATTCGCAGGCCTGCAGACCGAGAACACAACGACGCCCTCCGATGCGCCCATTGCCGGCACCGCCGTGGTCTTGAGCGCGACACCGTCGATCAGTGAAGCCGGGGGCACCATCGTCTATGTCGCCACCGTAGGCCAGGCACCGCTCAGCGAGCTGACCGTGACCCTGTCCAATGGCGCGGTCATCGTCATTGCCGCAGGACAGACAAGCGGCTCGGTGAGTGTGGCGGTACCTGCCAATGACACGGTGTATGTCGATGGCCATCAGGTGTCGGCGAGCATCACCGGCACCAGCGGTGGCGGCCTGCCGGTCAGTATCGATGACACACCGGCCACCACCCGCGTAGTCGATACCCAGGACACCACTACCGCGACGCTGTCGGCCAGCCCGACGGTGACCGAGGGTGGTGCCATTACCTATACCGTGACCCTCAGCAACCCCGCCCAGACACCAGTCACCATTACCCTGTCCAACGGCCAGGTCATCAGCATTGGCGCGGGACAGACCAGTGGCAGCGTGTCGCTGCAGACCGCAAACGATGTGTACAAGAGTGGCACCACGCTCAGCACCAGCATCACCTCGGCGAGCGGGGGTAACTTCGAGCACCTGGCCAGCAACCCTGCCCCGGCCCTGACAATCGTCAACGATTCGGCCGACAGCAGTACGGTTACCCTGACCGCGACCCCATCGGTGACCGAGCACGGCACCATTGTGTACACAGCCAGCCTCTCGGCGCCCGTGACGGGTAGCCCGGTGGTGGTGACGCTCGCCAATGGGCAGACCATCACGGTCCCGATTGGTCAAAGTAGCGGCACCGTCAGCGTGCCGGTGGGCAACGATGTGTACCAATCCCAAGGGCAAGTCATCAACAGCATCACCCAGGTCAGTGGTGGCAACTATGAAAACCTGGTGACGAATCAGGCGCCGGTCAGCACCACGGTGAGCGATGCACAGGACACGACTACGGTGACCTTGAGCGCTACCCCGAGCGTTGCCGAAGGTGGCCAGATCATCTACACCGCAACCCTCAGCAACCCAGGCCAGTCTGCGGTCACGGTGACCCTGAGCAACGGCTTGAGCATCGTCATTGCGGCCAACCAGAGTTCGGGCAGCATTTCGGTGGCGGCACCGGGGGATGACCGCTATGTCGATGCGGGGCTCGTCAGTGCACGTATCACCAACGCCACGGGCGGCAACTTTGAAAACCTTGCCGTAAACGGTACCCCTGCGGTAACGGCAATTACCGATACTTCAGACACATCGACGGTGACCTTGACCGCCACACCGGCGGTGGCCGAAGGCGGCACCATCGTCTACACCGCTACGGTCAATGCGCCGGTGACGGGCTCACCGGTCGTGGTCAGCCTGGCCAACGGGCAGACCATCACCATCGCAGTTGGCCAGAGCTCCGGAACTGCCACTGGCACTGTGACCAACGACGTCTACCTGGGCCATGCCCCCGTCACCAACAGCATCACCGGGGTGTCCGGTGGCAACTATGAGAATCTAGTCACCAATCCAGCGCCGGTCAGCACCACCGTAACCGATGTTCAGGACACAGCAACGGTCACCTTGATCGCCACACCCTCGGTGGCCGAGGGTGGCACCATCGTTTACACCGCCACACTGAGTGCGGCAGTCACAGGCTCACCGGTCGTGGTCACTTTGGCCAACGGCCAGACGATCACCATCCCGGTCGGGCAGAGCTCCGGTACGGCCACCGCTGCCGTGACCAATGACGTCTACCAAGGGCACGCACCGGTCACCAACAACATCACTGGGGTGTCCGGTGGCAATTACGAAAATCTCGTCGCCAATCCCGCGCCGGTCAGCACAACTGTCACTGATGTTCAGGACACCACCACCGTTACCTTGACCGCTACGCCATCGGTTGCCGAGGGCGGCACCCTTGTCTATACCGCCACTCTGGGTGCGCCGGTCACCGGCTCTGCAGTAGTGGTGACCTTGACCAATGGGCAAACCATCACCATCGCCGTGGGGCAAAGCTCCGGTACTGTAGTTTCTGCGGTAAGCAACGAGCCGTATCAGTCGCATGCACCCATCAGCAACGGCATTGCGAGTGTCAGTGGGGGCAACTTTGAACACTTGGTGGCCGACCCGGCGACGGTCAGTACGACTGTAAACAATATCCAGGACACCACTACCATCACGTTGACCGCCACGCCGAGCGTGAGCGAGAACGGCACCATCGTGTATACGGCGACGGTGAACGCGCCGGTTACAGGGTCGCCAGTCGTGGTGACGTTAGCCAATGGGCAAACCATCACAATCCCGGTTGGGCAGAGCTCTGGCACTGCGACCGGTGCCGTGACCAACGATGTCTATCAAGGCCACGCCCCGATCACCAACAACATCACCGGTGTGAGCGGCGGCAACTATGAGAACCTGGTCGCCGACCCGGCTCCAGTCAGCACCACAGTCACCGATGTACAGGACACCACCACCGTCACCTTGACCGCCACACCGTCCGTGGCTGAAGGCGGCACGATCATCTACACCGCCAGCGTGGGTGCTCCGGTCACTGGGAGCCCGGTCTTGGTGAGCCTGGCCAACGGTCAGACCATCACCATCCCGGTCGGCCAGAGCTCTGGCACCGCCACCGGCGCCGTCACCAACGATGTCTACCAAGGCCATGCGCCCGTCACCAACAGCATCACTGGGGTGTCCGGCGGCAACTACGAGAGCCTGGTCGCCAATCCGACACCGGTCAGCACCACTGTCACCGATGTGCAGGACACCACAACTGTGACGCTGACCGCCACACCTTCGGTGGCTGAAAGCGGCACCATCGTTTACACCGCCAGCGTGGGTGCTCCAGTCACCGGTAGCCCGGTCGTGGTCACCCTGGCCAATGGGCAGAGCATCACCATCCCGGTCGGCCAGAGCTCCGGCACTGCGACCGGCGCCGTGACCAACGACGTGTATCAGGGCCACGCACCGGTCACCAACAACATCACCGGCGTGTCCGGCGGTAACTACGAGAACCTGGTCGCCAACCCAACGCCTGTGAGCACCACCGTCACCGATGTACAGGACACCACCACCGTCACATTGACCGCCACACCTTCAGTGGCTGAAGGCGGCACGATCATCTACACCGCTTCCGTAGGCACTCCGGTCACCGGCAGCCCGGTCATGATCACCTTGGCCAATGGACAGACCATCACCATCCCGGTCGGACAGAGCTCAGGTACTGCCACCGGTGCCGTGACCAACGATGTCTACCAAGGTCACGCGCCGGTCACCAACAGCATCACCGGCGTATCCGGCGGCAATTACGAGAATCTGGTCGCCAACCCCGCGCCAGTCAGCACTACGGTGACGGATGTTCAGGACACCACCACGGTCACACTGACGGCCACACCATCGGTGGCCGAAGGCGGCACCATCATTTACACCGCCAGCATTAGTGCCCCAGTCACCGGCAGTCCCGTCGTGGTGACCCTGGCCAACGGGCAGACCATCACCATCCCGGTCGGGCAAAGCTCTGGTACCGCCACCGGTGCGGTGACCAATGACGTTTACCAAGGCCATGCTGTTGTGACCAACAGCATCAGCAACGTAAGCGGCGGCAACTATGAAAACCTGGTCGCCAATCCGACACCGGTCAGCACAACCGTCACCGATGTCCAGGACACCACCACCATCACCTTGACCGCCACGCCTTCGGTGGCCGAGGGCGGCACGATCATCTACATCGCTTCCGTCGGCGCCCCGGTCACCGGCAGCCCGGTCGTGGTGAACCTGGCCAACGGCCAAACCATCACCATCCCGGTCGGGCAGAGCTCTGGAACCGCCACCGGTGCCGTGACCAACGATGTCTACCAAGGCCATGCGCCGGTCACCAACAGCATCACTGGAGTATCGGGCGGCGATTACGAGAATCTAGCCGCCGACCCAATGCCGGTCAGCACCACGGTCACCGATATCCAAGACACCACCACAGTTACTTTGACCGCCACGCCCAGCGTGAGCGAAAACGGCACCATCGTTTATACGGCGACAGTTAATGCCCCAGTGACGGAGTCGCCAGTCGTAGTGACTCTGGCCAACGGCCAAACCATCACCATTCCGGTCGGCCAGAGCTCCGGCACCGCGACCGGAGCCGTGACCAACGACGTCTATCAAGGTCATGCCTCGATCACCAACAACATTACCGGCGTGTCGGGCGGTAATTATGAAAACCTGGTCGCCAACCCCGCACCCGTCAACACTACGGTGACAGATGTTCAGGACACCTCCACGGTCACACTGACGGCCACGCCTTCGGTGGCCGAAGGTGGCACCATCATCTACACCGCTAGCGTTGGAGCCCCGGTTACCGGTAGCCCGGTCGTGGTGAGCCTGGCCAACGGTCAGACCATCACCATCCCGGTTGGGCAGAGCACCGGTACCGCGACCGGTGCCGTGACCAATGACGTCTACCAGGGACATGCGCCGGTCACCAACAGCATCACCGGCGTATCCGGCGGCAACTACGAAAACCTGGTCGCCAACCAAGCGCCGGTCAGCACCACTGTCACCGATGTGCAGGACACCAGTACTGTCTTGCTCTCGGCCACTCAAAGCGTCGCCGAAGGCGGCCAGATCGTTTACACCGCAACCCTGACCAACCCGGCGCAATCTGCAGTCACCGTCACCCTGAGCAACGGCCAGACCATTACCATTGGAGCCAACCAGACCTCCGGCAGCGTGACAGTCACCGCCCCAGGTGATGATCCATATGTCGACGCCGATCAAGTCAGTGCGCACATCACCAATGCCAGTGGAGGGAGTTTCGAGAATCTGGCGATCAACAGCACGCCGGCGGTGACCAACGTCACCGATACCACCGACACAACGACAGTTACGCTTACGGCAACACCATCGGTTGCCGAAGGTGGCACCATTGTCTACACCGCCAGCGTGGGTGCCCCGGTCACCGGCAGCCCAGTCGTGGTTGTGCTGGCCAATGGGCAAACCATCACCATTCCGGTCGGGCAGAGCTCTGGCACCGCCACCGGTGCCGTCACCAACGATGTCTACCAAGGCCATGCGCCGGTCACCAACAGCATCTCCGGCGTGTCCGGCGGCAATTATGAGAATTTGGTGGCTGATCCGGCGCCGGTCAGCACCACCGTCACCGATGTACAGGACACCTCCACCGTCACCCTGACGGCCACACCTTCGGTGGCCGAGGGCGGCACCATTGTCTACACCGCCTCTGTCGATGCTCCGGTCACCGGCAGCCCGGTCGTGGTCACCCTGGCCAACGGGCAGACCATCACCATCCCGGTCGGACAGAGCTCCGGCACTGCCACTGGCGCCGTGACCAACGACGTCTACCAAGGCCATGCACCCGTCACCAACAGCATCACCGGCGTGTCCGGTGGCAATTACGAAAATCTGGTCGCAGACCCGGCGCCGGTCAGCACCACCGTCACCGATGTAGAGGACACCAGCACCGTCACATTGACCGCCACACCGTCCGTGGCCGAGGGTGGCACCATCATCTACACCGCCAACGTTAGTGCTCCGGTCACCGGCAGCCCCGTCGTGGTGACCCTGGCCAACGGCCAGACCATCACCATCCCGGTCGGGCAGAGCTCCGGCACCGCGACCGGGGCCGTGACCAACGATGTCTACCAAGGTCACGCGCCGGTCGCCAACAGCATCACCGGCGTATCCGGCGGCAACTACGAAAACCTAATCGCCAACCCAACCCCCGTCAGCACCACCGTCACCGACGAGCAGGACACCACCACCGTCACCTTGACCGCCACACCTTCGGTGGCCGAGGGTGGCACGATCATCTACACCGCCATCGTTGGGGCCCCGGTCACCGGCAGCCCGGTCGTGGTCACCCTGGCCAACGGCCAGACCATCACCATTCCGGTCGGCCAAAGCTCCGGCACTGCCACTGGCGCCGTGACCAATGACGTCTATCAGGGCCACGCCTCCGTCACCAACAGCATCTCCAGCGTGTCCGGCGGTAATTACGAGAATCTGGTCGCCAACCCGACGCCCGTCAGCACTACCGTCACCGATGTGCAGGACACCACCACCGTCACCTTGACCGCCACACCTTCGGTGGCCGAGGGTGGCACCATCATCTACACCGCTTCCGTCGGCGCTCCAGTCACCGGCAACCCGGTCGTAGTCACCCTGGCCAATGGTCAAACCATTACCATTCCGGTCGGGCAAAGCTCTGGCACCGCCACCGGTGCCGTGACCAACGATGTCTACCAAGGCCACGAGCCCGTCACCAACAACATCACCGGTGTGTCCGGCGGCAACTATGAAAACCTGGTCGCCAACCCGGCACCGGTCAGCACCACGGTCACCGATGTACAGGACACCTCCACCGTCACCCTGACCGCTGCACCTTCGGTGGCCGAGGGCGGCACCATTGTCTACACCGCCTCTGTCGATGCTCCGGTTACCGGCAGTCCGGTCGTGGTCACCCTGGCCAATGGTCAAACTATCACCATCCCGGTCGGGCAGAGCTCCGGCACCGCCACTGGCGCCGTCACCAACGACGTCTACCAGGGCCATGCCCCTGTCACCAACAACATCACCGGCGTCTCCGGCGGCAACTATGAAAACCTGGTCGCCAACCCAACCCCCGTCAGCACCACCGTCACCGATGTGCAGGACACTACCACCGTCACCTTGACCGCCACACCTTCGGTCGCCGAAGGCGGCACCATCATCTACACCGCCAGCGTCGGCGCCCCAGTCACCGGCAGCCCAGTGGTTGTCACCCTGGCCAACGGCCAGACCATCACCATCCCGGTCGGCCAGAGTTCCGGCACCGCGACCGGTGCCGTTACCAACGATGTGTATCAGGGCCACGCACCGGTCACCAACAACATTACCGGCGTGTCCGGCGGCAACTACGAGAACCTGGTCGCCAACCAATCGCCTGTGAGCACTACGGTCACCGATATCCAGGACACCACCACGGTTACTTTGACCGCTACGCCTTCGGTGGCTGAAAGCGGCACCATCATTTACACGGCCAGCGTGGGTGCTCCAGTCACCGGTAGCCCGGTCGTGGTCACCCTGACCAACGGGCAGACCATCACCATCCCGGTCGGGCAGAGTTCCGGCACCGCGACCGGGGCCGTGACCAACGATGTCTATCAAGGCCATGCACCGGTCACCAATAGCATCTCCGGCGTGTCCGGTGGCGATTATGAGAATCTGGTCGCCAACCCAGCACCGGTCAGCACCACCATTACCGATGTGCAGGACACCACCACTGTCTCGCTCTCAGCCACTCAAAGCGTCGCCGAAGGCGGCCAGATCGTTTACACCGCAACCCTGACCAACGCGGCGCAATCCGCGGTCACCGTCACCTTGAGCAATGGTCAGACCATCACCATCGGCGCCAACCAGACCTCCGGCAGCGTGACAGTGGCAGCACCCGGCGATGACCCGTATGTCGACGCCGGCCAGGTCAGTGCACGGATCACCAATGCCAGCGGAGGCAATTTCGAAAACCTGGCAATCAACAGCACGCCCGCAGTGACCAACGTCACCGATACCACCGACACGACGACAGTTACGCTCACGGCAACTCCATCGGTAGCCGAGGGTGGCACCATCATTTACACCGCCACTATTGGGGCCCCGGTCACCGGCAGCCCAGTCGTGGTCACCTTGGCCAATGGACAAACCATCACCATTCCGGTCGGCCAGAGCTCCGGCACCGCCACCGGTGCCGTCACCAACGATGTCTACCAAGGCCATGCGCCGGTCACCAACAGCATCTCCGGCGTGTCCGGCGGCAATTACGAAAATCTGGTCGCCAACCCTGCTCCCGTCAGCACCACCGCCACCGATGTGCAGGACACCACCACCGTTACCCTGACGGCCACACCGTCGGTGGACGAAGGCGGAACGATCATCTACACCGCCAGCGTCGGTGCTCCGGTCACTGGCAGCCCGGTCGTGGTCACCCTGGCCAATGGGCAGACCATCACCATCCCGGTCGGACAGAGCTCCAGCACTGCGACCGGCGCCGTGACCAACGACGTCTACCAAGGCCATGCACCCGTCACCAACAGCATCACCGGCGTGTCCGGTGGCAATTATGAAAATCTGGTCGCAGACCCGGCGCCGGTCAGCACCACCGTCACCGATGTGCAGGACACCACTACAGTCACCCTGACCGCCACACCGTCAGTGGCCGAGGGCGGCACGATCATCTACACCGCCAGCGTGGGTGCTCCGGTCACTGGCAGCCCGGTCGTGGTGAGTCTGGCTAATGGGCAAACCATCACCATTCCAGTCGGCCAGAGCACCGGCACTGCGACCGGTGCCGTCACCAATGACGTCTACCAAGGCCACGCACCAGTCACCAACAGCATCACGGGCGTGTCCGGCGGCAATTATGAGAATCTGGTCGCAAACCCAGCACCGGTCAGCACCACCGTTACCGATGTGCAGGACACCACCACTGTCTCGCTCTCAGCCACCCAAAGCGTCGCTGAAGGTGGCCAGATCGTTTACACCGCAACGCTGACCAACGCGGCGCAATCTGCAGTCACCGTCACCTTGAGCAACGGCCAGACCATCACCATCGGCGCCAACCAAACCTCCGGCAGCGTGACAGTGGCAGCACCCGGCGATGACCCGTATGTCGATGCCGGCCAAGTCAGCGCGCGGATCACCAGTGCCAGTGGAGGGAATTTCGAAAATCTGGCGATCAACAGCACGTCTGCGGTAACCAACGTCACCGATACCCCCGACACGACAACTGTCACCCTGACTGCCACCCCATCTGTCGCTGAAGGTGGCACCATCGTCTACACCGCATCCGTCAGCGCTTCGGTCACCGGTAGCCCGGTCGTGGTCACCCTGGCCAACGGCCAGACCATCACCATCCCGGTCGGGCAAAGCTCCGGCACCACCACCGGCGCCGTCACCAACGACGTGTATCAGGGCCACGCCCCCGTCACCAACAGCATCTCCAGCGTGTCCGGCGGCAATTACGAAAATCTGGTCGCCAACCCAGCTCCCGTCAGCACCACCGTCACCGATGTACAGGACACCACCACGGTCACACTGACGGCCACGCCGTCGGTGGCCGAAGGCGGCACCATCATTTACACCGCCAGCGTTGGTGCTCCAGTCACCGGTAGCCCGGTTGTGGTCACCCTGGCCAACGGCCAAACCATCACCATTCCGGTTGGTCAGAGCTCCGGCACTGCCACCGGGGCCGTGACCAATGATGTCTATCAAAGCCACGCGCCCGTCACCAACAACATCACCGGTGTGAGCGGTGGCAACTACGAGAATCTGGTCGCCGATCCGGCGCCGGTCAGCACCACCGTCACCGATGTACAGGACACCACCACCGTCACCTTGACCGCCACACCCTCCGTGTCCGAGGGTGGCACCATCATCTACACCGCCTCCGTAGGTGCCGCGGTCACCGGTAGCCCGGTCGTGGTGACTCTGGCCAATGGTCAGACCATCACCATCCCGGTCGGGCAAAGCTCCGGCACTGCGACCGGCGCCGTGACCAACGATGTCTATCAAGGCCATGCGCCCGTCACCAACAGCATCACTGGGGTTTCGGGCGGCGCCTACGAAAACCTGGTCGCCAACCCGACACCGGTCAGTACCAGCGTCACCGATGTGCAGGACACCACCACCGTCACCTTGACCGCCACACCTTCAGTGGCCGAGGGCGGCACGATCATCTACACCGCTTCCGTCAGTGCGCCGGTTACCGGTAGTCCGGTCGTGGTGAGCCTGGCTAACGGGCAGACCATCACCATCCCGGTCGGGCAAAGCTCCGGCACCGCGACCGGTGCCGTGACCAACGATGTGTATCAGGGCCACGCAGCGGTCACTAACAACATCTCTGGCGTGTCCGGTGGCAACTACGAAAACCTGGTCGCCAACCCGACACCGATCAGCACCAGCGTCACCGATGTGCAGGACACCACCGCCATTACCTTGACGGCCACGCCAACCGTGGCCGAAGGTGGTCAGATCGTCTACACGGCAACCCTCACCAACCCGGCACAAACTGCGGTCACCGTCACCTTGAGCAACGGTCAGACCATCACTATCGGCGCCAACCAGACCTCTGGCACCGTAACAGTCGCCGCCCCAGGCGATGACCCGTATGTCGATGCCGGCCAAGTCAGTGCGCGGATCACCAATGCCAGCGGGGGTAACTTCGAAAACCTGGCGATCAACAGCACGCCAGCGGTGACCAACGTCACCGATACCACCGACACGACGACAGTTACGCTCACGGCGACTCCATCGGTAGCCGAGGGTGGCACCATCGTCTACACCGCATCCGTCGGAGCCCCAGTCACCGGTAGCCCGGTTGTGGTCACCCTGGCCAACGGCCAAACCATCACCATTCCAGTTGGACAGAGCGCCGGCACTGCCACCGGCGCCGTCACCAACGACGTGTACCAGGGCCACGCCCCCGTCACCAACAGCATCTCCGGCGTGTCCGGCGGTAATTACGAGAGTTTGGTCGCCAACCAAACGCCTGTCAGCACCACTGTCACCGATGTGCAGGACACCACCACCGTTACCTTGACCGCTACACCGTCGGTGGCCGAAGGCGGCACCATCATTTACACCGCCAGCGTTGGCGCCCCGGTTACCGGTAGCCCGGTCGTGGTGAGCCTGGCCAACGGCCAAACCATCACCATTCCAGTCGGCCAGAGCTCCGGCACTGCCACCGGCGCCGTGACCAACGACGTCTACCAAGGTCATGCGGCTGTCACCAACAACATCACCAACGTAAGCGGCGGCAACTATGAAAACCTGGTCGCCAACCCGGCACCGGTAAGCACTACAGTGACTGATGTGCAGGACACCACCTCTGTCTCGCTGTCGGCCACCCCAAGCGTGGCCGAAGGCGGCCAGATCGTTTACACGGCAACCCTGACCAACCCAGCGCAGTCAGCAGTAACTGTCACCCTGAGCAATGGTCAGGCCATCACCATCGGTGCTAATCAGACCTCTGGCAGCGTGACAGTCGCCGCGCCAGGCGATGACCCGTATGTCGACGCCGGCCAGGTCAGCGCACGGATAACCAATGCCAGCGGGGGTAACTTCGAAAACCTGACGGTCAACAGCACGCCAGCGGTGACCAACGTCACCGATACCACCGATACAACGACAGTTACGCTCACGGCAACTCCATCGGTAGCCGAGGGTGGCACCATCGTTTACACGGCCACTGTCGGTGCGACGGTTACCGGTAGCCCAGTCGTGGTGAGCCTGGCCAATGGCCAAACCATCACCATCCCGGTCGGCCAGAGTTCCGGCACCGCCACCGGTGCAGTGACCAACGATGTCTACCAAGGCCATGCCCCGGTCACCAACAGCATCTCTGGCGTATCCGGCGGCAATTACGAAAATCTGGTCGCCAACCCTGCTCCCGTCAGCACCACCGTCACCGATGTGCAGGACACCACCACCGTCACCCTGACCGCCACACCGTCGGTGGCCGAGGGCGGCACCATCGTCTACACCGCATCCGTCGGAGCCCCAGTCACCGGTAGCCCGGTTGTGGTCACCCTGGCCAACGGCCAAACCATCACCATTCCAGTTGGACAGAGCTCCGGCACTGCCACTGGCGCCGTGACCAACGACGTCTACCAAGGTCATGCGGCTGTCACCAACAGCATCACCAACGTAAGCGGCGGCAACTATGAAAACCTGGTCGCCAACCCAACGCCTGTGAGCACCACGATCACCGATGTCCAGGACACCACCACGGTCTCGCTCTCGGCTACCCCAAACGTGGCCGAAGGCGGCCAGATCATTTACACGGCAACCCTGACCAATGCAGCTCAGTCGGCGGTTACCGTCACACTGAGTAATGGCCAGACCATCACCATCGGGGCTAATCAGATTTCTAGCAGCGTGACAGTCGCCGCCCCCGGTGATGATCCGTATGTAGATGCCGGCCAGGTCAGTACGCGGATCACCAACGCCACTGGGGGAAATTTCGAAAATCTGGCGATCAACAGTACGCCAGCGGTGACCAACGTCACCGATACCACCGACACGACGACAGTCACGCTCACGGCAACTCCATCGGTCGCCGAAGGTGGGACCATCATTTACACCGCCAACGTTGGTGCTCCAGTCACCGGTAGCCCGGTCGTGGTCACTTTGGCTAACGGCCAGACCATTACTATCCCAGTTGGTCAGAGCTCCGGCACTGCAACTGGTACGGTTACCAACGATGTCTATCAGGGTCACGCGCCGGTCACCAACAGCATCACCGGTGTGAGCGGTGGCAACTACGAGAATCTGGTCGCCAACCCGGCACCGGTCAGCACCAGCGTCACCGATGTGCAGGACACCACCACCGTCACCTTGACCGCCACACCGTCCGTGGCCGAGGGTGGCACGATCATCTACACCGCCAGCGTGGGTGCTCCAGTCACCGGCAGCCCGGTCGTGGTCACCCTAGCCAATGGGCAGACCATCACCATCCCGGTCGGACAGAGTTCCGGCACCGCCACCGGCTCCGTGACCAACGACGTCTACCAGGGCCACGCCCCTGTCACCAACAGCATCACTGGGGTGTCCGGCGGCAACTACGAGAACCTGGTCGCCAACCCAACACCTGTGAGCACTACCGTCACCGATGTGCAGGACACCACCACCGTCACCCTGACCGCCACACCATCCGTGGCCGAAGGCGGCACCATCATTTACACCGCCAGCGTTGGCGCCCCGGTTACCGGTAGCCCGGTCGTGGT
The DNA here is from genome assembly GCF_034387475.1 of Pseudomonas sp. Teo4. NCBI lineage: Bacteria > Pseudomonadati > Pseudomonadota > Gammaproteobacteria > Pseudomonadales > Pseudomonadaceae > Pseudomonas > Pseudomonas sp. Teo4. Next base: position 909,722 of record NZ_JAXCIL010000002.1, read on the forward strand.
GAGCCTGGCCAACGGCCAGACCATCACTATCCCGGTCGGACAGAGTTCCGGCACCGCCACCGGTGCCGTCACCAATGACGTGTATCAGGGCCACGCCCCCGTCACCAACAGCATCTCCGGTGTGTCCGGTGGCAATTATGAGAATCTGGTCGCCAACCAGACGCCTGTCAGCACCACGGTCACCGATGTACAAGACACCACCACTGTCACCTTGACCGCCACACCTTCGGTGGCCGAAGGCGGCACCATCATTTACACCGCCAGCGTCGGTGCACCGGTCACCGGCAGCCCCGTCGTGGTGACACTGGCCAACAGCCAAACCATCACCATTCCAGTCGGCCAGAGCTCCGGCACTGCCACTGGTGCCGTGACCAACGACGTCTACCAAGGTCATGCAGCTGTGACCAACAGCATCAGCAACGTAAGCGGCGGCAACTATGAAAACCTGGTCGCCAACCCGGCACCGGTAAGCACTACAGTGACTGATGTGCAGGACACCACCACTGTCTCGCTCTCAGCCACCCAAAGCGTCGCAGAAGGCGGCCAGATCGTTTACACCGCAACCCTGACCAACGCGGCGCAATCCGCGGTCACCGTCACCTTGAGCAATGGTCAGACCATCACCATCGGCGCCAACCAGACCTCCGGCAGCGTGACAGTGGCAGCACCCGGCGATGACCCGTATGTCGACGCCGGCCAGGTCAGTGCACGGATCACCAATGCCAGCGGAGGCAATTTCGAAAACCTGGCAATCAACAGCACGCCAGCGGTGACCAACGTCACCGATACCACCGACACGACGACAGTTACGCTCACGGCAACTCCATCGGTAGCCGAGGGTGGCACCATCATCTACACCGCTTCCGTCGGCGCTCCAGTCACCGGCAACCCGGTCGTAGTCACCCTGGCCAATGGTCAAACCATCACCATTCCGGTCGGGCAAAGCTCTGGCACGGCCACCGGTGCCGTGACCAACGATGTCTACCAAGGCCACGCGCCCGTCACCAACAACATTAATGGCGTGTCCGGTGGCAACTACGAGAATCTGGTCGCCAACCCGGTACCGGTCAGCACCACCGTCACCGATGTGCAGGACACCACCACCGTCACCCTGACTGCCACGCCTTCAGTGGCCGAGGGTGGCACTATCGTTTACACCGCCAGCGTGGGTGCTCCGGTCACCGGAAGCCCGGTCGTGGTCACCCTGGCCAACGGCCAGACCATCACCATCCCGGTCGGACAGAGTTCCGGCACCGCGACCGGTGCCGTTACCAACGATGTGTATCAGGGCCACGCACCGGTCACCAACAACATTACCGGCGTGTCCGGCGGCAACTACGAGAACCTGGTCGCCAACCAATCGCCTGTGAGCACTACGGTCACCGATATCCAGGACACCACCACGGTTACTTTGACCGCTACACCTTCGGTGGCTGAAAGCGGCACCATCATTTACACCGCCAGCGTGGGTGCTCCAGTCACCGGTAGCCCGGTCGTGGTCACCCTGACCAACGGGCAGACCATCACCATCCCGGTCGGGCAGAGTTCCGGCACCGCGACCGGGGCCGTGACCAACGATGTCTATCAAGGCCATGCACCGGTCACCAACAGCATCACGGGCGTGTCCGGCGGCAATTATGAGAATCTGGTCGCAAACCCAGCACCGGTCAGCACCACCGTTACCGATGTGCAGGACACCACCACTGTCTCGCTCTCAGCCACCCAAAGCGTCGCTGAAGGTGGCCAGATCATCTACACGGCAACCCTGACCAACGCGGCGCAAACCGCAGTCACCGTCACCTTGAGCAACGGTCAGACCATCACCATCGGCGCCAACCAGACCTCTGGCACCGTAACAGTCGCTGCTCCAGGCGATGACCCGTATGTCGACGCCGGCCAGGTCAGTGCACGGATCACCAATGCCAGCGGAGGCAACTTCGAAAGTCTGGCGATCACCAGCACGCCTGCGGTAACCAACGTCACCGATACCACCGACACGACGACAGTTACGCTCACGGCAACTCCATCAGTCGCTGAAGGCGGCACGATCATCTACACCGCCAACGTTGGCGCCCCGGTTACCGGTAGCCCGGTCTTGGTGAGCCTGGCCAATGGCCAAACCATCACCATCCCGGTCGGGCAGAGTTCAGGCACCGCCACCGGCGCCGTCACCAACGACATCTACCAAGGCCACGCACCGGTCACCAACAGCATCACGGGCGTGTCCGGCGGCAACTACGAGAACCTGGTCGCCAACCCGACACCGGTCAGTACCACCGTCAACGATGTGCAGGACACCACCACTGTCTCGCTCTCAGCCACCCAAAGCGTCGCCGAAGGTGGCCAGATCACTTACACCGCAACGCTGACCAACGCAGCGCAATCTGCAGTCACCGTCACCTTGAGCAACGGCCAGACCATCACCATCGGCGCCAACCAGACCTCAGGCAGCGTGACGGTAGCGGCCCCCGGCGATGACCCGTATGTCGATGCCAGCCAAGTCAGCGCGCGGATCACCAGTGCCAGTGGAGGCAATTTCGAAAATCTGGCGGTCAACAGCACGCCAGCGGTGACCAACGTCACCGATACCACCGACACGACGACAGTTACGCTCACGGCAACTCCATCGATAGCCGAGGGCGGCACCATCGTTTACACGGCCACTGTCGGTGCCCCGGTTACCGGTAGTCCGGTCGTGGTGAGCCTGGCTAACGGGCAGACCATCACCATCCCGGTCGGGCAAAGTTCGGGCACTGCGACTGGTGCCGCGACCAACGACGTCTACCAGGGCCATGCCCCGGTCACCAATAACATCACAGGCGTGAGCGGCGGCAACTACGAGAATCTGGTCGCCAACTCAACGCCCGTCAGCACCACCGTCACCGATGTACAGGACACCACCACCGTCACCTTGACCGCCACACCGTCGGTGGCCGAGGGCGGCACCATCGTCTACACCGCATCCGTCGGCGCCCCGGTCACCGGAAGCCCGGTCGTGGTCACCTTGGCTAACGGACAAACCATCACCATTCCGGTCGGCCAGAGTTCCGGCACCGCCACCGGTGCCGTCACCAACGATGTCTACCAAGGCCATGCCCCGGTCACCAACAACATCACCGGCGTGTCCGGCGGCAATTACGAGAACCTGGTCGCCAACCAAACACCTGTGAGCACCACGGTCACCGATGTGCAGGACACCACCACCGTCACACTGACCGCCACACCGTCGGTGGCCGAAGGTGGCACCATCATTTACACCGCCAGCGTTGGCGCCCCAGTTACCGGAAGCCCGGTCGTAGTCACCCTGGCCAACGGCCAGACCATCACTATCCCGGTCGGCCAAAGCACCGGCACCGCCACCGGTGCCGTCACCAACGATGTCTACCAAGGCCATGCCCCGGTCACCAACAACATCACCGGCGTGTCCGGCGGCAATTACGAAAACCTGGTCGCCAACCAAACACCTGTGAGCACCACGGTCACCGATGTCCAGGACACCACCACCGTCACCCTGACCGCCACACCATCGGTGGCCGAGGGCGGCACCATCGTTTACACCGCCACTGTTGGAGCCCCGGTCACCGGCAGCCCTGTCGTAGTGACCCTGACCAACGGCCAGACCATCACCATCCCGGTCGGCCAAAGCTCTGGCACCGCGACCGGAGCCGTCACCAACGACGTCTACCAGGGCCATGCGGCTGTCACCAACAGCATCAGCAACGTAAGCGGCGGCAACTACGAGAATCTGGTGGCGAACAAAAGTGTGGTCAGCAGCACCGTCACGGATGTCCAGGACACCACCACCCTTACCTTGACAGCCACCCCAACCGTCGCCGAAGGCGGCCAGATCATCTACACGGCAACGCTCACCAATCCAGCGCAAACCGCGGTCACCGTCACCCTGAGCAACGGCCAGACGATCACCATTGGCGCCAACCAGTCCTCGGGCAGCGTCACGGTGGCCGCACCTATCGATGACGTCTACATCGATGCCGGCCCCGTCAGCGCCACCATCACCAATGCCAACGGTGGGAGCTTCGAGAACCTGGTGATCAACCCAGCGCCTGCGGTCACCGCAGTCACCGACACGCTGAACACCACCACCCTTGGCATCACCGGTACCGCAGCGGTGGCCGAAGGCAACAACGCCACCTACACCCTGACCCTGAGCAACGCCCCGCAAACCGATGTGACCGTCAAGCTGAGCTACAGCGGCACTGCCACCAATGGCGTCGACTACACCGGCGTGGCCACCGTGGTGATAAAGGCCAACAGTACCCAGGCAACCTTCACCATCCCAACCCTCAAGGACGCCATCACCGAAGGCACCGAGCAGTTCAACGTGAAGATCGACTCGGCCACTGGCGGCAATTTCGAGGGCTTGGTGGTCAACGGCAGTGCCGCCAGCGTCACGACCCAAATCTACGAACCCGCCCCGGTGCTGGACCTCGATGCCAACGACTCCAGCGGCAAGACCGGCGCGGACTACCAGACCACCTTCACCGAGAACGGCAGCGGCAATTCGATCAGTGACCTGGATATCTCCATCACCGACTTCGACAGCAGCCAGCTCACCGGCGCCACCGTCACCCTGACCAACCGCCAGCCGGGCGATGCCCTTAATCTGGGCACTAGCGTCAACGGCATCACCATCACGTCCAGCGTGACCGACGGCAAGGTGGTGCTGACCCTGAGTGGTAACGCGACGCTGGCTGACTACATGCAAGCGATCAAGAACGTCACCTTCGTCAACACCAGCGAAGACCCAAGCACCACGCCTAGGGTCATCACCGTGACGGTGACCGATGGAGTCAACGTTTCCAATACCGCGACCACCACCGTCAACGTGATCGCGGTCAACGACGCGCCGGTCACCACGGGTGGTGCCGTCACCGGCAGCGAAGACACCGACCTGGTGCTGAACTGGAGTGACTTCAACGTCACCGATGTGGATAGCCCGGCCGCAAACCTGAGTGTGACGATCACCAAGCTGCCCGACCTGGGCAACCTGAAGTACTTCAACGGCACAGCTTGGGTAAACGTGACGCTCAACCAGACCGTGAGCCAGGCCGACATCACCGCTGGCAAACTCAAGTTCGTGCCACTGGCGAACCAGTCAGGTGCCGACGGCTATGGCGGAACCGGTGTGGGCAACAAGCAGGCCGACTACGCACAGCTCAAGTACAAACCCACCGACGGCATCACCGCCGGCAGCGAAGCCACGATGAAAGTGGACATCACGCCCGTCGCGGACAAGCCGGACCTGAGCATCGGCAACAACAACGTCAACTCCCTGGGCCTGACCAAGGAAACCTGGAACAGCCTCACCGGCCTGGGCACCAATGGCAATGGCATCACCGGCGATGCGCTGAAAACCGTATTCGCCAACTCTGGCAGCGCCAGCAAGACCGAGACCACCACCAATGTGCAGTCCGATGCCAGCGTCACCGCCCAGAGCGGCTCGAAGACCTCCGGCATCATCTACCTGGAAGCCGGCAAGACCTATACGTTCAGCGGCACCGCCGACGACAGCCTGCTGGTGAACATCGGTGGCAAGAACGTGGTCACCGCAACCTGGGGCGCCGGTGGCACTGTCTCGGGCAGTTACACGCCAAGTGTCAGTGGTTACTACACCCTGGAGATCTACCACGCCAACCAGGCAGGCCCGGGCAGCTACGACGTCAACATCAAGGTTGGCAGCGGGCTGGTTGGCGACCTGAACAGCGCGACCATTCCGATGTACCCCAACGTCACCGAGCTGGGTAACGCCGGGGTCACGGTGTCCGACCTGCACGGCAGCAACGGCCAGGGCTACTACGATGGATTCAAGCTCAACGAAGGGCCGGAAAACGGCAGCGTCAAACTGGTGGGCATCAGCACCAGCCTGACCGACACCGACGGTTCGGAGACTTTGAGTGTCAAGCTTGGCGGTATTCCGGCAGGCTCGGTGATCAGCGACAATGCGGGGCATAGCGTCACCGTAGGTACAACCGCGATTGATGTCACCGGCTGGAACCTGGGCAGCCTGGCGATCAAACCTCCGGCCTACTACTCCGGCCAGTTCGACGTGAAGGTCACCTCCACTTCCAGCGAAAGCGTGGGAGGCAGCCAGGCGATCAACGAGGGCACGGTGAAAGTCACCGTCTACCCGGAAACCTACACCTCCAGCAACCTGGGCACCGACAGTGACACTGCGACCGGTACCGTCAACAACGACATTATCGTCGCCGATGTGACGGGCCTGCACGTCGTGGCCGGGAAGGATTACAACATCGCCTTCATCGTCGATACGTCGGGCAGCATGGGCTCGTCCGGTGTGGATGCCGCCAAGGCCTCAATGGAGTCTGTCTTCAAGACCTTGGCGGCCAGTGTCAAAGGCGCCCAATCCGGCACGGTAAACATCCTGCTGGTGGACTTCGCCAGCCAGGTCAAGAGCTCCATCTCGGTCACCCTCAACGACGCAGGCCTCAAGACATTGCTCAACGCACTGGGCACCATGAGCTCAGAGGGCGGTACAAACTACGAGGATGCCTTCAAGACCACCGCCAACTGGTTCCAGAACCTGAAGAATGCTGGCAACACCGGCAGCAACCAGACGTTCTTCATCACCGATGGCCAACCGACGTACTACCAAACCGACGAGCAGACCAACCCCGCCTTGGCCAACAGCAGCGTCAAGCTCGATACCTTCCTCAGCAATATCAGCTACAAGACCGGCGACACCGTCACCAACTACCAGCTCGACACCACCAACAGAGTATCGATCGACAGCAACGGCAAACTGACCGCCGAGACACGCGGCAACTTCGATGTGCTGACCTGGAGCTACAAGTGGAACACCGTGACCACCGGCAACATCCGCGCCGAGGGTAACGGTGGCTACGAGCTGTCGACCCGTGCCGGTACCGGCAGCTCCACCAACAACGCGACCCTGACCAACTCCAACGACAGCTTCAAGATCCTCGCCGCGCTGTCGACGGTGGAGGCCATCGGCTTGAACACTGGCGTCGATACGAACGACCTGAAACCGTTCGACTCGGACAAGACCCCGCAAACCAACATCGACCCCAGCAAATTGGCAGATGCCATCCTGGGCCACACCGAAGTGACGCTGCCCGGCTCCGACAAAGTCGACGGCGGCGACGGCCACGACATCATCTTCGGCGACCTGGTGACCTTCGACTCGATCCCCGGCACCGGCGTGGAAGCAATCCAGACCTACGTCGCCCTCAAGCTGGGCGTGGATGCGGGTGACGTGGATGCGCGGGCGATGCACAAGTACGTGTCCGAGCATTACACCGAGTTCGACGTCTCGCGCACCAACGATGGTGCAGACACATTGATGGGCGGTGCTGGCAACGACATCATCTTCGGCCAGGGCGGAAACGACTACCTCGATGGCGGCAAGGGCAATGACATCCTGCTGGGGGGTACGGGCAACGACACCTTGCTGGGTGGTGAAGGCAACGACCTGCTGTTCGGCGGGGCCGGCAATGACGCCCTAACCGGTGGCAAGGGCAATGACATCCTCAGTGGCGGCGCGGGCGCGGACACCTTCGTCTGGAAGCTCGGCGACATTGGCCAGGATGTGATCAAGGACTTCAAGCTGAGCGAGGGCGACCGTCTGGACCTGAGTGACCTTCTGCAGGGCGAGCGCGGGACAACGATCGACAACTATCTGAAGATCACTACCGTGGGCGGTGAGTCGACCCTTCAAATCAGTACGGAGGGCAAGCTCAACGCTACTGGAGGGCTGGCCAATGCCGATGTCTCGATCAAGCTCGAGGGCGTCAACTGGTCCAACACCACGATCAATTCGCTGATCAGTGGTGCCGACCCGACCATCAAGATCGACAATTCCAACAACTGACCAGCAGGCGCAGCGCGGGAACTTTGCCTAAGCTGCGCATAGCCCAACCGTTAAGGAACTCATGTGACGAGGATGGATGCCATGTTCTACGTGCAACGCGACAGCGAGGGGGAATTGCTGCGGGTTGAAGCCGCCCCCTTCGAGGGCTTCGCGGAAATCCTCCCGGCCGACCATGCCGAGATCCAGGAGTGGTTTGCCGACGATGTCGTCGAAAACAGCCTGAAGCAACTCAAGCAGAGCGACCTGGACATGATCCGGGTGCTCGAGGACTTGATCGAGGTGCTGACCACCAAAGGCGTGATCAGCATCACCGACCTACCCGTAGGCGCCCAGGCCAAGCTCCTCAACCGCTCTTCGGCCCGTAGAGCATTGGGTAGCCTGAACAACCTGATCGAAGAGGAAAGCGAAGGTGGGTTGATTTGAGGGCAGCCAGCCAGCGCCTGCAGGTGCGGCGGTGATCCAGAGGTCGGCGCGATCCCTGTGGGAGCCGGCTTGCCGGCGATGCAGGCAACGCGGTGCATGGCACCGGCTGCGCCGGTGATCGCCGGCAAGCCGGCTCCCACAACGACCGCACGTTCAACGCCAAGGCGCAGGTTCGCCCACCAGCTGCCCCTGAATACCCTCCACCCCCATCTCCCGCAGCACGCTTAGCTCCCCTTCCGTTTCCACCCGCTCGGCAATCAATGGCAGGTCGATGCCATGCGCCGCCCGTTGAATGGCCTCGATGAACAGGCGTTTGTGCTGTTCGTGGTCGATGTTGCGGATATAGCTGCCATCCACCTTGAGATAGGCCAGGCCCAGATGGGCCAAGTTGCCAATCATGCTGAAGCGCCCGCCAAAGCGCTGTAGCGCCAGCCCGAAACCGAGCCCACGGAGGCGTCGCGTCAATTGCTCGAGCATCGACTGGTCGGGTAACTGTTCTTCGCCGATCTCGAAAATCAGCCGCGGCCCCAACGCAGCATTCTGGCCCAGCAATTCATAAATTCGTTTCAACGCTTCAGGGTCGGCCAAGGTTGCGCCAGACAGGTTGAGCGCCAGCACCTGGTCATGGCCACGCAGGTGCGCCAGCACCTTTTCCAGCATCAGCACGTCCAGCCGGGCCATCCAGCCAAAACGTTCGAGCCAGGGTAAGAACCGGCCTGCCGTCAGAGCATCGCCGTGGCCATCATTGAGCCGGGAAATGACTTTGTGGTGGAGCACTCGCTCGATGGCCTGGCTGGCCACTACCGGCTGGAAGAACAGTTCGAAATGGCCGTTGATGAAAGCCCTCTCCAGCCGCGTGTGCCAGTCGTGCTGGCTGTCCCCGGCCACGGCCGCAGCACCCTGTTCAAGGCACACCCAACCCGGGTTCGGCTGGTTCTCGGCCCGCGCCAGGGCCTCGTCCGCCAGCTTCAGCAGCGTCTGTGGTGCGTCACCCGGGCTGTAAGGTGCCAGGCCGATGCAGGCCACGGGGTCGACATCGCTAGCCCCCGTGTCATGCAAGCTGTGCAACGAGGCTTCAAGTGCCTGAGCCAGCTTCACCGCCTCTTCATGCACCATGCCCGGCGCCAGCACCGCGAATTCGCCACCTCGGCTGCGCGAAATCAGGTCTTTGGTTTCCGGAAAACCGGCACAGGTACGGCGCAGTTGCTCGCCCACCGCCTGCAGCAACTGGTCGGTCAGCTGGCCACCCAAGCGCGCATTGAGGCCCGCCAGGTCCTGCACCCGAAGCAATAGCAGGTAACCGGCCCGGGCCTCCTCCAGGTTGCTGACCCGAGCATTGAGCTGCATTTCGAAGTAGCGCCGGTTGGACAGCCCGGTGAGGCCGTCCTGGTAGGACTCCGCCCGCAGCCGCTCGCTGCGCTCGGCCTGCTCGGTGAACAACGCCTTGAGCTTTTCGACCATCTGGTTCATGGCCTGCACAACGCGACGCAACTCAGGTGTACGTGGAAGCTCAGGCGAGCTGAGGAACTCTCGGCGGGCAATGGCGTGGGACTGCTCGACCATGTAGTCCAGCGGCCGCAGCTGCCGGCGCAGCAACAACGCACCCAGCACGGCGCTGACCACACCACACAACAACAACCAGCCCAGGCTGCCCAGCGCGCTTTGCCAGAGTTTGGCTACCGCGAACATCGGATGGCTGACCACCTCGACACGCGCAGCCTGTTGCCAGCCGCGGCTGACGATTGCATCCCCACCCGCAGGCTCAAGGCCGATCATGCGCACGAACCAGGCTGGCACACCACTGCTGTCGGGCTCGGCATGGCGCTCGACCAAGGTGGCGTTGGAGTCCAGGTCGACCACCTTGATGCTCGCGTAGTAGCCACTGTCGAAAATGGAACTGACCATCAACTCGACCATTGCGGGGTCGTCGATATTGGGGGTCAAAGACAAGGCCAGCGCTGTGGCCGCGTCCTGCGCATGCGAGCGCAACTGGTTGACGTACTGGCTGCGCGAGCTTTCCAGGCTGACCATGAAGCTTCCACTGAAAGCGACGACCAGGAACAGGCAAATAGCCAACAGCAATTGTTTGAACAGTGACATCTGCGCTCCCTCAGTAAACCGGTTCGGCCGGGAACCCTTCGGCCTGCATTTTCTTCAACAGATCCTGCCAACGTGACAAGCGTTTGGTATCGCCTACTTTCTTGTTGCCGGTGGCGCCGGTCAGCCACAGGCCTTCGCCGTTGAAGGCATACACCGGTAGCAGGTCGGTGCGCTGGCTCGCAGGCTTGATGGCATCCATCAGGCTATCGAGTACCAGCGGCTGGGCCTGTGGGCTTGAATAATAGGTCAGGACCATGTGCGCCCTGTTCTGCCGCAAGGCTTTGACGTAGGTGATTCGCAGCTTTTCGCTAGGGATGCCCATGCGCCGCAGGCTGAAGTACTTGGCGATAGCGTAGTCCTCGCAATCGCCAGCCCCTTTGATCAAGGCCTGGATGGGGGTGGCCCAATAATCGGTTTCATGCCACAGGTCGACATCTTCGACATAGCGCAACTGCTGGTTGAAGAAGCGGTTGACCGCCTGCAGCCGCTCCAGCTCGCTGCCTTGCTGTTGTGTGGCCATCAGGTGCTGCCAGGCATCGATACGCGCCTGTCCTGCGCCCAGCGGACCGTAAAGCGCCTGCGACTTGCGGCTGATCTGGGAAAAATCCCAGTCCGCGTGCAGAGCGCCCAGCAACAGGCCTGCCAGCAGTGTGGCAAGGCCAAAACAGCGCACGACGGTTTTGAGTATCCAGGATATCGCCACTGCGAAGACCTGTTCAGGCCAGCCGAATGCAGCGATGGTGCGGCTTGCCAGGGTAAAAAACAATGGCGCTCAGCAATCACGATGCCAATGGTCGGGCTAATCTAACTTTATTGTTAACTCGATATGTGTACTGCTTTCTTTGGTAGGCGACTTGATCCACCATACGCGCGGTTTGGGCGTTCACCGCCGTGTGAGCAGCGGTTTGACAAGCCTCCCTGCCTCTTACTAGTGTCATTGGATCCAACTTTCGTCATCGAGGCAGACTCCGCGTGGCCGAGAAATTCAAACTGAGCAACGTGCTGGTCAGCGAACAGATACCGGCGCACCTGGCCCGCAGCGTGATCGAAGAACGCCTGCGCAGTGCCATTCTTGACGGTCGTTTGCCACCCGGAACGGCTGTGCGCCAACAAGAACTTGCCACGTTGTTCGGTGTCAGCCGCATGCCTGTGCGTGAAGCATTGCGCCAACTGGAGGCGCAGTCGCTGCTCAAGGTGGAGATGCACAAAGGGGCCGTGGTGGCCCCCTTGATCGGCGAAGACGCGGTCGACACCTACGAACTGCGGGTTCTGCTCGAGACCGAAGCGCTGCGCCAATCGATTCCTCTGCTCGATGCCGACGACATTGCGCGGGCCCGCGGATACATCCAGCAGCTGGAAAACGAAACCAGCCACGCTGAAATCGGCCGTCTCAACCGCCTGTTCCATATGACCCTGTACAGCAAGGCACCCAACCAGAAATTGCTACGGCTGATCGAGAATGAGCTCAACGAAGAGGAACGCTTCCTGCGGTTTCACTTGTCTTCGATGGGGCTGGGCAAGTTGACCCAGGACGACCACAACGCCCTGGCCGACGCTGCCAGCGACAAGCTGGTGGACGAAGCGGTGGCTGTACTGGAAAAGCACCTGAACACTGCGGCTCGGGTTATCAGGGCGTACCTGGACAAGCAAACGGCTCGCTGAACAGCTACAGGCGCTCACAAGAAGGTTGCAAATTGGTCTCTGCCCGCCAACAATGAGACTAATTATCATTAACGCCATTTGACGGCTGCGCCCTTCTCCATGCCTTCCAACGACGCTGTGCATACGCTTTACAGTGAACATCACGGCTGGCTACACGCCTGGCTACGCAGCAAACTGGGCAACGCCGCCGATGCCGCCGACCTGGCTCAGGACACCTTCGTCCGCTTGCTGCAACGCCGCGAGCAGCTGGAGCTGCATACTCCGCGTGCCTTCCTGCGCACAGTGGCCCGCGGCCTGGTGATCGACCACTGGCGTCGCGAGGAGCTGCACAGGGCCTACCTCGAAGCCCTGGACCATCTGCCGGAAGCACAGGTGCCTTCTGCCGAAACCCGGGAGTTGTTGCTGGAGCTGCTGGAACGCATCGCCCGCATGCTCGATGGACTCAAACCTAAGGTGCGCCGCGCCTTCCTGCTGGCTCAATGCGATGGGCTGAGCCACAAGGCGATCGCTGAGCAGATGGGTATTTCGCTACGTTCCGTGGAGCGCCATATCGCTGACGCGCTCTACCATTGCTACCAGCTGCGCTACGACGACGAGCGTTGAGGCAATGACGGCCGCCCAACCCTCGCCCAAAGTGGTCAAACAGGCTATTCAGTGGATGCTGAGGCTGCGAGAGAGCGGCAACAGCCCAGCGCTGGCACAGCAATGCGAACAATGGCGTAGTGCGGAGCATGCACACGAACTGGCCTGGCAACGTGTTATTCACTTGCACCAGGACCTCGACCTGCGCGCCCTTCCCGGCGCAGGTGTTGCCCTGCAGACGCTAGAGACCAGCCAGCGGCGGCTGCATCGACGCCAAGCGCTCAAGTTGCTGGGCGGTGTCGCTCTGCTGGGGTCGGCGGGCTGGCTGGCCAAGGATCTCGAAACCGTAAGCGCCTGGACGTCCGACTACGCCACAGCTACCGGCGAGCAACGCAGTTTCCAACTACCGGATGGATCGCTGCTGCAGCTCAACACACGCAGTGCCGTGGACCTGACGTTCAATGACCGACAACGCCTGATCCGCCTCAAGCAAGGCGAACTGTTGCTCACCTGCAGTGCATTGGCGAACCCAGGCCGACCTTTGCTGGTTCAGACCCGCGATGCCCTGCTTGAGGGTTTTGCTGGACGCTTCGTGGTAAGGCAGGACAGCGCCTGCACCCATGTCAGCGTCGATCAAGGTCGAGTTGCCGTACACCGCCCCGATAATGGTGAGCTGCTATGGCTGGACAGCGGACAGGACTGGCGCCTGGACGAACTGGGTGCACATCGGCTTGAGCAGGTCGACATGGAGGCTGCCGCCTGGAGCGAAGGGCTGATCGTCACGCGCAACATGCGCCTGGCCGATTTCCTCGCCGAAGTGAGCCGCTATCGGCATGGTTTCCTCACTTGCAGTGACGATATCGCCGACTTGCGGTTGTCGGGTGTGTTCCGCCTGGAAAATCCTGAAACGTTGCTGCAACTGCTGCCGCAGACCATGCCTGTGCGGTTGAACCGGCGTACGCGTTGGTGGATTCGTCTGGAGCGAATGGCCTGAAGATCATCAGGGGAAATTTTCTGGCGGGTTTCAATCGCGAGTCCGGCTAGGACAGAAACAACCCTATCTGCCCAACGATTCGACGGACCCTTCCATGACCATCGCTTCACATCCCTCACACACCCATAGCAGGAATGATTCTCGACCTAACTTCGATTCGAGCCAATTGCGTAAGGCAGTTCAGGCCGCTCTGTTTGGCACGGCACTGGTCATGGGAGCAACCCCCATGCTGGCACACGCACAAGAGCCGGTGACGACGAGCCAGCCGTACGCCATTGCACCAGGTCCACTCGATGATGTACTCAACCAGTTCGCACGTCAGGCCGGCATCACTTTGTCGAGCACGCCGCAATTGACTGGCGAGCTTCAGTCAAACGGCCTGCAGGGCAGTTACCCGACCGCCGAAGCACTGCGTCAGTTACTCAACGGTACAGGCCTGGAAGCGGTCAGCGACGACGGCCGCACCTACATACTGCGCGCCCAGGTACAGGACGCGACACTGTCGTTGCCCAATACAGATGTGCGTGGCTTCACCCTCGGCAACGCGCTGGGCAGCATGGAGGGCTATAACGCCACCCACAGCCAGGTTGCGACCAAGACCAGCATGCCGCTGGTGGAAACGTCTCAGGCGGTTTCCGTCGTAACCCGTCAGCAGATGGACGATCAGGGCTCGCAGACCGTAGCCCAGGCCATGCGTTATACACCCGGCGTGCTGACCAACCCCTATGGTGCCACCCACCGCTACGACTATGTGGCCATGCGCGGCTTCAACGACGGCTCGGTGGACAACATCTACGTCGATGGCTTGAAGTCCATGGGAGACAACGGCACCTACAGCACGATGCAGGTTGACCCGTACTTCCTGGAGCGCATCGATATCCTCAAAGGCCCCTCCTCCGTGCTCTATGGCCGCAGTTCGCCTGGCGGGCTGGTGGCGTTGACCACCAAGAAGCCGCTGTTCACCCCCTACCACCAGGTCCAAGCCACCGTGGGCACCCAGGGACAACGCGGCATGGGCTTCGACTTCAGTGGCCCCCTGGATCAAGAGCAGCGAATCGCCTATCGCCTGACCGGCTTGGCGGACGCATCTGACACCCAGTTCGACCATAACAAGGAAGAACGCTACGCCATCGCGCCGGCGGTGAGTATCGACTTCAGCGAGGACACCTCGCTGACCCTGCAAGCGTACCTGCAGCATGACCCCAATGGCGGCTACCACGGCGGCAACCCTGCGGACGGCATGCTGCACCCGCGCAATGGGCTTCGGCTGTCGGATCACTTCTTCGAGGGCGAGCCAGACATCGACAACTTCGAGCGCACTCAACAGTCCTTCAGCTACCAGTTCGAACACCGCTTCAACGATGTCTTCACGGCCCGCCAAAACTTCCGGTATCAGGACTCGGACGTGTCGATGGACCAGATCTACTCGGCAGGTTGGGCGGACGCCACCAGCAACATTCTCAACAGGGCTTATACCGGCGGTGATGAGCGTCTGCACTCATTCATCATCGACAACATGCTGCAGGCGGAATTCTTCACCGGTGCCGCCAAGCACACCTTGCTGCTGGGTACCGACTACCAACGTCGCAAAGCGGATGTGACGTGGCGTTATGGCTCCGTAGACCCACTGGACGCGGGCAATCCGCAGTACGGCAATGGCAACCTACAGGTGCTGGGCGAAAACCACTACGAACGCCGTTTGCAGCAGACCGGGGTGTATCTTCAGGATCTGGTGGAGCTCGACCAGTGGCGGTTCTCCCTGGGCTTGCGTCAGGACTGGGTGAAGGTCTCCGAAGAGAATCGCGACACCGACAGCAAGGTGAGCGATGACCGCTCCAAATTCACCACCCGCGCCGGAGTGCTCTATCTGTTCGAGAATGGTATAGCGCCGTACCTGAGCTACTCCGAGTCGTTCAACCCGAATACGGTGTCCGACCAGAACGGCCGACCACTGGCCCCCACCGAAGGCACTCAGTGGGAAGCGGGCATCAAGTATCAACCTCCAGGTAGCGACAACTTGTTCACCGCATCGGTGTTCCGCATCGAGCAGGAGAACCTGGCGTCCAAACAACCAAACGAAGACTTCTACCGTCCCGTGGGTGAGGTGCGCTCACAAGGGTTGGAACTGGAAGCCCACGTACAGGTGACCGAGAACCTGAAGTTGCTGGGTGGTTATACCTTCACGGATGTCGAGTACTCCAAGTCGATGCCCAGCCTGGTGTCGACCAACTTGGACAACAAGGGTAACTCACCTACCCAGGCCCCCAAGCAGATGTACTCGCTGTGGGCCGACTACAACTTCCGCCAGGGCGCGCTCGATGGCCTGCGCCTGGGCGGTGGGGTCCGCTATGTGGGGTACAGCTGGGCAGATACGGAAAACAGCATGAAGGTGCCCTCCTATACCCTGTTCGACGCTTCGGTCGGGTATGACCTGGGCAAGGTTGGCCTGAAAGGAGTGGACGTCCGCCTCAATGCCAACAACCTGACCAATGAGACCTACATCACCTCGTGTGCCAGCTTGAACTACTGCTACATGGGTGAGGAGCGCAATGTCAGCGCAACCGTCAGCTATCAGTTCTGAGCGTGATCACCTGAAGCTGTAGCAACGTGGCTTAGAGCCAGAAAAGGAAAAGCCCCTGTCTGCAACGCAGACAGGGGCTTTTTATTTGAATCTTGACGATGACCTACTCTCACATGGGGAAACCCCACACTACCATCGGCGATGCATCGTTTCACTGCTGAGTTCGGGATGGGATCAGGTGGTTCCAATGCTCTATGGTCGTCAAGAAATTCTGTGTGCCGATCCGTCCTGTGGACGCCTCAGCGAAAATCTGTAACTTCTACTTAAAGACAAAACCCCTACCTGCATGCGCAGATAGGAGTTTTGCGAAATGAATCTTGACGATGACCTACTCTCACATGGGGAAACCCCACACTACCATCGGCGATGCATCGTTTCACTACTGAGTTCGGGATGGGATCAGGTGGTTCCAATGCTCTATGGTCGTCAAGAAATTCTGTAGCCAGAATGTCTTAGGAACACTCTTGGCGAATTCGGATATGTGAATTTGTGATGTTGCGAATTTTCGGTTCTTTCGTCTTCACCACCGCAATCTGCGTCAGCAAATTGCTTGGGTGTTATATGGTCAAGCCTCACGGGCAATTAGTATTGGTTAGCTCAACGCCTCACAGCGCTTACACACCCAACCTATCAACGTCGTAGTCTTCGACGGCCCTTTAGGGGATTCAAGATCCCAGTGAGATCTCATCTTGAGGCAAGTTTCCCGCTTAGATGCTTTCAGCGGTTATCTCTTCCGAACATAGCTACCCGGCAATGCCACTGGCGTGACAACCGGAACACCAGAGGTTCGTCCACTCCGGTCCTCTCGTACTAGGAGCAGCCCCTCTCAAATCTCAAACGTCCACGGCAGATAGGGACCGAACTGTCTCACGACGTTCTAAACCCAGCTCGCGTACCACTTTAAATGGCGAACAGCCATACCCTTGGGACCGGCTTCAGCCCCAGGATGTGATGAGCCGACATCGAGGTGCCAAACACCGCCGTCGATATGAACTCTTGGGCGGTATCAGCCTGTTATCCCCGGAGTACCTTTTATCCGTTGAGCGATGGCCCTTCCATACAGAACCACCGGATCACTAAGACCTACTTTCGTACCTGCTCGACGTGTTTGTCTCGCAGTCAAGCGCGCTTTTGCCTTTATACTCTACGACCGATTTCCGACCGGTCTGAGCGCACCTTCGTACTCCTCCGTTACTCTTTGGGAGGAGACCGCCCCAGTCAAACTACCCACCATACACTGTCCTCGATCCGGATAACGGACCTGAGTTAGAACCTCAAAGTTGCCAGGGTGGTATTTCAAGAATGGCTCCATGAGAACTGGCGTCCCCACTTCAAAGCCTCCCACCTATCCTACACAAGCAAATTCAAAGTCCAGTGCAAAGCTATAGTAAAGGTTCACGGGGTCTTTCCGTCTAGCCGCGGATACACTGCATCTTCACAGCGATTTCAATTTCACTGAGTCTCGGGTGGAGACAGCGCCGCCATCGTTACGCCATTCGTGCAGGTCGGAACTTACCCGACAAGGAATTTCGCTACCTTAGGACCGTTATAGTTACGGCCGCCGTTTACCGGGGCTTCGATCAAGAGCTTCGCTTGCGCTAACCCCATCAATTAACCTTCCGGCACCGGGCAGGCGTCACACCCTATACGTCCACTTTCGTGTTTGCAGAGTGCTGTGTTTTTAATAAACAGTCGCAGCGGCCTGGTATCTTCGACCGGCATGGGCTTACGGAGCAAGTCCTTAACCCTCGCCGGCGCACCTTCTCCCGAAGTTACGGTGCCATTTTGCCTAGTTCCTTCACCCGAGTTCTCTCAAGCGCCTTGGTATTCTCTACCCGACCACCTGTGTCGGTTTGGGGTACGGTTCCCAGTTATCTGAAGCTTAGGAGCTTTTCTTGGAAGCATGGCATCAACCACTTCGTCGCCTAATAGCAACTCGTCATCAGCTCTCGGCCTTGAAATCCCGGATTTGCCTAAGATCTCAGCCTACCACCTTAAACTTGGACAACCAACGCCAAGCTGGCCTAGCCTTCTCCGTCCCTCCATCGCAATAACTGGAAGTACAGGAATATTAACCTGTTTTCCATCGACTACGCTTTTCAGCCTCGCCTTAGGGACCGACTAACCCTGCGTCGATTAACGTTGCGCAGGAAACCTTGGTCTTTCGGCGTGGGAGTTTTTCACTCCCATTGTCGTTACTCATGTCAGCATTCGCACTTCTGATACCTCCAGCAAGCTTCTCAACTCACCTTCACAGGCTTACAGAACGCTCCTCTACCGCATCACCAAAGGTGATACCCGTAGCTTCGGTGCATGGTTTGAGCCCCGTTACATCTTCCGCGCAGGCCGACTCGACTAGTGAGCTATTACGCTTTCTTTAAAGGATGGCTGCTTCTAAGCCAACCTCCTAGCTGTCTAAGCCTTCCCACATCGTTTCCCACTTAACCATGACTTTGGGACCTTAGC